>NZ_JBYISA010000024.1:0-120152 GCF_057708345.1 Streptomyces sp. bgisy130
GCACCCCGACAGCCCCGCGCAGCGGACCGGCCCGCCGCAGGCGCAACGGCGAGAAAGCCAAAAACGTGGGCCGAAGGCAAAGCGCAGCGGAATGCTTAGGCCACAGCCACTTTCGCCAGCCGATGCGGCAACGACCCGTACCACACGGACGCAAACGCGAAACCGAGGGACAGGCACAGAACCCCGCCCAGCGCGTCCAGCCAGAAGTGGTTGGCGGTGGAGACGATGACCAGCAGGGTCGTGGCGGGGTAGAGCAGGCCGAGGATCCTGCACCACAGCGGCTTGGCCAGTAGCGCGATCGTGATGCCGCACCACAGTGACCAGCCGATGTGCATGGATGGCATCGCGGCGTACTGGTTGGACATCGCGGCGAGGTTGCCGGAGGCCATCGAGCCCCAGGTGCCGTGGTGGACGAGGGTGTCGACGAAGCCGCCGTCCGGCATCAGCCGGGGTGGCGCCAGGGGGTAGAGGTAATAGCCGATCAGGGCGAGGCCGGTGGTGGCGAACAGGGCCAGCCGGGCGGCGGCGTAGCGGCCGGGGTGCCAGCGGTAGAGCCAGATGAGGACGCCGATCGTGACGACGAAGTGCAGCGTCGCGTAGTAGTAGTTCATCGTGACGATCAGCCACGTCACGGAGTTCACCGCGTGGTTGACGGTGCGCTCGACGGCGATGCCCAGGAAGTGCTCCGCCTGCCAGACCCAGTCGGCGTTCTTCAGGGCCTGGATCTTCTGCTCGGGCACGGCGTTGCGGACCACCGAGTAGGTCCAGTAGCTGACCGCGATCAGCAGGATCTCGAACCAGAGGCGGGGGGAGCGGGGGGCCCGCAGACGGGCCAGTCGGCGGTCGGTCACCGGGCGGTCCGCGTGTTCCCCCTTGGGTGGCGGGGTGGTCGGCGGGCCGTCCAAAATCCTCGTATTCGCATCACCCATAGGCAGACAGTCTGCCAGAAACGGACGTCTTGCCGATCATCCTTCGGGCGGGTATTCGAGGCCCTGTATGGGACCTGGGGGGTACGTCAGAACCCCGTACGTACGGGTGATTCGGCGGTCAGTGAGCCCGCGACGGCTTCGGGATCCGGGCCGCCTTCGGGGCCGAGGCGGTCGAGCCGCGGACCACCAGTTCGGGGTGGAAGACGAACTCGCTGTGGGGGGCGGGGGTGCCGCCGACCTCTTCCAGGAGGGCCCGTACCGCCGCCTGTCCCATGGCCGTCACCGGCTGCCGGATCGTGGTCAGCGGCGGGTCGGTGAAGGCGATGAGCGGGGAGTCGTCGAAGCCGACCACGGAGAGGTCGCCGGGGACGTCGAGGCCGCGCTGGCGGGCTGCGCGGATCGCGCCGAGGGCCATCATGTCGCTGGCACAGACGATGGCCGTGGCGCCCCGCTCGATCAGCGCGCCCGCCGCGGCCTGGCCGCCCTCCAGGGTGTAGAGGGAGTGCTGGATGAACGGCTCCGCCTCGGCCGGGCCGAGCTGGAGCCGGTCCTGCATGCTGCGCACAAAGCCCTCGATCTTGCGCTGCACGGGAACGAAGCGCTTGGGGCCGAGTGCCAGCCCGATCCGCCGGTGGCCGAGCGCGCTGAGGTGGGTGACCGCCAGGTCCACCGCGGCCCGGTCGTCGGGGGAGACGAACGGTGCCTGCACCTTGTCGGAGAAGCCGTTGATGAGGACGAACGGGACGCCCTGGCCGCGCAGCTGCTCATAGCGCTGCATATCGGCGGAGGTGTCGGCGTGCAGCCCGGAGACGAAGATGATGCCGGCCACTCCGCGGTCCACCAGCATCTCGGTCAGCTCGTCCTCGGTGGAGCCGCCCGGCGTCTGGGTCGCCAGGACGGGCGTATAGCCCTGGCGGGTCAGTGCCTGCCCGATGACCTGGGCGAACGCCGGGAAGATCGGGTTCTCCAGCTCCGGAGTGATCAGTCCGACCAGCCCGGCGCTGCGCTGCCGCAGCCGCACCGGGCGCTCGTAGCCCAGCACATCGAGGGCGGCAAGCACGGACTGGCGGGTGGTGGCGGAGACACCGGGCTTTCCATTGAGCACCCGGCTGACGGTGGCCTCGCTGACACCCGCCTGTGCTGCGATATCGGCAAGCCGGGCGGTCATGGGTGGGACTGTACCGTTCGGCTCTCAGATTGCCCACCAGGTGCAGCTGTCGCCGGGGAGCACCGCGGCGGCGCCGTTGCCGGTCACCGGGGCGCTGGCCAGCAGCAGCGCGCCGGGCGGCGGCAGCTCCACGTCGTGACCCAGTGTGTTGACGGCGCACAGCAGGCCGGGGCGGGTGAAGGCGAGCACCCCGTCGGGTGCGGGGGCCCAGCTCATCTCGCCGTCGCCCAGTCCCGGCAGCCGGCGCCGCAGTGCGAGGGCGGTGCGGTAGAGCTCCAGGGTGGAGGCGGGGTCGCCGGTCTGGGCCTCGACGGTGAGGGTGGCCCAGTCGCGGGGCTGCGGGAGCCAGCTCCCCCCGTCGCCGAAGCCGTACGGCGGCAGCTCGCCGGACCAGGGGAGCGGCACCCGGCAGCCGTCGCGGAAGCCGTCCTGGCCGCTGGTGGCGGCGGCGCCGGGGGTCCGGCCGCCGCGGAAGAAGGCCGGGTCCTGGCGGACCTCGTCGGGCAGGTCGGTGACCTCGGGCAGGCCCAGTTCCTCGCCCTGGTAGAGGTAGGCGGAGCCGGGCAGGGCCAGCATCAGGAGGGTGGCGGCGCGGGCGCGGTCCAGGCCGCCGCCGAGCCGGGTGGTGTGCCGTACGACGTCGTGGTTGGACAGCACCCAGGTCGTCGGGGCGCCGACCGAGGTGGTGGCGGCGAGCGAGGCATCGATGACCTCGTGCAGGGCGCCGGCTTCCCAAGGGGCGTTCAGGAACTGGAAGTTGAAGGCCTGGTGGAGTTCGTCCGGGCGGACGTAGAGGGCGAGGCGCTCGGCGGTGGGGGCCCAGGCCTCGGCGACGCCGACGACCTGCCTGCCGTGGGTCTCGCCGTAGCCGTCCAGCAGGCGGCGCCAGGCGCGGTGGATGGTGTGCACCCCGTCCTGGTCGAAGAACGGCAGCACCTGATTGCCGATCAGCTTGGCCTGCTGGCCGTGGCCGATGTCCGGCAGGCCGGGCGCCTTGACCATGCCGTGCGCGACATCGACCCGGAAGCCGTCCACGCCGAGGTCGAGCCAGAAGCGCAGGATGGCCTCGAACTCGGTGTGCACCTCGGGGTTGTCCCAGTTGAGGTCGGGCTGCTCGGGGGCGAAGAGGTGCAGATACCAGTCGCCGCGGTCGGTGCGGGTCCAGGCCGGGCCGCCGAAGACCGACTCCCAGTCGTTGGGCGGGAGTTCGCCGTTCTCCCCCTTGCCGGGGCGGAAGAGGTAGCGCTGCCGGGCGAGTTCGGGGTCCTGGAACCACGGGTGCCGGTCGGAGGTGTGGTTGGGGACGATGTCGACGATCACCCGCAGGCCCAGGTCATGGGCGGTGCGGATCAGGTCGTCGGCGTCCTGGAGGCTGCCGAAGAGCGGGTCGACGGCGCGGTAGTCGGCGACGTCGTAGCCGCCGTCGGCCTGTGGTGAGGCGTAGAACGGGGTGAGCCAGACGGCGTCCACCCCCAGGTCCTTGAGGTGCGGCAGCCGGGCGCGGGCGCCGCGCAGATCGCCGATGCCGTCTCCGTCACTGTCGGCGAACGAGCGCACATACACCTGGTAGATGACGGCGTCGCGCCACCACCCCGGACCTCGGCCCGTTCCGGGGGCCTGGGGGGCGGGGCTGGGGGAAGTGAGCTCCTGGGTCATCTGCCGTCCCTGTCGAGATCAAGAGGCGTCGGTGCCTTCATGCAATCAACGCTCGGGCGGGCGACGGGTGACGGTGCCGAGGGCGCCCGGAGGGTCCCGTTCCAGCCATCTCGTTGCAATTCGTTCCCATGGTCTTGCAGAAATTTGCCGCAAGGTCTTTCGGTTTGTTTTCCGCGCTGTTACGTTCCTGACCGCCATCTGAGGCATTTCCCTAAGGAGTTCACATGCGGCGTGGCATACGGGGCATAACGGCCACCGCGCTGGTAGCGGGCCTGGCACTGGCAGCGACAGCGTGCGGCGGAGGCGACAGCGGCAGCGGCGGCGACAGCGGGGGTGAACTGTCCGGAACCGTGACCTTCTGGGACACCTCCAACGACGCCGAGAAGGCGACCTACCGCAAACTTGCCGAAGGTTTCCAGAAGGACCACCCCAAGGTCCACGTCAAATATGTGAACGTCCCCTTCGGTGACGCCAACGCCAAGTTCAAGAACGCGGCCGGCGGCAATTCCGGCGCCCCCGACGTGATGCGCACCGAGGTCGCCTGGGTCGCCGACTTCGCCAACCTCGGCTACCTCGCGCCGCTCGACGGCACCCCCGCCCTCGACAAGACCGACGACTACCTCCCGCAGGCCGTCGGCTCCACGAAGTTCAAGGGCAAGACCTACGCCGCACCCCAGGTCATCGACACCCTTGGCCTCTTCTACAACAAGAAGCTCCTCAAGGACGCCGGCGTCGAGGTGCCCAAGACCTTCGACGAACTGGCCGAGGCCGCCAAGAAGATCAAGGCCAAGACCGGCGCCACCGCCCTCTATCTGCGCGGCGACGACCCCTACTGGTTCCTGCCCTACCTCTACGGCGAGGGCGGCGACATGGTCAACGCCCGCGACAAGGTCGTGGAGATCGACGACGGCGCCGGTGTCCGGGCGTTCAAGACGATCAAGGACCTGGTGGACTCCAAGGCCGCGGTCACCGACGCCACCGACGGCCAGGAGAACCAGCTCAAGGCCCTCAAGGACGGCACCGTCGCGATGGCCGTCGACGGCCCCTGGGACATCGAGGGCGCCCGCGCCGGCAAGGCGTTCAAGGACAAGAAGAACCTCGGCGTCGCCCCCGTCCCCGGCGGCAGCACCGCCCAGGGCTCCCCGCAGGGCGGCTGGAACCTCTCCGTCTACGCCGGCAGCAAGAACCTCCGGGCCTCCTACGCCTTCGTGAAGTACATGAGCTCGGCCAAGGTCCAGCAGGAGACCAACGAGAAGCTCAGCCTGCTGCCCACCCGTAAGTCCGTGTACGAGGTGCCGGCCGTCAAGGGCAACGAGATGGTCCAGTTCTTCAAGCCCGCCGTCGACGGTGCCGTCCAGCGCCCCTGGATCGCCGAGGGCAACTCGCTCTTCGAGCCCGTCAAGGTCCAGATGAACAAGGTGCTCACCGGCGCCGCCACGCCCGAGCAGGCCGCCAAGGCGACCGGCGCCGCCTACCGGAAGCTGCTCAAGGACTACAAGTGACCCTTGCTGTACGGGTGCGCCGGGCGCTGGGCACCCACTGGTACGCGTGGACGATGGTCGCCCCGGTGGTACTCGTCATCGGGGTGATCATCGGCTACCCGCTGGTGCGCGGCGTCTTCCTCTCCCTCACGGACGCCAACGAGGCCAACGTCGAGCGGAACATCGGCGTCAACCATCTCCCCGCCACCTACAAGTTCACCGGCCTGGACAACTACCGGGCGGTCCTCTCCGACGGCGTCTTCTGGGACCGCCTCGGCTGGACCGTCCTGTGGACCGTCGCCTGTGTCTCGCTGACGTTCCTGACCGGCCTCGCCCTGGCGAACATGCTCAACCGCACCCTGCGCGGCCGCACCTTCTACCGCCTCGCGCTGATCCTGCCGTGGGCCATCCCCGCCTTCATCTCGGTCTTCACCTGGCGGATGCTCTACAACGAGAAGAACGGCATCCTCAACAAGCTGCTGGCCGGCGGCGGCATCGACGCGGTCCCGTGGCTCAACGACCCCACCTGGGCCAAGCTCTCGGTCATCGCCGTCAACGTCTGGCTGGGCGTGCCCTTCATGCTGGTCGCGCTGCTCGGCGGACTCCAGTCCATACCGGGCGAGCTGTACGAGGCCGCCGAGATGGATGGCGCGAGCGCCTGGCAGCGGTTCCGCCACATCACCGTGCCGGGGCTGCGGGCCGTCAGCAGCACCGTCATCCTGCTCTCCACCATCTGGACCTTCAACATGTTCCCGGTGATCTTCCTGCTGACCCGGGGCGGCCCCGGCGACGCCACCGAGATCCTGGTGACCTACGCCTACCGGCTCTCCTTCATCGACAGCCCCCGCAACTTCTCCGAGTCCGCGGCCTGGGGCGTCCTGATCCTGGTCCTGCTCTCCGTCGTCGCGGTCGTCTACCGGCGGGCGCTGCGCAAGCAGGGAGAGGTGTGGTGACCATGACCCGTACGCCCACCACCCGACCGCCCCGCAAGCGCAACGAGCGGTCCAGGCTCGCCTCCACCGCGCTGCACGCCGGTCTGGCCGTCGCGGCCGTGCTGGCGGTCTTCCCGCCCCTCTGGCTGCTGGTGACGTCCTTCAAACCGAAGAACGACGCCTTCTCCACCAGCCTGGTCACCCACTTCACGTTCGCCAACTACACCCACGTACTGGCCGACACCGAGTTCCTGACCTGGTTCCAGAACTCCGTGATCATCGTCGGGCTGACCACCGTCCTCGGCGTCTTCCTCGCCGCCACCACCGGCTACGCCGTCAGCCGCTTCCGCTTCCCCGGCATGCGCCCGCTGATGTGGCTGCTGCTGATCACCCAGATGTTCCCGGTCGCGGTGCTGATCGTGCCGCTGTACAACCTCCTGGCGAGCCTCGGCCTGCTCAACCAGCCCGCGGGCCTGGTCATCACCTATCTGACCATCGCCGTCCCGTTCTGCGCCTGGATGATGAAGGGCTTCTTCGACACGATCCCGGTGGAGATCGACGAAGCGGGCCGGGTCGACGGCCTCAACCCGTTCGGCACCTTCTGGCGGCTCGTCCTGCCGCTGGCCCGCCCCGGCCTCGCCGTCACCGGCTTCTACACCTTCGTCACCGCCTGGGCCGAGGTCGCCTACGCCTCCGCGTTCATGACCGGTGAGGAGAACCTGACGCTCGCCGGCGGCCTCCAGACCTTCGTCAACCAGTACACCAACGACTGGGGTTCGATGACCGCCGCCGCCGTGATCATCGCCGTACCGGCCGCGCTCGTCTTCGCCTTCGCCCAGCGCCACCTCGTAGCCGGACTGACCGCCGGCACCACCAAGGGTTGAAATGACTCCACAGCACAACGTCACCCCTGAGAACGTCATCCCTGAGAACGTCGCTCCTGCCACCGACTGGTGGCGCGACGCGGTGATCTACCAGGTCTATCCGCGCAGCTTCGCCGACGCCAACGGCGACGGCATGGGGGACCTGGCCGGCGTCCGCAGCCGGCTGCCGTACCTGCGCGACCTGGGCGTGGACGCCGTCTGGCTCAGCCCGTTCTACGCCTCACCGCAGGCCGACGCCGGCTACGACGTCGCCGACTACCGCACCATCGACCCGATGTTCGGCACCCTGCCGGACGCCGAGGCGGTCATCGCCGACGCCCACGCCCTGGGCCTGCGCATCATCGTCGACCTCGTCCCCAACCACTGCTCCGACCAGCACGCATGGTTCCGCCGCGCACTGGCCGAGGGCCCCGGATCGACGCTCCGCGAGCGCTTCCACTTCCGTAAGGGACGGGGCCAGAACGGCGAGGAGCCGCCCAACGACTGGGAGTCCCTCTTCGGCGGTCCCTCCTGGACCCGGGTCCCCGACGGAGAGTGGTACCTCCACCTCTTCGCGCCCGAGCAGCCCGACTTCAACTGGGACCACCCCGCCGTCCAGGACGAGTTCCGCTCCATCCTGCGCTTCTGGCTGGACCTGGGCGTCGACGGCTTCCGGGTGGACGTGGCCCACGGCCTGGTCAAGGCCCCCGGCCTGCCCGACATGGGCCACGGCGAACAGCTCAGACTGCTCGGCAACCAGGTGCTGCCGTTCTTCGACCAGGACGGTGTCCACGACATCTACCGCTCCTGGCGCACCGTCCTCGACGAGTACTCCGCCGGCAGCCGGCCCGGGGCGCTCCCCGGCGACCGGATCGCCGTCGCCGAGGCATGGACCCCCACCGCCGACCGCACCGCGCTCTACCTCCGCCCCGACGAACTCCACCAGGCGTTCAACTTCCACTACTTGAACGCGGGTTGGGACGCGGCCGAGCTCCGGGAGGCGATCGACTCCTCCCTCGACGCCATGCGCCCGGTGGCCGCCCCGACGACCTGGGTGCTGTCCAACCACGACGTCGTACGGCACACCACCCGGCTCGGCGGCGGCCTGGACCGTGCCCGTGCCGCCACCCTCCTGATGCTGGCCCTGCCCGGCTCCGCCTACCTCTACCAGGGCGAGGAACTGGGCCTGCCCGAGGTCACCGACCTGCCCGACGAGGTCCGCCAGGACCCCTCGTTCTTCCGGGACAGCGGCCAGGAGGGCCTGCGCGACGGCTGCCGGGTGCCGCTCCCGTGGAGCGGCGAGGCACCCCCGTACGGCTTCGGCGACGGCGGCAGCTGGCTCCCGCAGCCCGCCGACTGGGCCGCCCTCACCGTCGAGGCCCAGACCGGCGACCCCGCCTCCACCCTGGAGCTCTACCGCACCGCCCTCGCACTGCGGCGCCGGCTGCCGGGACTGGGCGCGGGCGACGCGGTCGAGTGGCTGGACGCCCCCGACGGCGTCCTGGCCTTCCGCCGCCCCGGCGGCCTGCTCTGCACCGTCAACACGACGGAGCGCCCGGCCCCGCTGCCCGCCCCCGGCCGGATCCTGCTCGCCTCCCGCCAACTCAACGCCCCTGACGGGGACTTCACCCTCCCCGCCGATACCACCGTCTGGTGGGAAGAGTGACCCTGCCCGACATCCATGCCACCCCCCGGCTCTCCGACATCGCCGCCCAGGCGGACGTCAGTGAGGCGACCGTCAGCCGGGTCCTGAACGGCAAGGCGGGCGTGGCGGCGAGCACCCGGCAGCGGGTGCTCGCCGCGCTCGACGTACTCGGCTACGAGCGTCCCGTACGGCTGCGCCGCCGCAGCGCCGGGCTGGTCGGCCTGGTCATCCCCGAGCTGACCAACCCGATCTTCCCCGCCTTCGCCCAGATCATCGAGCAGTCGCTGGCCGGCCACGGCTACACCCCGGTGCTGTGCACGCAGATGCCGGGCGGGGCCACCGAGGACGAACTCGTCGAGCAGCTGGAGGAACGCGGTGTCACCGGCATCGTCTTCCTCTCCGGCCTGCACGCGGACACCCGCGCCGACCCCACCCGCTACGCCCGGCTGGCCTCCCGCGGCGTCCCGTTCGTCCTCATCAACGGCTACAACGACCGCATCGACGCGCCGTTCGTCTCACCCGACGACGGCGCGGCGGCCCGGATGGCGGTGCGCCACCTGGCCGAGCTGGGGCACGAGCGGATCGGCCTGGCCGTCGGCCCGGCCCGCTATGTGCCCTCCCGCCGCAAGGCCGACGGCTTCGTGGCGGCGCTGGCGGAGTCGTTCGGCCTGTCGAGGGGGCAGGCCGAACGACGCGTCCAGCACACCCTCTTCAGCGTCGAGGGCGGCCATGCGGCAGCCGCGGCACTGCTCGACGACGGCTGCACCGGCGTCGTCTGCGGCAGCGACCTGATGGCGTTGGGCGTGGTACGGGCGGCGCGTCAGCGCGGCCTGGCCGTCCCCGCCGACGTCTCCGTCGTCGGCTTCGACGACTCCCAGCTGATCGCCTTCACCGACCCACCCCTGACCACGGTGCGCCAGCCGGTCCAGGCGATGGCGACGGCGGCGGTGGGCGCGCTGATCGAGGAAATCCACGAACGCGCCCAGGGCCGCCAAACGCCGCCCCAGCGCACGGAGTTCGTCTTCCGGCCGGAGCTGGTGGTGCGGGGGTCGACGGGGCGGGTGCGGACCTGACCGCGCGCCCGCAGGGGGAGGGACGGGCGCGGGCCGGTAGACCCTGGCGGCTCGGCCCTCCGCCGCCAACAGCCGAAACGGTGGCGAAGGTCCGGCCATCCGGACCGGACCCCGCGAGGAGCGGCCTCAGGGCTTGTCGACCTCAAGGTTGGCGATCGCGATCCGGGCGACCTCGCGGCCGCGGGCGGTGACGTCGCCCTTGCCCGGATAGTCCACCCACAGCCGGTACATGTCACCGGCGTGGGTCCGGTAGTAGAACGCCTTGGCCTCGCGCGGGACGTCCCCGTCGATGTCCACGCCGGTGCCGCTGGTGCCGTAGGTGACGGTGTTCAGGGCGGCATCGCGGTCCTGGTACGTGACGTTGGAGTCCGTGCTGCTGCGGGCCTTGGTGTCCGAGGACATCGAGATCCCCGGCCCCGAGAAGGAGCCGCCCTTGATCGCGTCCGAGTCCTTGAACGCCTGGGCGTCGGCGGTCCCCGAGATGTCGCTCTTCTGCCGCACGTGGTCCCACCGGGCCAGCGCGACCGTCACCGCTCCGCTGGGATCCTTGTACGTGATCACGGAGGGGGCCGCGTCGTCCTTGATCCGGAGGTAACCGGCGGGCACCGCGACGACCGCGCTGAGCGGCGCCGCCTCCTGGCGCATCCTCCACCCGTCCGGCAGCGGCCCGGCGAACGGATCCGCGACAACCACATAGGCAGTCATCGCCAGTGCCACGACTCCAGCAGCGCCCCCTACGAGTGCCCTGCGGCCGATCCGGCCCCCCTTACCGGCCTCAGGGGCACCGGCCCGCACGATCGGGGGCGGCGGCTGCACAGCCCGTTCGAGCAGCTCGCGCACCTGCGCCGCGCTCGGCCGGTGCGCCGGATCCTTCTGGAGCAGACCCTGGATGGCCTCGGCCAGCGGGCCGTCGCCGGCCGCGGTCGGGGCGACCGGGACGGCGTTCAGCACGGCCTGAAGCGTGGCAGGAGTGTTGGTGCGGCGGAACGGCGAGACGCCTTCCGTCGCCGCGTACAGGACGACGCCGAGTGACCACAGGTCGGAGGCGCTGCCGGGCTGCTGTCCCAACACCCGCTCGGGCGCGATGAATTCCGGCGAGCCGACGAACCCGCCGGTCTCGGTCAGCTTGGTCTCGCCCTCGATCTGCGCGATGCCGAAGTCGGTGAGGATGACGCGATCGTGGCGGCCGAGCATGACGTTGTCCGGCTTCACATCGCGGTGCAGGATCCCGGCGGCGTGCGCGGCTTCCAGCGCGCCCAGCACCTCCAGCCCGATCCGCGCGGCGTCGCGCGCGCTGAGCGTGCCCTCCTGGAGCGCATCGCCGAGCGAGCGCCCCTGGACGAACTCCATGACGATCCACGGCTGTCCCTCTTCGACGGCGACGTCATGGACGTTCACCACCGCGGGATGATCGAGGCGGGCCGCGGCCCGTGCCTCCCGCCGCATCCGCTCGAAGACCCCGGCCCGCTCCCGTTCCGGCAGGTGGTCGGGAATACGGGACTCCTTGGCCGCGACCTCGCGGTCCATGACCTCGTCCCGGGCACGCCATACGGTGCCCATGCCGCCGTGCCCGAGCCTGCTCAGCAGCCGGTAGCGGCCCGCCACGAGCCGGCCCGCACCCGGATCGGACGGCGGCGGTGAAACCTGTGTGGCCGGAGCCTGCGACTGCTCCGCGGCCGGCACGTGGGCAGGCTGCGGCGGCCGCAGCCGGAAGCTGGTGGGATCGTGCGGACCCTGTGCGGTTCCCCCGTTGTCATTCATGTGCTCATCTTTATCCTCAGCGACGTCCGGCGTGCCACTGGGGTCAGGGGCAGGTGACCGCCGAGAAAGGCCACTGGAGGAATCGCCGATAGGTGAAAAATAACCCCGCTGCCTAGCGTCCCTTCCCGGACGAGCTGTCATTCCGGAAGGAAGAGAACGACATGAAGAGGCGCAGGAACGCGGGACGCACGCTGGCCATGGGCGCCATGGCCGCCTCCCTTCTGATCCTGGGAACGGGTGCCGCGCACGCCGCGACCGGCACGCTGGAGTTCTCCGGGAACGGTGAGCGGACGCTGACCAACCCCACGGACGGCGCTTGCTACAAGCTCGCCAAGAAGACGGGGCCGTGGGACTCGCTGGGCTACAAGACGATCACCAATCACACCAACAAGAAGGTGACTTGGTACACCGCGGACAATTGCAAGGGAGACGGCTCGGTCGTTGAGCCCGGCAAGACCTCGGAGTCGAGCCCCACCTGGTGGCCGCTGGTCTCCATCCGGTACGTCAAGATCGGCTGACCGCACGAGTCCGGGGCCGCGGGCGGCGTGCCGCCGTGGCCCCGGGGTCAACCCGTGCGCCGCCGTCAGGCCAGTGCGACGGCGTACCCGACGAACTCCGCCCAGGCACCGGCCGGTATGGCGAGCTGCGGGCCGGCCTTGTCCTTGGAGTCGCGGATGTGGACGGTGGCGGGGCAGGTGGCGATCTCCACGCAGCTGTCGCCGTCGCTGCCGCTGTAGCTGCTTTTGAACCAGGCCAGTTCGGTGCTGCTCATAGCGCTCCTCGCATCTGCGTCAGCAGGCTCCGGGAGTCCTCCGGTGTGAGGGCCTGCGAACGCAGTTTCGCATAGCGCATGTGCAATGTGCTGATGGTCTTTAGGTCAGGGATGAGTTGGCCGCTTCGTTGCCCCTCGCAGTAGGCGTACCAACGGTTGCTCGGCGTCTCCAGCAACTGCAACGGCCCGTCCATCCCGGCGTGAACTCCCCTCGCCAACGGCATGACTTGCAGCTCGACGTTCCGGAGCCGGGTGCTCTCCAGCACATAGTCGAGGAGTTCCCGGCAGACGTCCGCGCCACCGGTCCGCCGCAGAAAGACATGCTCCTCGACGATGAAGCTGAACGCCGTGTTCGGCCGGTCCCGCAGCAGCTTCTGCCGGTCCAGTCGGGCGGTCATCTGCGTCTCGGTCTCCTCGTCGGTCAGCAGCGGAATGCGGTGCTCGAACAGCTCCCGTGCGTACGCCTCGGTCTGCAACAGCCCCGGCACCAACCGGCATTCGTACGTATACAGACTGATCGCCTTCTCCTCCAACCGGGCCCACTGCCGGAACCACGCGGCTAATCCCGGCTGCCGCGCCAGCTGCGTCGCCATCGCCCGCAGCACCCCGAAGGCGTCCAGCACCCGCTCGGCCCGTTCGATGAACTCCGGTGGCGGGAGCCGGCGCCCCTGCTCGATCGACGCGACGGTCCCGGCGGAGAATCCCACCCGCCGCGCCAGCCCTTCCTGCGTCAGCTTCGCCCGCCCCCGGAACGCCTTGACCACGGCCCCGAACGCCCTGAGGCTGTCGGTGGTTTCGGGCTCGCTGTTGCCCGCTTTGCCGGCCATACCGGCCACCTCCCATGCGTCTGTCGTGCCCCACGCACAACTCACCCATGGTTACGGTCCGTTACCGCCGATGTCTACCCTTTGCGCTCGTACGCTGACGCTCCGTACGAGCTCCGTAGGGGCGGAAATCCTGGCCATGGCCGCCATACGGGCGCCACCGTGGAGCGCATGCCAGCCCAAGCAACCTCCCGGGCGCCCCAAGCCCCGGTCACCGTACGTGTGTTCACCCAGCGCTTCAGCGCGACCTGCCTCGGCGCCCGCCTCGCCCGGCATCTCGCCGTCCACCGGCTCGATCTGTGGGGCTTTCCCTATGGCGGCGCGCTGTCCGATGCCGCCGCCGCAGTCGTCGCCGAACTCGCGGCGAACGCCGCCACCCACGGCCGCGTACCGGGCCGGGACTTCGAACTGCGCCTCGCGACCCTGTCCTACGCCCATGGCGATACCGATGCGGCCCGCCCCGCCACCCTCCGCATCGAGGTCGCCGACACCCGCACCGAGAAGCGCCCGCCGTCCCCCGATGCCCTGGTATTGCCGCCGCCCGACGGTGAAACGGGGCGGGGCCTGCTGCTGGTGGCCGCGCTCGCCGCCCGCTGGGAGGTCGTCGACCGGGTTCCGGTGGGCAAGGTGGTCCGCGCGGAACTGGACCTCTAGCGCCACCCGGCCGCGGACGCTCGACACAGCCAGCAGATGCGCCCGCTCAGGGTTGGTGACACGGTGGTTTTACAGCTTGAGCCAGGCCCCAGGCTCTGACCCACGCGCCCGCCGGAGGCAGCGTGATGCCGTCTCCGGCAACGCCCGGCCCGCCGCGGGCCGGCACTGGTGGCAACCCTCGAAGTCCGTTCGACCGGTGGGTAGCGGACGCTTTGCCTCTTTGCGTGGCGGGACCAGGGCGTTACCGCCGGGCAGCCGCTGCCCGGCCGATCAGCGTGGAGATGCTGCGATGACCATCGAAAAGAACAGGGAGAGCACCCTCTCCGCACCGCCCGATCCCCAGTTGTGCGGAAGCACTACGGACGATGACATTCTCTGGAAAATGGCGTGGGAGTGCCAAGAGAGGCCGAAGGGGAGCCGTTGGCTCGTGGCCAAAGGGCAACAGGGACACCTCCTGGTTCCCACCGATCGCATCAAAGGGATCGAGTGCCCGGACCTGGTGTCCGGCGCCTACTCCGACAAGGATCACAACTACTGGCAGGTGGCCTGGGACAGGGCCTACGAATGGTTCTCAAAGCCGCCCTGGGGGACCTTCGGACTGGGGATCAACGCGGCCGGGTCGCGCTCTCACGAGCAGCTGCACATCCATATGTCTCTGGTCGTCCAGGGGGTGACAACCGACCTCGCCAAAGCAGCGGGCACGATCACCGGGGATTTGACTCGTTGGCCCTACCAGTTGGTCACGGTCAACGGCTGGGACAAGCAGCAAATGACGCGTGACCCGCGGAGCTACCGCGTGGTCCACACGAATAACCTGGATTTCAACCTCTTCGCTGCGCTCCATGACTCCATGATCACCATCATGGGGGAGAAAATGGCAGCCCAGACGTTGATCGTCATTGGGGCGGGAACCAGCCAGAAGGATGGGTTCTACCTTCTGAACAGCCGGAAGGACCTCACGGTTCGCCCTGATGCCCCGGGAATTGGGTACTGCGACAGTCTCCTCGTCTGCAAGTGAACAGCGAAAAGCGGCGGCAAATAGCGACGGCGAAGCACGGGGGCTGAAGACCGCCGGCCGCAAGGGATCAGTCGCCCCCTGGTCCCTCGGGTACTTCCACGATCACCAGGGTGCCCCGGCTCCCCGGCCGAACGGCATGCCGGACGCCCGCCTTCACCAGGTACATCTCGCCCGGCCCCACTGTCACCTCGGCATCCTCCACGCTCAGTTCCAGCTTGCCGTCGAGCACGAGCAGCACTTCGGCGGTGCCGTGTGCCTCCTCCTCGACCGGTAGCTCGTCCATGCGCAGCACCTTGACGCAGGCCGTCCCCACCTCACCCAGTGGACGCGAGCTCCAGGCGTCCGGCAGCGCGGCCGCGGCACGGAACAGGTTGACCACACTCATGACATGCCTCCCGGCGGGCCTCTCCGGTCATGCCTGGAGAAGCCCGCGCATCGCGATCAAGAAAGGATGACGCGACGCTATCCGGGCAGCGGCAGCAGGCGGTCGACCGTTCGGCAAAACCTCTCACCGTGCTGGACAGGTATCCGGTGGAGGGCTCGGGAGGGTTGGGAGGGGTCATTCGGTACGTCAAGATCGGCTGATCCCGGGAGTTCGGGGGCCGGGGCCCAGGGGCGCGTGCGGGGGCTGCTCCAGGGCCGTCCATGCACCCGCTCCGCCCGTTCGCACCTGGGCAATCTCCGTCCGAGGAGTGGCCACCGCTTGACGACCCATCAAACGAGCTGCTGGGGTGGCGATTTCGAGTCCCTCAGCCGGAGGTTGCCCAGGTGTCCAGGTCGGATCTTCGTGCGTTATTCCGGTCGAATGATCGTGAGCTGAAAGCCGTCGATTACTTCGCCGACCGACGGGACGAGTGGGCCACGGTGGTCGAGAGTCTCGCTCGTCATACACAGGCGGTGAGCGGGTCCGGGTTCGACGTCGAGGATCTGGAGACGCCGCGGCGTAACGTGCTTGTCTTCTACGGGGTCGGCGGCATCGGCAAGTCCACGCTGTCGCGTGGTGTCGCCGAGCACCTTGTGGACGGCGGAGCACACGATGTCGGCTGGCCTCCGCTGGACCCCCAGTTAGGGCGGGTGGCGCCTGTGCGCGTCGACTTGTCCCGTGACTCCGGCAGCGACTTCGAGTCCCTGATGCTTGCCCTGCGGCTCGCGGTCGCCGAGCTGGGGGAGCCGATGCCGGCATTCGACCTTGCGTTCCAGCGCTACTGGGAGCGCAACCACCCAGGTGAGCCGCTGGAGGAGTACTTACGGCGCCGTACGTGGTTCAGCCGGTTTCCGGGATCGCGATCCTTGTCCGGGCAGATGCAGTCAGTGCTGTCAGACGTCGCGCAGGCGGTGTCTTTGCCCGGGACGGTGGGCGTACTCGCAGGAAAGGGACTCCGGTCGGTCATCCGTGCGTTGCGGGACCGGCGTCACCAGGTCCGCTCGCTCGCCGAGTGCCGCCGTCTGGCCGACCTTCTCGAAGCTGAACCGGACCTGGAAGCACTCAGCTACTACTCGCATCTGCTTGCCTGGGACCTCAGCAGGGTTCCGGTCAAGCGCCAGGCCACACTCGTCGTCCTCCTGGACACCTTTGAGGATGTCGGGGACCGCGTGCACCGCGACCTCGAGCGGCTGATCCAGCGGGTGGTGTGGCTGATGCCGAACGCACTCTTCGTCATCACCGGCCGAAACCGTCTTCAGTGGGACGACGCCAAACTGGAAGGGCAGCTGGACTGGGCGGGACCGGACTTCTGGCCGCTGCTCGTCGGTGGCGCAGGGCAGGAACCGCGTCAGCACACTGTCGGATACCTCTCCGCGGAGGACTGCGAGAGGTACCTTTGCGAGCGGCTGACCGTGGACCGCCGGCCGCTGATGGATGACGGTGCACGGCATCTGATCACCGCCAACTCGCACGGGTTGCCGCTGTACCTGGACCTCGCGGTGATGCGGTTCTTGGACATGTACCGCAAGAACGGGCGCGCCCCGGTAGCGAGTGAGTTCAATCTGGACTTCCCGGCGCTGGTCGCCCGAACCTTCCGGGATCTCACACCGAGCGTGCGGCAGGTCCTCAGAGCGGTGAGCCTGCTGGATTCCTTCTCTGTCGAGTTGGCAGCTGCCGCCGCGGGCCTCGATCATGACGCCCCCGCGCTGGAGTTGGTCGAGCGTCCCTTCGTGGACCTGGATCCCGGCGCCCCATGGCCCTACCGGCTGCACAACCTCGTACGCGATGCCATGCGTGAGGCGGACTCGACGAGCGAGGACCGCTGGAGTCCGGCGGACTGGCGGCGGGCCGCTCAACGCACAGTCGATGCCCTGGAACATGAGGTGGACGGCGACCGAGGGCGTCTGGTCGCCGCCTTGCGGCAGGGCTTGACGATCGCCCGTGACTACGGCCTGGAGCTCGGATGGCTACAGGACGCCGCGTTCCGCTACGTCGCCGACTTCGTGTGGGAGCCCATCGAACTGCCTCCCCCAGCTGTCGAACAGAGCCGTAGTGCCCCGATCGGCAGTGCGGCGGACGCCCTGGCCATCGGGCTGTCCGCGATCGCACGGCGGCAGCGGCGTCATAGGGGTGAAACGGCTGAGCAATTGCGTGCGGTGCTGGCGTCCGGGAAGTTGCCCGACTCGCTGTTGGAGCTGCCGCGGTATTTCCTAGCGGAGTGTGACCGCGACCTCGGGAACTTCGCGAGCTCGCTGGAGGGGATGCGGCAGGTCGTCGAGGCCGGGGGACGGCTGGCGCCCACCGCGGCCCGTGGCCTGGTACACCTCGCGCGCCGCGTGGGGCGCTTTCCTGAGGTGCATGCCGCAGCCGAGGCCCTGGGCGTGGAGGGCCGCCGTGATCGGGCACTCGGCGACCTCTGGTGGACCCAGGGGGACGTGGCACTGGCCTGCTCCTCGTACGCGGTCAACCGCGATGAGGCGCTACGGCGTGACCAGCCGGGCGAGGCCGCACTGTCGCAGGCGTGCCTGGCCTTCGCTGCCGCGTTCCGGGACCGCCCACGAGCCGGGGAGGAGATCGAGCGGGCACGGGACGACCTGGGAGGAGTGTCGATCCGGTGGGCGGAGCTCCAGACGAAGATCGCATGTCTCGTACGGGATGCCGGTGTCAGCCTTGACCTGCCCGTCCGCGCGGAGGAAGTCGTCGACGAGGCCCGCGAAGCGGGGCTGACGTCGTCCATCGCATATGTGCGCTTCGCGGTCTGTCTTCACGCCGCCGTCGTGGACCAGCCTGCCCTGCGCGCCGAGGCACGGGAACGGCTGCACGAATGTGTACGAGGAGAGGAATTCGCCTACTTGGCCGAACTGTCGTACCTGATGGCAGGGGAGGATCCGCCCGAGGATCTGCCGCGCGCCGAATGGATGGACGAGCGAAGTCGGGTGCGCGCACGCTGGGTTGCAATTGTCGAGGATCGGCGCCGAGAAGCCGCCGCACACAGAGGAGCTTGATCCGGGTGGCCACATATACCAAGCTGGACGAGATCGACCTGCCCGCCGTGTCCGAGCGCTATGGGCTCCGGGACTCGCAGCTGGAACCCCTCAAGGGCGGTGCAGCGAATTCCAGCTTCCACCTGTCGAGTGCTTCCGGCGACTTCACGCTGACCATCCTCGACAATCACGACCTCGTCAGCGCCCAGCGTCTGGCGACGCACACGCAGGCCGTGTATCGACTGGGCGTACCGACCACCGAGGTTGTCCCCGACCTTGACGGAGCGCTGATCACCACTTTCGACGGCCGCCCGGTAGTCCTGAAGAAGTGGATCACAGGGGAGGTGCTTCAGCCCCTTCCGATTCCCCTGCTGCCCGAGGCGGGGCGCATCCTTGCGCAACTGCACTCCCTGGCACCGGAGTCGGAAGGGCTCGCCGACCTTCCCGTCGGCACGCGCCGCCTTTCGCCCGAGCAACTGGATGCCATTCCGCATTTCGCCGACAACGAGCTGCATTTGATCCTTCGTGAGCCGCTGTCGGCCGGTGGGTGAGCTGACCGGAGAAGTGGACGATCTCCTGGACACCGGTCCGGCCATCCGGGCGCGTAGGGCCCGCGTCAGGGCGGGTCTCCGGTTGGCCGGACCGGCTACTGCGGGAACGTAACACCCTTGCAATGTCTTGCGTAAGGTCTTGCAACGGGGAATCGGCGCGGATAGAACCATGACCCATGTCCTCCTCCACCCGCCGGTTCCGCCGGCGTCTGGCCGCCGCGGTCGCCCTGGTCCTCGGTACGGCGACCCTGCTGGTCTCGTCCCCGCAGCAACCGGCGCAGGCGGCGCCGCCCCCTCCGGACAAAGCTCTGGCCCAGTGGATCGACCGTGACACCGTCGTCTGGAAGGGCGCGGAACGCAGCGCCGCCCAGCTGGAGTTCGGTGCGCACGGCGCTCGCATACGGCTGACGCCGGGCAGCCTCTCGCCGTCCGAGCGGGCCGCCTATCCGCATCTGACGGGGTACCCGGCCTTCACCGTCGATCCCCGCGACCGCCATCTGGCCGGTACCGCGCTGCGCGGGAAGCTCCTGGCCGCCCAGCGCGCGGCGGACGGGCGGCGCACCACCACCGGCGTCCAGATACCCGGCGTGCTGGACGACCTCTATGGGGCCCGTGCCCAACATGCCGCGCTGGGGCCGGTGTTCGGCCGCGACGGCCGGCCCACCCTCGCCGTCTGGGCGCCCACCGCCCGCACCGTCGCCCTGGAACTAGACGGCCGTACGGTCCCGATGCGACGCGATGACCGCAGCGGCGTCTGGCGTGTCCAGGGGCAGCGGGACTGGGCCGGGAAGCCCTACCGCTATCTCGTGACGGTCTTTGCGCCCGCTGTCGGGAAGACCGTCACCAACAAGGTCACCGACCCCTACTCGACCGCCCTGACCACCGATTCGGCCCGCAGCCTCGTCACCGACCTCGATGACCCGCGGCTCGCCCCGGACGGATGGTCACGGCTGGCGAAGCCCGCCGCGGTGCCGCTGCGCCGGGCCCGCATCCAGGAGCTCCAGATCCGCGACTTCTCCGTCGAGGACCGCACCTCCCGCCACCCGGGGCAGTACCTCGCCTTCACCGACCGGCGCTCGGACGGGATGCGGCAGCTGCGCTCCCTCGCCCGGTCCGGCACCTCCTACGTCCATCTGCTGCCCGCCTTCGACTTCGCCACCGCACCCGAGCGGCGCGCCGACCAGGCCCGTCCCGGCTGCGACCTCGCCTCGTACGCCCCCGACTCCGACCGCCAGCAGGACTGCGTGACCAAGACCGCCGGCCGCGACGCCTACAACTGGGGCTATGACCCGCTGCACTACACCGTCCCGGAGGGGTCCTACGCGTCCGACCCGGGCGGGACGGCCCGGACCGTGGAGTTCCGGCGGATGGTCCAGGGGCTCAACGGGGCCGGGCTGCGTACCGTCATGGACGTCGTCTACAACCACACCGCCGCGAGCGGCCAGGACCCGCGCTCCGTCCTGGACCGCATCGTCCCCGGCTACTACCAACGGCTGCTCGACGACGGCGGGGTGGCCACCTCCACCTGCTGCTCCGGCACCGCGCCCGAGCACACCATGATGGGCAAGCTCGTCGTCGACTCGGTCGTCACCTGGGCCAGGGAGTACAAGGTCGACGGCTTCCGCTTCGACCTCATGGGGCACCACCCCAAGGCCAACATCCTCGCCGTCAGGAAGGCGCTCGACGCGCTGACCCCGCGGAAGGACGGCGTCGACGGCAAGAAGATCGTCCTCTACGGCGAGGGCTGGAACTTCGGCGAGGCCGCGAACGACGCCCGCTTCGTCCAGGCAACCCAGCGGAACATGGCCGGCACCGGCATCGCCACCTTCAACGACCGGGCCCGGGACGCGGTACGCGGCGGCGGCCCCTTCGATGCCGACCCCCGCGTCCAGGGCTTCGCCTCGGGCCTGTACACCGACCCCAACTCCTCGCCCGCCAACGGCACTCCGGCCGAACAGCGCGCCCGGCTCCTCCACCACCAGGACCTCCTCAAGGTCGGCCTTACCGGCAACCTCGCCGACTACGCCTTCACCGACACCACCGGCCACCGCGTCACGGGCTCCCAGGTCGACTACAACGGCGCCCCGGCCGGCTACGCCGCCGCCCCCGGTGACGCGCTCGCCTACGCCGACGCCCACGACAACGAAACCCTCTACGACGCCCTCGCCTACAAACTCCCGCCGCACACCCGCCCCGCCGACCGCGCCCGTATGCAGGTCCTGGCCCTCGCCACCGCGGCCCTCTCCCAAGGCCCCGCGCTCTCCCAGGCGGGCTCCGACCTCCTGCGCTCCAAGTCCCTGGACCGCAACTCCTTCGACAGCGGCGACTGGTTCAACGCCCTGCACTGGAACTGCGCCGACGGCAACGGCTTCGGCCGCGGTCTGCCCCCGGCCGCCGACAACAAGGACAAGTGGCCCTACGCCCGGCCCCTGCTGGCCGACCCCGCGCTCCGGCCCGGCTGCACCACGATCCGCGGGGCCTCCGCCGCCTACCGCGACCTGCTCCGTATCCACGCCACCGAACCGGCCTTCGGCCTGTCCAGCACTGCCGCGGTCCAGTCGCAGCTCTCCTTCCCCCTCTCCGGCAAGGACGAGACCCCCGGCGTCCTCACCATGCGGCTCGGCAACCTCGTGGTCGTCCTCAACGCCACTCCGGACCGGCGGCACCAGACCGTCCGCGACCTGGCGGGCCGGCACTACGCCCTGCACCCCGTCCAGGCCCACGGCGCCGACCGCACCACCGCCACCGCGTTCTACGCACCCGCGTCGGGCACCTTCACGGTTCCGGCCCGCACGGTGGCGGTCTTCCGCCAGGGTCAGCAGTAGTCGGGTGGTTCGGCCGGGCGGGCGTGGATCTGGCCGCGGGTGAGGAAGTCCTGGAGCTCGCGGTGGCGGAACTGGTAGGCGATCCCGGCGGTGCGCGTCAGACCCGCCTCGCAGCACCAGTCGAGGAAACGGCCGAGGCGCCAGGGCAGTGGCTGGTGGGACCACCAGCGGCGGGTGCAGAGCAGGAAGGCGGTGTAGCGGACACCCGCGGCGCCGAGGGCCGGTCCGGCGCCGGTCCTGAACAGGGGGCCGAACGCACGCCAGGGCCTGAACAGCACGTCGAGCGCGCCCCGGAAACCGCATCTGAACAGGCGGTTGTAGAGGAGCGCGAGCACCCGCCCGCCGCCGAGACCGAACAGCAGCATGTAGATGAGGACGGCCCCGAGCGAGAGTACGGGGCCCAGGGCGAACCAATAGAAGGGGACGAACGCGAGCCCGACGACGAGGCCGGTCGCGAACCCGGTGACGAGGTCGTCCCGCACCATGCCGCGCGGCGACGCGTTTCCGTGCGGCTTGCGCACTTCGGGCGCGTCCGAGAGCACGCCCGCCAGCCCGGATCCCACCATCGCGCCACCGGCGAGCCCTACCAGCAATCCGTAGACGAGCCCGATCACCGGCCCGACGACATTCCCGATGTAGAGCACGACGATGAGCCCTCCCCAGAAGAGCCCACCCACCAGCCCGTTCACGAGCTGGTGTCGTCCCGCAGGGGTTTTGGCGGTGACTCGTTCCAGCCGGGACGGCATGGGCCAGGGCGGGATTCCGGCGAGAAGACTGCCCGCCACCAGGAGCGTCACATTCGTTGCGTACACGTGCCAGGTATCGAGCAGGGCGGCAGACAGGTCAGCAAGGGCCCACAGCACGCTGGTCAGCAGGACGTGGACGGTGCGGGCGCGGCGCCGGCCGGTGAGCGGCCACAGTTCATGGAGTACGAGATCGGTGCCCGAGAGACGCCGGCCGGCCACCTCGCGGGCGCTGGTGGTGTTGGCGTGCAGGTAGCCGGCGAGGACCGTCAGCCAGGTGCGTACCTGCAGCCGGGTGTAGGGCGCCCTTGTGCCGCCGGTCGGGGAAGCGGCAAGGATGAACAGATGCAGCAGGTGGTCCCGGATCTGCTCGGGGGTCCGGAGGGTGGGCTGGAGGAGATCCGCGGGATCACGGGCCCAGCTGCCGTCGCCGTGACGTTCGTCGTAGACGGCGAGGGCCAGGGTCAGCCGCCAGGGTGTGGACAGGCCCCGGGCCAGTGGACCGGCCGGGGCGGCGTGGAGTGCGTTCAGGACGGGTTCCCAGCGGGCCGGCTTGCGGGCGCGAGCGGTGACGAACGCCTCGGTCGCGGCCAGGCTTACGGGGGCGATGTCGATACGGGAGGCGTCCTCGGCCCACATGTCCGCACCTTCGAGCGCGACGTAGGGGGCGCTGCGGCAGGTGAGGACGAGCTGGCCCTTGGTGGTGCCATGGAC
Organism: Streptomyces sp. bgisy130; assembly: GCF_057708345.1. NCBI lineage: Bacteria > Bacillati > Actinomycetota > Actinomycetes > Kitasatosporales > Streptomycetaceae > Streptomyces > Streptomyces sp. bgisy130. The sequence continues at coordinate 23,018 of NZ_JBYISA010000024.1, forward strand.
GTAGCGGTTCATGGCCTCCAGAGCGGCTGCGGCGCGGGAGTCGCGCCCGGGAGTCCTACTGGCGTCCATTTCGTCGAGCCCGTCGAGCACGGGGAGGATCAGCCGGGCGGCGACCAAGGCGGCTGCCGCGGTGGGGCGTAGCCGGTAGGCACGGGTGAGGTGGTCGGCGAGCCAGTCGTCGAGCGTGTTCCGGTGGGGGTCGAAGGTGGACAACGACAGGCGTACGGGAACGGGGCCGCCCAGCGTGCGGTCGGCGAGGAGCAGCAGTATGAGGTGGAGGGCGAGCACGGTCTTGCCGGCTCCGGGTGCGCCGGTGATGACGAGGCGGCCGGGCCGGAGCGCCTGGTAGTAGGCGGCGACTTCTTTCAACGTGCCGTGGGGTGCTGCGCCGGTGCCGTGGTGGGCCGGGGAGGGCAGGAAGGTGAACTCGACGTTGATGGTGCGGTCGCTGTCGCCGAGGAGTCTCTGCCGGGCTTCCTCCTCGCGTTTCCGGACGTCGACGGCGAGGCGGTCGGCGAGTCCGGCGGTGTCGGTGTCCTGCCATGCCTGCGAGAGCGTTGCCTGGTGCAGCCCCGCTACCGCCAGCATCAGGCTGACCAGCCCGACCGCCAGCCCGCCCGGGTCCACCTCCCCGGTGCCCGCCCGGACGGCTATGGTGACCGCCACCCCCACGGTCACCACCGTCAACGCCAGCCACCCCCACCGCGTGTGACGTGCCGTGGCAGGGTTCGCCCCGGTCACCTGCTGCGTGCGCGGAAGCGGAAGGCGGCGGCCACAGCAAGGGTGCCCAGGACAACACCTCCCGCAGCCAGCGCGATCAGACTCGTGGTGCCCCGGCTGCCGGTCGTCGCCAGGTTGCCGGAGGGGCCGGCCGAGCCCTCCGTGGTCGCGCCCGCCTTCGCACCTCCGCTCGGGTTCTGCGACCCAGTGGTACCGGAGGTGGCCGTACCAGCCGTACCACCCGTCCCGGACGGGTCCGGGCCGGCCGTCGTCCCCGCCCCAGCGATGCCGAGCGACGCCACGACGTCGTTCTGCCGGGGATCCAGCGTGCACGGCACATCGAGCTTGACCGTCATGACGCCGCTCGCGGTGACATGCGCCATGAGGTCACCGATGGTGATTTTCGCCCTGCCCGGCCGGCTGAAGGTGCGGCTCGGCGCGGCGCCGGTCGCCTTGACCACGAACGGTCCGGACGCCGGGACGCTGGTCCTGCCCACGTAAAACGGCACACTGAGATTGGTGTCGCCCTCCGGCGCTTTCACCCGGACCTTCGCTTCCACGGTGCCCTGGATGCTCTTGATGCCGGCCTTGCGCAGCCCTTTCGCGTCAGCCGCGCTCACCGGCACCGCCGCACGGATGGCGAATTTCGGGGTGGGCCTGCCGACCGCGGCCGACGTCGGGACATCCGAGTCGATCTTCACCGTGCCCGGCCGGTCGTGGGCCGCCAGAACCGAGCAGGTGTAGCGGAGTTTGAGCGATAACGGGTCGGCGGCCGCCGGCCCGGCTCCGAAAACTCCCACGCTTGCGCCCGCAACCCCTGCCGCCATCGCCAGTCCCCAGGCTCTACGGGCCACGGGACCGCTCGGGACGGCACGGGATGTCCTGTGCTGCGCACGCAGGTTCTGGATCAGCTTGTCGCTTGCCATCTTGATCCTCGGTCAAGTACGTGGGTCTCTGGACAAGGCCCACGGGTTCGTCCACCAGGCGGGGCGGTTGCGGGGCCCGTCCCACCTCAGCCGGCGGGGACCCGCCTTGCCCTGGCGCACAGCGGGTCCGTGACCGATCGTAGGGCCGGATCGTGCGCCGCGAATTGCCCGCGCGCGTAAGGAAATTGTCACAGTGCGCAACAGACAGGTCAGCGCACCCGTATGCGCATCGATCCGCCTATGGCGCGCGCTGCCCGGACTGCACCACCCTTCACTACAATGCGCGGCACCACCCGGGGGGTCTCCTGCCGTGCGCGCGAGAACCGACTCTGGACAGGCACGCTGTGAGAAGGCCGCGGTGAAGGGTGTCTTCGATGGCCTTGGGAACCTACGTTGTGGATTCGTGGACAACCCGGGACGTGACGTCGGGTGAGCGCACCGACCTCTGGGCCGAGCGCGTGACGTCGTATCAAACCCGGATGAGCTACAGGTACCCGCACACCGACGACTTTCCTGCGGGCACGATCCGCCAGTGCACCGACACCTATCAGCTCGTCCAGTGGTGGTCGGACACGATCAAGTACACCCGGACCGCGGGCCAGGTGCGGCACGACCCGGACGAGGACTACCGCTTGCTGTTACCGGTCGCCGGAGAGCTGCTGCTGCGGCAGGACGACCAGGAGCTACGGCTGGTGCCGGAGACCGGGTGCCTGCTCACGTTCGCCGCACCGTTCGAGATCCTCCAGGACGACTCCATGCGGGCGTTCATCCTGTCGATCCCCGCTCAGGAGGTGAACGGGCGACTGAACCGGTCCTCGCCGCTCGCCACCGGCCTCGACCTGACCCGCGGCCTGGGCCGGGTGGTGGGCGACATGCTGACCGGCCTGCACGAGGAGCGCGACACTCTCACCAGCGGCCAGTTCGACGCGGTGTCGGACCGGCTGGTCGAGCTGCTGTGCATGCTCGTCGCAGGCGACGACCGTCCCACCGCACCGGGCCATCTGGCCGAGGTGGAGACGGCGGTCCGCCGGTACATCCGCGAGCACGCGACCGACCCCGACCTGACCGGCGCCACCATGGCGCGGGCGCTGGGCTGGTCGCTGCGCCAGGTGCAGCTGGCCCTGAAGCAGGCCGGGACGACCCCCCGCGAGCTGATCCGCGAGGAGCGGCTGCGGTTGGTACGGGACCGGCTGCGGGCCCCCGCGTACCGGCACATGACGATCACCGAGCTGGCGTACGCCTCGGGCTTCTCCTCCTCAAGCGCGCTCAGCACCGCATTCCGGCAGCGCTTCGGGGTGTGCCCCCGCGAGATGCGGCACGCGGCCCCCCGGTCCACCGGCGACCCGCGCCGCAGCTGATTGACGTTCCCAGCCCTCCGGTCCAACCGGCCCGCGGCCAGACTTTCACGAACACCTCTGTTCGCAGAACCTCTCTCGACGCTACCTTTGGCGTCGCACGGGGCCGGAACTCCCGTTCCCCCCAAGCCGATTCGAGACGAGGTGCACATGCGAAGGGCACGATCGTTACTCGCGATACTTGTCGCGCTGCCCATCCTGGGGCTGAGCACACCGCAGGCCGTGGCGGCCGCCCCACCGGCGCAGACCCGGGCCGACTGCCCGAACACGATGATCTTCGAGGTCGGGGGTCACCTCGATGGCGATGCCACGGTCTACGACCGCAGCAACGCCGCGCTCCCCGAAGGCGTTTCGTTCACCAAAATCCACTACTCGGCGTCCATCGCCCCCTACCCCGGCGACACCAAGACGCTGGACGACTCCGTGGCCGAGGGCATCGCCACGCTCGACGCGGCCGTCAAGACCTTCCACGGCGCATGCTCCGCCGGCCACGTGACCATCGCCGGCTACTCGCAGGGCGCGATCGTCGCCGGCGATGAGCTGGCCGCCCTCTCCCGCAGCGACGCCGTCCCGCACGACCAGATCAACGGCGTGCTCTACGGCGATCCCCGGCGGCCCGGTGTGGACGGCGGCCCGGGCGGCATCGAAACGAACCTGCCGACGATCCTGCCGGGCATGACCATGAACGGACCGCGCGGCTTCGGCGACCTGACGGTCAAGGAGATCTGCAACACCAACGACGGCATCTGCCACTCCGAGAACGTGATCACGAACCTGGCGTGCTTCGCCAACGGCGTGGTCGGCTACTTCACCGGCGACCACGGCTACGACATCAACCCGCACGCCGTCTCGGGCGGCGGCGACCAGCTGCACCGCCAGACGCCGAAGGTCCCGCTCTGCGGCCCCGGGCTACAGATCCCGCACAAGACGCCGCACGCACTGTTCGACAGCGACCGCACAGCGGCCCGGCAGCAGATGGCCGGATACCGCATGATGGTCCTGCCGCTGCTGCCCGCCGGTCTACGGGACCAACTGGCGCGCTTCCCCTGGCTCCCCTAGCCGTTCAGCCAAGGAGCCGTACCGCAAGCCGGACGAGCGGATCCTCCAGTCCGCGCAGGCCCTTCAGGTCGTCCGCGACCAGGTGCGCGGTCACCAGCTGCGCGGCGGCCGCGACCAGGGCTTCGCAGCCGAAGCTCCGCTCGTCCGCACCGTCCTCGTCCTCCACCTGGAAGATCTCGGCGAGGGCGCCTGCAAACCATCGCTGCCACTCCATGCGGATGGCCATCGCCGCAGGCCCGGCGGCGTACACCTCCACGAGGAACAGCCGGGCAAAGGCGGACTGTTCGGTGAGGGTCCGCAGATAGAGGTGCAGCAGTCGGCGGAAGGTTTCCTCCGGAGGCACCGGCCCGGTTGCCTCCGGAGAGCCGGCCGCCGACTGCCGCGCGGCCTCCAGCAGGCCCGCCAGCTGCTTCGTGGCGGCGTCCAGAGCCTGGACGAAGCAGTCCTCCTTGGAACGGAACTGCTGGTAGAACGTCTCCCGCGACACCCCGGCGCGCCGGATGATCTCGGCAACCGAGGTCCCCACGTACCCCTTGTCCTTCATCGCCTCGGCGGTGGCGGTCAGCATGCGCAGCCGCTGCGAGGTCACCACCTCTTCACGGCTGAGATGGTGCCGGCCGCTGGGCAGCGGCCCGGGCCGGGCAGCATTGCGCCGGGACTCAGCCACTCTTCCCTCCACAGATCGGATCGGGCTCAAGGATCCAGGGACGCCTCAGGCGCCCAGCCGCTTTTCGAGAAGGGTGACGGCGTACGGGCTGCCGCCGTTGCCCTCCTTGGACTGCTCCCCGGCGACGGTGTAACCGGCGCCCTCGTAATAGGTCCGCAGCCGCGGGTTGGACGAGACACAGTCCAGCCGGGCCCACGCCCGCCCCGCCCCCGCTATCCGCTGCTCGGCATGCGCCAGCAGCGCCCGTCCCGTCCCGGCCGGTGCGTGCCGACGGTCCACCATCAGCCGGTGCACATAGCCCGCCTCCGGCGGCTGCGGCCCCCACGCGGGCTCGTCCTCCCACCACAACTCGAAGGCACCCACCCGCCGCCCGCCGACCTCCGCCAGCCAGACCTCCCCGTCCTTCTGCCGCAGCCGGAAGTGTTCCTCGTCTTTGTCGCCGGGCTTCCACTGGTCGATCCCGCTTTCTTGCATCCAGCGGGCGGCCCTGTCGTATAGCTCGACCAGGGCGGTGAAGTCGTCGTCTTCGCCCGCGCCGACGAGCCTGAAGGTGATGTCTCCCATGCGGTTGATTTTCCTCCTACGTTTCCGGCTTTCCCGCCGTGGGGGTTGTTCGTCGTTGCGCCTGCGGCGGGCGGGGTCCGCTGCCAGGCGAAAGAACGAGGTCCCACACGGCGGGACAGCCGAAAACGCGGGAAGGCTAAGTGAAACGCCCTAGGCGAGACACAAGATCCGCGAACATCCCATCCTCCGGCTCCGCGGCCAGTATGCGGCGGACCACGACGGCCATCTGGCCGTCGTACGCCGCACTCACCGCCGCCAGCGCAGCGAAATCGTGGACGAGCTGGCGTTCCAGTTCGGCGCGTGGGACGCGGCGGCCGTCCAGCCACAGGAGTGCGGTGGTTTCGGCGAGGGAGACCCAGGAGCGGACCACCAACTCCAGCCGTGGGGCGGGGTCGGGGATGCCGAGGTGGGACAGGATCTGTTCGTAGGCGGCCTGGCGGACGCCGTCGATCATCGCGCCGGTGCGGGTGGAGCCGATGGCCGGGCCGCCGCGCATCAGGGCGGAGAAGCCGGGGCCGTGCTCGGCCACGAAGTCGAAGAAGCGCTCCATGACCCGCAACAGCCGGGCGCCGAGCGGGCCTTCGTGCGGTTCCACGAAGCGGGCGGTGAGTTCCTCGGCGGCCCGGCGCAGCGCGGCCTCGTACAGCTGCTGTTTGCCGGGGAAGTAGTGGTAGACGAGCGGCCGGGAGATACCGGCCGCCTCGGCGACCTCGTCGATCGAGACATCTTCCGGGGAACGGTGGCTGAAGAGGTCGAGCGCGACAGCGATCAGCTGCTCACGCCGCTCCTCGACGCCCATTCTCCGTCGCGTCCCGGTCGTCATGCGGCCACCCTAACGACCTGGGGCGCGGCACGGAATCGCCGGTCTCATCACAGATCGAGCACAAGACGTCCACCGCGTGCCCGGGAGACGCAGAGCAGCAGGGAGTCCGCGCGTTCGGCGTCTGTCAGCAGGTCATCGCGGTGGTCCACCTCTCCGGACAGCACCCGTTGCCGGCAGGTGCCGCAGAATCCGCGCTCGCAGGAGTACGGCAGATCGGGCAGCGCCTGGTCGCGGATCGCCCGCAGCGCACTGGTGTCCGCGGGGACGGTGACCGTGCGGCCGGTGCGGCGCAGCTCGACCTCGAACGGCGCGTTGCCGGTGGGCGGGACGGGGGCGGCGGGTGTGAACCGCTCGGTGTGCAGGGTCAGTCCCTCGGTCACGGCGGGCAGGAGCGCCGCGACGGCGTCCATCAGGGGCTCGGGGCCGCAGCAGTAGACGGCCGCCCCCGGTGGCGCGGCGGCGAGTTCCGCCGCCAGATCGGGGCGCCCGTCCTCGTCCTCGGCGACCACCTTCAGCCGGCCGTCGCCGGGGCCCGCCAGCTCGCCGAGCTCCGCCAGGAACGGCATCGAGGCCCGCGAACGCCCGCAGTACAGCAGCCGCCACGGCACCCCGGCCCGCTCGGCCTGCCGCACCATCGGCAGGAGGGGGGTGATGCCGATGCCGCCCGCGAGGAAGACGTAGGCGGGAGCGTCCCGGAGGGGGAAGCGGTTTCGGGGGCCGCGGACCTCGACGAGCGTCCCCTCGTGCAGCCGCTCGTGCACCTCGCGTGAGCCGCCGCGGCCGTCCTCGATCAGCCGGGCGGCGAGGGTGTACGCACCGGGCGTCGCGGGGTCGCCGCACAGCGAGTACTGGCGTACGGCCCCCGAGGGCAGCACCAGGTCGAGGTGCGCGCCGGGCTCCCAGTCCGGCAGCCCCTCGCCCGCCAGGCGCAGCCGGACCACGCCCTCGGCCTCCGCCGTACGCTCCACCACCTGCAACTGCCGCGTCCCGGGCGCCTGCTGGCCCTGCCCGGAGATGGGGTGTTCCAGCGCGGGCAGGGGCCACAGGGGGGAGGTCTGGATCCGGCGGCGCAGCGCCCGCCGGGCGGCCAGGGCGCCCGCGGCGATCAGCACGACGGTGCGGACCCGGGGCATCTCAGGCACCTCCGGCGGTACGGGCGTCGGCCGCGGTCGCGGCGGGGGAGGCGGCCAGATAGGCCATGGCCTGCTCGGTGCTGCCGTAGTGGGAGGGGTGGTAGGTGCGGCTCAGGTACTGCGGGATGGAGCGGGCCATGGCCCCGGTCGTCGGCAGCACGCCCCGCCGCCCGGCGCGGACGAACTCCCGTACGCTCGCCCTCCCGTCGGTCAGCGACGGGTCGTTCGCCAGGAAGAAGCGGGTGCCGCGCTGCCACAGGAAGACCAGCGCGGTGAAGGCCGTGGCCCAGGTGCGGACCCGCCGCCGGTAGCCGCCGTCGAGGTGGACGAAGAGGTCGAAGGCCACCGAGCGGTGCTCGACCTCCTCCGCGCCGTGCCAGCGCAGCAGATCCAGCATCGTCGGGTCGGCGCCCTTGGCGTCCAGCGCGCGGGCGTTGAGCACCCAGTCGCCCAGGAAGGCGGTGTAGTGCTCGATGGCGGCGATCAGGGCGACCCGCTCCAGCAGCCACCACCGCCGGGGGCGGCCGGGCGGCAGGGTGCGGTCGCCGAGCAGCTTCTCGAAGAGCCAGTCGACCTGCGCGGTGTACGGGGCCGGGTCCAGCCCCTGCGCCTTGAGGTGCGGCAGCACCTCGTCGTGCGCCTGCGAGTGCATCGCCTCCTGGCCGATGAACCCGATGACGTCCGCCCGCAGCCGGGGGTCGCGGAGGTGCGGCAGCACCTGCTTGTAGACGTGCACGAACCAGCGTTCGCCGGCCGGCAGCAGCAGATGCAGCACATTGATGGTGTGGGTGCTGAACGGATCGCCCGGTATCCAGTGCAGCGGGGTGTCCGCCCAGTCGAAGGCGACGTTGCGGGCCTTCAGCGGGGGGTGCTCGGACGCGGCCGGCTGGGGCCGCAACGGGGCCGTATTAGACATGGCGTCAATGTACTGGGGGGTAAGGAATGCCGATACCCCTCGGGCGGCGAAAGGTCAGGGGGTTGCCTGCGGGTCCGCGGGGGGCTCCTCCTCGCCGGTCAGCAGGCGGTCGAGATCCGTCACCGGGCGCAGCGCTCCCAGGAGCGCGCCCACGCACATCTCGCGCAACTCGGTGCGGCTGAAGGTCTGATGCGTCAGCCACTCCACGCAGAGCGTGCGGACGAACACCAGCCAGCTCATCAGGACCGCCGGCACCAGCTCGCCGGGCCCGGCGCCGAGGCCGGTGGAGTCGAGCAGCCGGCGGCGCAGCTCGGCCAGCTCGTCGGTGATGACGGTCTGGATCACCGGGTCGCCGGCGAGCACCCGGTTCGCCGCGAGCACGGTGTGGCGGTTGGCGGCGAAGTAGTCGATATGGGCGTCGAGTCCGGCGCGCAGCTGCTCGTGCACGGGGCGGGCCGGATCGAGTTCCGTACGGGTCAGCAGCCGGTCCGCGGCCTGCTGGTAGACCGCGGCGAACAGGTCGCGCTTGTTCGGGAAGTAGCGGTACAGCAGGGCGCGGGAGACGCCGGCCCGTTCGGCGACCTCCTCCATGAACACCTCGTCGTACGGCTTCGCCGCGAAAAGCTGTGCTCCGGTGTCGAGCAGCTGGCTGCGGCGCTCGGCGGGGTCGAGTCGGCGGCGTGTGGTCATGGTCCCGAGGTTACTTGACACCTGTCTACTACCGGCCGTACGTTCCCATTAATAGACAGGCGTCTACCAGCGGGCATCTGCGGACGGGGAAAGGGTGGCCGGGGCATGGCCGGACTTCTCAAGTGGCTGGCGCTGGCGATGGGGGCCGCCTGTGTGGCGATCGGCGCGTTCCACTTCGCCCTCGGCATCGACTCGGTACCGGGAGAAGGCGCGGCGGGTGCCACCGTCGACAGCCGGGAGCGCTTCTACGGGGCCGTCTTCCTCGGCTACGGCCTCGCCTGGATCCGGACGGCCCGGCGCTCACCGATCCCTGCCACGGCGGTGCGGTGGCTGGCCGGCATCTTCCTGCTCGGCGGCCTCGGCCGGCTGCTGTCCCTGGCCGTCTATGGGCCGCCCCAGTGGTTCCAGCTCGCCCTGACGGCCCTCGAACTCGCCCTGCCGCCGCTCTACTTCTGGCTGGCGGCCGCCGATGAGCGAGCGGCAGCGGCCCGGCCTTCGCCACGGCGGGCGGAACGCGTGCTTCCGTAGGCCGGTCCGGTCCCCAGGCCGGTCCGGTCCCTGGGACACCCGCCGGGCGACGGCCGGACGTCCGCTAGCCGAGCGCCTCGATCCGCCCGCCGTCCGTCAGCCTGCCGGTCAGTTCCGCGCGGTCGCCCGCCTTCGCCGGGACCGCCAGCAGGCGGCCGGTCGTCCGGCCGGAGACGCCGCCGGTGGCCCGGACCGAGGCGACCTGGGTGCTGCCCGCGGCCAGCAGCCACCAGCGTTTGTCGGCGGCCTTCCACAGGACCCCGGCCAGGGCCCGCGGGGCACGGGGGCCGCAGGCGGTGCCGCCCTCGGCGCGTGCCGCGATCGTGCCCGGTGTGTACGGCTTGCCGGCCGGCGTGGGTGTCTGGATCTGTGCCATCGTGCGGCTGCCCGGGCCGCGCCAGGTCTCGGCGCGGGTGCACAGCCAGGCGGCGGTTCCGGCTCCTCCGGGCAGCGGCTGCCGGGCGAACTCCCAGGCGTTGACCGTACGGACCCCCTGGCCGCGGGCCACGGCCAGCTGGCAGGCCGTGCGGGCCCAGGCCGTCCGGGCCTTCGGGGAGGTCACGTCGCCCGGCTTGCGCGGGCTGCCGTACGTCAGGCGGGCGGGGACCAGTTCACCGAGATCGGTCAGCAGCCGGCCGCCCGTCCGCAGCGCCGGCCAGGTCGTGCACTGCCCGGTGGGCTGCGCCGTGGGCACCGGATCGGTCACCCCGCCCGCGCCGACCGCCACCGGCTGGTCCACCGCCTCCGGCTTGACCAGATCGACCAGCCGCGCCGCCTTCACCCAAGGGGCGGTCAGAAAGCGCACATTGCCCTGGGTGCGGCTCACCACCAGCGCGGTCGCCGAAGCCGCCGCCGCGCCGTCCGTCCGCGCGAAGTCCAGCGCCGCGCCGGTGCCGTCGCCCTGCCCCTCGCCGTCCGCCGCCTCCGCATAGCGCACCACCCGCAGCCCGTCGTGGAGGAGCACCACCACGGCATGGTTCACCACCCCCGCGAACAGCAGCTGGGCCGGACCGGCCGCCGGACCGGCCGGGGTGCCGGGGGTCGCCGAGACCTGGACCCCGGCCCCGGGCCTGGCCCATACGGCCAGCGCCCGCCGCAGCAGCGCCCGGTCGTGGATCCGGTCGCCGCGGGCGGGCCAGGCCGCGAAGTCCTGCCGGGCCGCGTGCTTCCAGGCGGTCGCGGAGGACACCGTCAGCTTGCCCGGGTCCAGGGCCGCCTCGGCCGCGGCGTTCTGCGCGTACGGCGGGGCGGCGGCGCCGTCCGGGCCCCAGCCCTCGCCCGGCAGCCCCAGCAGCGCCCCGCATACCAGCACGGCCGCGCCCGCCGCCAGCACCGCCCGGCCGTGCTGCCGCCGCCGGATCAGATCCGTCGGCCTGGCCTGAAGCGCACAGGGGTCGAACTCCGCAGACTCCAGCAGCGAACGGTCCCGGCTGCCGGCCGGGGTCGTGGCCCGCTCCGCCTCCTCCAGCGCCTCCCGGGGGTGCGCCACCCCGGCCGCCTCCAGCACCCGGCGGGTCTCCGGCGCGCTCAGCCGCTCCAGATCGCGCAGCACGAACGCCGCCCGGCCCGGCCCGGACAGCGCCGACAGCGCCTGGTCCAGCGCCAGTTCGTCGGCGCCCCCGGAGCGCGGGAAGAGCCGCAGGCCCCACACCTGGGGGAGCAGCGGCGGCAGCGGCAGCCACCGGCGGGTCCGGCCGCCGGCCAGGGCGGCCCGCAGGACCCGCAGCCGGACGAAGGCGTAGCCGGGGTCGATCGCCGCGTCCGCGCCGGTGCGCGGGGCGGGCAGGCCGGCCCCGCGGGTGGAGCTGCGCTGGCGCGGCAGGGTCCGCTGCACCACACCGTGGGCGGCCAGCACCCGCCGGCTGCGGCCCGGGCCGGACGGCAGGACGAGGTAGGCCAGCCGGACCAGCCGGGGGTAGTGCTCGACCAGCGCCGCCTCGGCCTGCTCGACGTCGATGACGTCACCGAAGTCCTCAAGGCTGCCGGGGGAGGTGCGTTCCGGGCGCCGGGGTGTCGCCTGCTGCTGTTTCTGCTGCTGCTTCACGTTCCGTGAAACGAGTGAATCCTGTGATGGTCACCGGCCCTCCCCGCACCCCGGGGGGCGCCGGGAGGGCCGGTGACGGGCCGCCGGGACCGGCGGCTTCAGGGCTGGAGGTCGAACTCGCCGTCCCGTGCGCCGAGGACGAAGGCGCGCCACTCCGCCTCGGTGTAGCGCAGGACCACCTCGGGGTCCGTGGAGTTGCGCATGGCCACCGCGCCCCGCTCCAGGAAGGCGATCTCCACGGCCTCCTCGGCGTCGCCGGGGGCGCGCTGCCAGGTGGCGTCGGAGATGTCGAGGGCGTAGAGCCACTCCTTCTCAGCTGCGGCACTCATACCGTGATCCCCTCGCTCGTGGTGCGTTCCCGGGTCAGCGTACGCGGCGCTCAGGCGAGCTTCCAGCGGCGGAATACGGCCGTCCCGCCGTCCCCGGAGGCCGAGTTGGCGGCGGACTGGTGCAGCCCGGTGTCCTGCCGGGCGGCGGCGCCGGGTACGGCGACGGTGGCGAGGTCACGCCAGGCCGTGCCGCCGTCGGTGGAGCAGGCGCCGGTGTAGCTGCCGGAGTTGCCGCTGTCCGTGCCGCGGGTCAGCCGGAGCAGTACGGGGGCGGTGATGCCGGTGAGCCGCCGGTAGGTGTCCAGGGTGCCGTCGCCGTTGGCGTCGTAGGACAGCACCACGCCGTTGGCGGGCGTCACCGACAGGTTGAGGAAGCCGGCGGCGTCCGGGGTGCCCGGGGCGGCGGCGGTGAGGCGGTTGCGGACGATGATGCCGGCGCGGGCCCAGGGGCCGGTCGGGTCCTGCGCGGTCACCTCGACGGTGACCGAGCCGCCCGCCGCGAGGGCGTCCGGCCGGTAGAGCGCGCCGAACTCCGCGGTGGTCTTCCACAGGTCCGCGCCCCCGCCATGGATGGCGAAACGGTCCGCCAACTGGCCGAAAACCGCCGCATTGGTGGTGACCGTCCGCAGCCCCGGGTCCAGCGGCCCGGCCACGAACAGCGTGCCGTGCCGCGGCGTACGGACCCGCGGTGCGCCCTGTGGGCCGTAGTCGACGGTGAGGTCGTAGGGGAGCGGGTGAAGCGGGGCCTCCAGGGGGCCGGCCGGGGCGGTGACCCGCCAGTGGGCGCGGCCGGTGCCGCCGGGCGGGACCGAGGGGAGCGACACCGGGCCCGAGGCGGTGGCGTCGACGCCGGTCAGGGCGAAGTCCACCCGGCCGGTCGCCCGCAGACCGTTGACGTTGCGCAGCGCCGCGGTGACCGTGGCCCGGCCGCCGGGCGGCAGCGCGGGCGGGTCGGCGGTGACCGTGACGGTGCCCTGGTAGGGGGCCTTCGCGAGGGTGTCGTGGACCCGCCGCGCGGTGCGGTAGGCGTCGGTCGTCGGGCGCAGCGGATGGCGGGTGCGGGCGCGGGTCCAGGGCTCTTCCATGGCGTACCAGTCGAAGGTCTTCGGCGGCCGGTCCGCCGCCAGGGCGTCCGCGAGCTCGTCCAAGTACGCCTGCCACTGCGGGAGATGGACCTCGCCGATCAGGCCGTGCCAGTCGCGGTTGGCGTAGTTGGCGAGCGAGCCGCCGTCGGCGGTGGGCCGGTCCGCCCAGGTGGTGATCAGCGCCCGGGCACTGTGTTCCAGCCGCGCCTCCTCCTCGGCGCCGGTCGCCATCGCGCGGGCGTCCGCCAGCCACGGCCCCAGCAGGAACTGCCGGTGGGCGCCGGTGACCTCGTCGCTGAGCCGCATCAGCCGGAGCCAGAGTTCGGACAGCGCCCGGAAGGCGTCCCGGTCCTTGCGCCGGTAGGCGTCCTGGAGCTGCCCGATCAGCTGCCAGGACCGGTTGGCCAGCGCCTGCCGGGCGGCGTCCGTCAGATCGTGGCGGTAGGCGTCGCTGCCGCGCAGCGCGGGGCGGACCGTGAGCAGCGCGGCGAACGCGGTGTCGAAGGCCGCCGGGTCGAAGGCGGGGGTGTGCGTGGCGTAGACCGTGCCGGAGCGGGCGGCGAGGTGCGGACGGGCGGCGAAGACCGAGTCGTGCGGGCGGCCGTCCTTGCTGGAGATCGCGTACGTGCTGGTACGCAGCGCGGCGAACGCGGCACGGGCGTGCGCGTCGCGGGCGCCGTAGCGGAGGTCGGCATAGCCGTCGAACCATGCGGTGCGGTCCACCGGCCGCTCCCGCCAGGCCAGTTCGCCGAACAGCTCGCACGCGGCCGGGTCGCGCTCGGCGGCCTCCGGCATGTACGCGGTGCCGACGAGCCGGCTGCCCGGCTTGTCGCGCCAGGCGGTGAAGCGCTCGGCCCAGATGTGGGTCTTGGCGCCGAGGGTGGTGCGGCCGCCGAAGTTGGGGATGGAGCCGAAGGCGTACGGCACCCCGCCCCAGTCCCGCTCCCGGTCGGTGACCGTGTCCAGGTCGCTGAGGCCGTCCACGATCAGCATCCGGTCGTGGTCGACGGCGTCCAGCAGATCGCGCCGCGGGTTGTCCTGCCAGCCCAGGATCACCCAGGTCGCCCCGGGGCGGGCGGTGCGCAGCGCCTTCTCGACCGCGCGGGCGGCGTCCGGCACCGGTACGTCACCGGGGTCGCCGCCCTCGTGCAGCAGATCCATCTTGAAGTGGTCTGCGGGGCCCAGGAGTTGCTGCTGATGGCGGTAGAAGGCGGCGGCGACGGCGGCGAAGACGCCGGTACGCGGATCGAGCCAGTCGGGGCGCTTGAGGCCCGACCAGGTGCCCTGGGGGACGGTCCGGGCGCCGGGGTTGCGGGCGGCGAAACCGTCCGGGACGGTGCCGAAGTAGCCGGGGAGGACCGGGTGCATGCCCAGCTCGCGCAGCCGATCGGTGATCCGGCGCCCCAACTCGGCGCGCTTGGCGATCAGTTCCGGGCTGGTGGGGCCGCCGTAGCCGCTCATGTTCTGGAGCAGCCACCACGGCTGGTGCGAGGGCGCCGGGAGCCAGCCGCGGGCCTCGGCGTCGGAGTAGCCGAAGCCGGTCAGCAGCCGGTGGTAGACGGCCTCGGTGCCCGGGGTGACCAGCACCTCGTTCACCCCGCGCAGCGCCAGTGCGTCGATCAGCCGCTCCCAGCGCGGCCAGTCCGCGTACGGGGCGGTGTAGCCGTCGTGGGTGTCATTGAGGGCGAACCGGTGCGGCAGCGGGGTCGCCCGCTCGACGGGGCCGTCCGGGGCGGGCAGCCGGCCGGGCAGCGCCACCTGGTCGCCGGCCCACGACAGATGGGCCCGGCAGGTGTACTTGAGATACCAGTTGACGCCGGTCAGCACCGTCGCGGGAGTGGTCCCGGCGACCGTGATACGGCCCGTACGGCCCTTGATCCGGAAGCGGTCGCCGGCGCCGTCGCGGGCGAGCGGCAGCAGCGTGAACTGGTCGGCGTGGCCGGGCAGCAGCCGCCGCAGCGCGGCCCGGGCCGGTGCGGTGTCGTCCACGGGTGCTTCCTCCTGGCGCCGGGCGGGTGGCGCCCCGGCGGAGGCGGCAGCGGGGGTGGCGGCAGCGGGGGCGGTGGCGCCGCCCAGCGCCGCCCCGGCGCCGATCGCTCCGGCGGTTCCCAGCAGTGCGCGTCGTGACGGTCGGCTCACGTGTGCCCCCAGTGCTCGGTGCTCACAACAGTCCCGTGCGGAGGGCACGCTAACGGTCGGCCCGCCGCGGTCCAAGTAGGCCGTCGGCCCGCCCCCACGACGATCAGAGCCGGTGACATCACGGCCGGCACGAACCGCGTGACCGAGACCCCGGCTCCACGTCCGGCCCGAGCCCCGGGCCCCGGGTCGCGGCGACCAGTGTTCTGCGGACCCTCACCCGTTCGCTCCCTGGGCTTCACGCGCCCGGCCGTCGGACCCGGGAACAGTCTTCCGCGTAGAGAAGGGCCAGGTCATGGGGTTATGCCCCGGCCGGGGCGTACCCGGCACCACCGCGGAGCGGCGCACCGTCCGCCTCGCACGGCCCCACCGGCCCCGCTGTCCCCACCACCCGCCGACTCACCAGCCTCCCCCCTCCCCAAGGAGAGCTCTCATGAGCATGGCACCGGCCGCGTCCGCCGCCGTCCCCCGCACCGCTCCCGCTCCCGCACCGGCGGCCGCCCCCGCCGAGCCCGGCTACACCGCGGAGATCGCCGACACCCGCGCACAGATCCGTGCCGCACAACGCCTGCGCTACCAGGTCTTCGCCGAGGAGATGGGCGCGACCCTGCACTCCCCGCTGGCCGGCCATGACATCGACGCCGTCGACGACCTCACCGACCACCTCATCGTCACCCACGACGCCACCGGCGAGGTCGTCGGCACCTACCGGCTGCTGCCGCCCGGCCGCAGCCCGCGGCTGTACTCCGACGGCGAGTTCGACCTCGGCGCGCTGGCCGACCTGCGCTCCTCCCTCATCGAGGCCGGCCGCTCCTGTGTGCACCCCGACCACCGCAACGGCGCGGTCATGACCCAGATGTGGGCCGCCCTCGCCCGCTACACCCTGCTCTCCGGCCACCGCTACCTCGCCGGCTGCGCCTCCGTCCCGCTCGCCGACGGCGGCACCGCCGCCGCCCACGCCTGGGAGCTGGGCCGGACCCGCTACGCCGCACCGCCCGAGCTCCAGGTCACCCCGCACCACCCCTGGCACACCACCCTCCCCGTCCCCGAGCGCCCCGCCCTCGCCCAGCTGCCGCCGCTGCTCCGCGGCTATCTGCGCATCGGCGCCGTCATCTGCGGCGCGCCCGCCCACGACCCCGAGTTCGAGGTCGCCGACTTCTTCGTCGTCCTGGACATGGAGCGGCTGGGCGACCGCTACCGGCGCTACTTCCTGGGGGAACGGTGAACGGCCCCTGGGACGTCCACTCCGACTGCACCCCGGACTGCGCCGCGCACGCCCTGCCACGGGTACCGGCGACCCGGATCGCCCGGCGCGGCGCCGCGTTCGCCCGCACCGTGCGGCGGGCGCTGACCGACGGCGAGCGGATGGCCGAGCCGGGCCGGCTGCGGACCCACGCCCGCGGGCTGCTCGACGCGCTGGACATCCGGGTCGACGGCGTGGCCCCGCTCGCCGCCGGGGGCGGCACCGGCACCCTCGTCGTCGTCAACCACATCTCCTGGCTCGACATCCTCGCCCTGCTCGCCGTCGAACCGGTCACCCTGCTCGCCAAGCGCGAGGTCGGCGGCTGGCCGGTGGTCGGCGGCCTGGCCCGCCGGGCCGGTACGCACTTCATCGACCGCACCCACCCCCGCCGGCTGCCGCACACCGTGCGGGAGGTGTCCGAACTGCTCGCCGCCGGACGGTCGGTGGCGGTCTTCCCGCAGGCCACCACCTGGTGCACCGCCGAGGCGGGCACCTTCCGCCGGGCCACCTTCCAGGCCGCCATCGACGCGGGCGCGCCGGTCCGTCCGGTGACGCTGGACTACCGCCAGCAGGGTCTGCCCAGCACGGTCGCCGCGTTCTGCGGGGAGGACACCTTCGCGGGCTCGCTGCGCCGGGTGCTCGCCGCCCGGGCCCTGACCGTAGGTGTCACCGCGCATCCGGTGCTGTGGCCGCTCGACGCGGGCCTGGACCGGCGGGAGCTGGCGGCGCGGGCGGCCCGGGCCGCGCTGGGCGGGCGCCCGGTGACGGCGGCGACGGGCGGCGCGGCCCGGCCGGCCGGGTCCCTCCGGCCCGCCGTTCCGGTGCCGCATGCCCCGCCGCGGGACACCCCGGCCCATGTTTGAGCAGCTGGACCAGCTCACCGCGGCCCTTCAGGGCATGCTGGGCTCGCCCTGGCTGTGGCTGGTCGTGTTCCTGGTGTCCGGCCTGGACGCGCTGCTGCCGTTCATGCCGAGCGAGACCACGGTCGTCCTGGTCGCCGTGCTCATCGGCCCCGACCCGGCGCTGCTCGCCCTGCTGGCGGGCGTCGCGACGGCCGGGGCGCTGGCGGGGGACTGTCTGGGCTACGCCGTGGGACGGTACGCGGGCCCGCGCGCGAGCGCCCGCCTGCTGCGCGGTGAGCGCGGCCGGGCCCGGCACCTGCGGGCCCGCGACCGGGTCGAACGGCACGCCGCGCTGCTCATCATCGCCGGCCGCTTCCTGCCCGGTGGCCGGGTGATCGCCGCCCTGTCCACCGGGAGCGTCCGCTTCCCGCTGCGCCGCTTCGTGGCGCTGGACGCGGTGGGCGCGGGCCTCTGGGCGGTGTCCAGCGCGGCGCTCGGCGGGCTGGGCGGTGCGGCGCTCACCGACTCCCCGGCCAAGGGCGTGCTGCTGGTCTCCGGCAGCGGGCTGGTGGCGGCGGTCGGCGTGGCCTGCTGGCACCGGTGGGGCGGCCCGGCGGACCGGGACGAGCCGCAGCCGGGCGGTCCCGGCGCGGGCGCGGCACCCGGCCGGGAGGGGGAGCGGATCCCCGCCCGGCCGGGCCTGCGACAGGAGGGCGTCTGACCCGGCCTCAGATGCTCGGCACGTACTTGTAGCCGACCCGCCGCACCGTCACGATCGACGACCGGTGCGCGGCGCCCAGCTTGCGGCGCAGCCGGGCGACATGGACATCGACGGTGCGGCCGTCGCCGACGTGCCCGTAGCCCCACACCGTGGTCACCAGCTGGTCGCGGGTGTGCACCCGGTGCGGATGCGCCACCAGATGGGCCAGCAGCTCGAATTCGAGGTAGGTAAGGTCCAGCGGCCGGCCCTGGACCTGTGCGGTGCGCCGTTCGGGGTCGATCCACACGCTCGCGTCACCGGTCGCCTCGGGCGCCTCGGGCGCCTCGGGCGCGGCGGCCGGCGGTGCGGCGGTGGCGGCGGCCTGTTCGGCCGGTACGAGGACGAGATAGCCGACCATCGGCGGGCGGCCGGGCAGCGCGGGCAGGCTGTGCTGGGGCGCCGGCAGCCAGGTCGCGCCGGAGTTCAGCAGCTCGGCGACCGACACGGCGCTGGGGTGCGGAGCCCCGTCGGCGGGGGCGGTGGCGGGCGGATGGGCCTCGTCGGGGGTCACGGCGCGCAGCCGGTGACGGTGGGCGTGCGCCGCGGAGGCGGCGGGAAGCGGAGCGGTCGCGGAACCGGCGGTCAGGGTACGGAGGTTCGTCATCAGGAGTCAGCTCTTTCGCGCAGCGGGGCGTCGGGGACGTCATGCGCGCGGGCAGGGCGGTGGACGCCGGTCAGCGGCGTCGGAGAGGCGTGTGCGGGCCCGCGCTCAGTGCGCGCGGCAACACAGACGGTCGAAGGCGTGCGCCTGCCGGGACGGCCAGAACGGCTCCAGGTCGCTGCGACCTGTCGCGGTGTCGGTGAGGCTGGCCATGGCCCTATTGAACCAGACGGTCGGTGATCTGTCCCCGGTGCGGAGCGCCCGGTGACGGGATTCCGCCGCGCATCCCCGCCCCCATCGCCACCCCGAGCGCCAGGGCCGCCAGATGCCCGGCGTCGGTGAACGTGCGGCTCCGGCGCAGCACGGGAGCGGTCGCCAGCGCCAGTAGTCCGCCGGTGGCCGCCGCCCGGATGCCGCGGTGCGGGACGGTGGCGGCGAGGGCGCCCACCGTGGCGTTGAAGCCGTAGCTGGCTCCGACGTCGATGGCCTGTGTCGTGGGGTCCGGCGGGGTGTCCCCCGTGGGCCCGTGGGCGGGACGGCCGTGCTCCTGTGCCCGCAGGCCCGCGTAGACCAGCAGGCTGGCCCCGATGTGACCGGCCATGAACACCCCCGCCGCCCGCCCGGTGCCCCAGCGCGCCTCGGCCGTACCGAGGGCGGCGAGCAGCGCGGCGCCGTACGGCAGCGGCAGCGGATGTTCGACGAACGCCGCGCTGGTGACCAGCGTCCGCCAGCGCCCGGCCCGCAGGTTGGCGACATTGGTGGAGTGCGCGCGCAGCAGCTCCGTGCGCCGCCGGGCGGGCAGCCGGGCGGTGGCGTGGGCACCGAGCTGTACGCCGCCGATATACAGCGGCGTGGCCCAGGGCACGGCGGTGCGCCGGAGGCGGGTCAGCATCTCGGGCCGGCGGGGTCCGGTCCGGGCCGGTCCGGTCCCGGCGTTGATCGTCAGCATGCCCACAGCGTGCCAGCAGCCACTGACGAACGGTCCGGACCTGTCGCGCAAGGCGGCAACGGGCCGCCGCCGCCCCGGACATGCGGAGGGGCCGGACCCCGTCCGGTCCGGCCCCGCTCACCCGCCCCTCGGAGGCGTCAGACCTGCATGCGCCGCGCCAGCTCGGTGCAGCAGGTGTCCACCATCAGCCGGGTGACCACGTACGGGTCGACGTTGGCGTTCGGCCGCCGGTCCTCGATGTAGCCCTTCTTCTCGACCTCGACCTGCCAGGGGATGCGCACCGAGGCACCGCGGTCCGAGGCGCCGTAGGAGTACGCGTCCCACGGGGCGGTCTCGTGCGCCCCCGTCAGACGGTCCTCGATGCCGGTGCCGTACTGGCGGACGTGCTCCAGCGGCTTGTCGCCCTGGCCCAGCGCTTCACAGGCGGTGATGATCGCGTCGTAGCCCTCGCGCATCGCCCGGGTGGAGAAGTTGGTGTGCGCGCCCGCGCCGTTCCAGTCGCCCTTGGCCGGCTTGGCCTCCAGCGAGGCGGTCACGCCGTAGTCCTCCGCGACGCGGTGCAGCAGCCAGCGCGCCACCCACATGTGGTCCGAGACCTCCAGCGCGGGCAGCGCGCCCACCTGGAACTCCCACTGACCGGGCATGACCTCGGCGTTGATGCCGGACAGGCCCAGCCCCGCCGCCAGGCACAGGTCCAGGTGCTTCTCGACGATCTCCCGGCCGAAGATCGCGTCCGCGCCCACCCCGCAGTAGTAGTCGCCCTGGGGGGCCGGGTAGCCGCCGCCCTCGGGGAAGCCGAGCGGGCGGTCGCCCTTGAGGAAGGTGTACTCCTGCTCGATGCCGAAGATGGCTTCCTGGTCGGCGAACTTCTCCGCGACCGGGCGCAGCAGGGCACGGGTGTTGGAGGGGTGCGGGGTGAGGTCGGTGTGCAGCACTTCGCACAGCACCAGCAGGTGGTCGCCGCCGCGGATCGGGTCCGGGCAGCTGAAGACCGGCTCCAGTACGAGGTCCGACGCGTGGCCCTCGGCCTGGTTGGTGCTGGACCCGTCGAAGCCCCACCGGGGCAGCTTGCTGCCGTCGGTCAGGATCTTGGTCTTGGAGCGGAGCTGGGCGGTCGGCTGGGTGCCGTCGATCCAGATGTACTCGGCCTTGATGGTCACGGGGTCCTCTTCACGGTCGGTGCGGGTACGGTGCGGGCGTACCGGAGCACTCTCGCAACGCGCCATTTCTCGTCCGTTGCTCGTTTGTGAACCGCAGGTTACCTAGCCGGACATCCCGGCTTTTCCAAGGTTTTCTTCGCCGGAAGCCTGGGATTGCTGCCTTGCTACGCCTGTCTTCTCGCTATTCCGATGTGACGGAGACCTCAGGCGGACGCCACGTCGGCCGCCCCTCGGACCCCGGCCGGCCCGCATCACCGGACCGGCCCCGGACCCCACGGCACGGGCCGCGAAATCGGCCTCCCGCCCCGCACCCCGCGAGACACTGGCCCCATGACGACCCTGCGCATCGGACTCCTCGGCACCGGCCCCTGGGCGCGGAGGGTCCACGCCCCCGCCCTGGCCGCGCACCCCGGCGTCGAGCTCACCGGCATCTGGGGGCGCCGGCCGGAGGCCGCCGCGGCGCTGGCCCAGGTCCACCACACCCGCCCGTACGACGGGCCCGACGAGCTGTTCGCGGCCTGCGACGCCGTCGCGATCGCGCTGCCGCCGTCCGTCCAGGCCCCGCTGGCGGTCCGCGCCGCCGAGGCCGGCCGTCACCTCCTCCTGGACAAGCCGGTCGCCACCTCCGTGCCCGAGGCCCGTGCGCCGGCCGCGGCCGCCGACCGCGCGGGGGTCGCCTCGGTGGTCTTCTTCACCGCGCGCTTCGGGGAGCAGGAGGGGGAGTGGATCGCGGCCCAGGCCGCGGCCGGCGGCTGGTTCACCGCGCACGCCGACTGGCTCGGCTCGGTCTTCGCCGAGGACAGCTCCAGCCCGTACGCCGCCTCGCCCTGGCGCCGGGCGAAGGGCGGGCTGTGGGACGTCGGCCCGCACGCGCTGTCGGTGCTGCTGCCGGTCCTCGGGGACGCGGAAGCGGTCACCGCCACCCGGGGGCCGGCCGACACGGTGCTGCTGACGATGCGTCACAGCAGCGGGGCGGCCAGTACGGCGACGGTCGGCCTGGCCGCCCCCGCCGCGGCCGCCGGCGTCGAGATCACCCTCCGCGGCACTGCCGGGATCACCACCCTGCCGCGCCGCCTGGACGGCCCGGAACCGGCCTACCACCGCGCCGTCGACGCCCTGCTCGCGGCCGCCGCGACCGGTCTGCCGAACGCCTGCGATGTCCACTTCGGCCTCCGGGTCACCGAAATCCTGGCGGCGGCCGAGGAGACGCTGAGCCCGCTGATGCCTCTGGAGGCATGACCACATGGCGAAATTGGTCGTGGAGGGCATCAGCGGCGGTCCGTAGCGTCAGGGCCGTCAGCTGTCCGCCCGGCCCAGGGAGCCCCACGCCATGACGCCCGCCACCGGTTTCACCAGCTATACCGAAGTGCTGCTCGCCGCCCTCGCCCACGACCGGTCCCGGCCCGTCCTGACCACGGCCGACGGCGACGAGGTCACCGCCGGTGCCCTGTACGACACCGTGCACCGGATGGCGGCGGTGCTGGCCGGCCGCGGCATCGGCCACGGACGGACCGTCAGCCTCCTCAGCGGCAACCGCCCCGAGGTGCTCGCCGCCCGCTACGCCGCCAATCTCCTCGGCGCCCGCGTGGTCTTCCTCTACGACGGGATGGCCGCCGAGACCCTGGCCCGGATCGCCGAGAGCGCGGAGACCGCCCTGCTCCTGGTCGACCCGGCCCTGTACGGCACCGCACGGGCGCTGCTCCAGCACACCCGCGGCCCCGCGCCCGACGTGCTGACCCTGGGGCCGGTGCCCGCGGCCGCCGGCCCGGTCCCCGACCTGCTGGCCGCCTGCGCCGCCCTCCCCGCCACGCCCGAGGTGCCGGGCGGCGCCGTCCGGCCCGAGGACGACTGGTGCATCCGGCACACCGGCGGCACGACCGGCATCCCCAAGGGAGTGCGGATGCCGCACGCCCCGTACGCCGTGATGCTCCGGCACCACCGCATGGAGGGCGCCGGGGACCCGCCCCGCTTCCTCGCCTGCACCCCGCTCGCCCATCTCGCGGGCGTCCTCGCCGATGCCACCCTCGCGGCCGGCGGCACCGTCGTCCTGCACCACGCCTTCGACCCCACGGCCGTCCTCGCCGCCGTCGCCCGCCACCGCATCACCCACCTCTGGCTGCTGCCCCCGCTCCTCTACCGTCTGCTCGACGACCCCGCGCTGCCTGACACCGACCTCAGCTCCCTCACCCGCATCACCTACGGCGGCTGCGCGGCCTCGCCCTCCCGGCTGGCGCGGGCCGCCGAGGTCTTCGGGCCGGTGCTGTACGGGGTGTACGGCATGTCCGAGGCGATGACGATCACCGAGGCCCGTCCGGAGGACCACCGCGCCACCGGGCCCGGCGGCCGGATCACCGCCGGGCGCGCGCTGCCCGGCGTCATGCTCGCCATCCGTGACGCGGACGGGCGGGAGCTGCCGGCGGGGGAGCGGGGCGAGGTCCACGTACGCTCCGCCGGTGTGATGACCGGCTACTGGAAGCAGCCGGAGCTGACCGCGCAGGTGCTGCCCGGGGACGGCTGGCTGCGCACCGGCGACGTCGGCATCCTGGACGACGACGGCCGGCTCTACCTCGTCGACCGGGTCAAGGACCTGATCATCGTCGTCGGCGGCCATGTCCACCCGGCGGAGGTCGAGGATCTGCTGCACACCCACCCGGCGGTCGCCCACTGCGCGGTCTACGGGGTGCGCGGGCCGGACGAGACCGAGGAGGTGCATGCCGCGGTCGTCCCGGCTCCGGGCCACCGGGTGGACCCCGCCGCCCTGCGGGCCTTCGTCACCGAGCGCCAGGGGGCCCTGTACGCCCCGGCCGCGGTCCATCCCGTCGACGCCATCCCCCTCACGCCCGTCGGCAAGCCGGACAAAGCGCGGCTGCGCGCACGGGCCGCCGCGGCCTGACCCGGGGGCGTCCGCAGAGCGGTCCGAGGAGCCGTCCGCGGGGCCGTCCGCAGAGCCGTCCGCGGGGCCGTTTCCGGGCCGTCAAATCCCCTCTGGCCAGGGGCTTTTGTCAGTGGTGGCCAGTAGAATGGGAACCAGTCAGTGAGGGTTTTCCCAACGCTCCAGGAGGTCGCCGATGGCCGCTGCCACACTCATGACGAAGCCTCTCCCGGCCCACCCACTGCCCAAGAAGCCGCTGCCCGCCGGATGGCCGCGCGAGCGGTATGAATCGCACAACCGCCGCCTGAAGGCCATGCGGCTGGCCATCGCCCTGCTCGACACCGGCGTCTACCGCCCCGAGCAGGCCCACAACCGCAAGATCCGCAGCACCGCGGCCGAGATAGGGGTGCACGCCCCGTCCGACACGACCTGCCGTCTGGTGCGCGCCCTGATCTACGACAACTGCTGACGGCTCCCGGCGCATCAACAGGGCGGCCGGTCCCGGGACTTCCCCCGGGGCCGGCCGCCCCATGCTTCCCCGGCGGGTCCGCGGGTGCGGCTCATCCGTCCGCGCCGTCCCCCGGGGCCGTCGCCGCGTCCAGGTCCGTCACCTCGGCCAGCGCCTCCGCCAGCCACTCCACCCAGAAGGTCTCCAGCCCGATCCCGGCCCGCAGCACCAGCCGCCGCAACCGGTCCTCCGGGTCCGCCGCCGCCCCGAAGTCGCGGTCCTCGATCTCCTGGTACTCCGCCAACTGCCGCCGGTGCAGCATCAGATGGCGCCGCAGCTCCGCATCGAGCCCGGCCCGGCCCACCACCGCCGAGGCCCGCAGCCGCAGCAGCAGCGCGTCCCGGATGGGCTTGGACTCCTGCTCGCCGGAGGCCCAGCGGGTCAGCTCGGCCCGGCCCGCGGGCAGCACCTCGAACTCCTTCTTCTGCCCCCGCGACGGCTGCTCGCTCGGCAGCGCCCGGATGAACCCGGCCTGCTCCAGCTTGCCCAGCTCGCGATAGATCTGCTGATGGGTGGCCGACCAGAAGTAGCCGATCGACCGGTCGAACCTACGGGTCAGCGCCAGCCCCGACGACGGCTTCTCTAGCAGGGCGGTGAGGATCGCGTGCGGGAGTGACATGGGGGAATCCTAGGTCGCGGCGGCCGGCCGCGGCGGGCCCGCGCAGCCCGCCGTGCCCCGGCCGCCGCCGCAGCTCACAGGGCCGCCGCGAGCTCCGTGCCCTGCTGGATGGCGCGCTTGGCGTCCAGCTCGGCGGCGACGTCCGCACCGCCGATGAGATGCACCGAGCGCCCCTCGGCCCGCAGCTCCTCGTACAGGTCCCGGCGCGGCTCCTGCCCGGTGCACAGCACGATGGTGTCCACCGGGAGCGTGGTGGCCGTGCCGTCGACCGTGAGGTGCAGGCCCTCGTCGTCGATCCGCTCGTACGCCGCCCCGGCGACGCTGGTCACGCCCCGGTGCCGCAGCTCCGCACGGTGGATCCAGCCGGTGGTCTTGCCGAGTCCGGCGCCGACCTTCGACGTCTTGCGCTGGAGCAGATGCACCTGCCGCGGCGCCTTGGGGCGCTCGGGGGCGCGCAGCCCGCCCCGGTCGCCGTAGCCGGTGTCGACGCCCCAGGCGCGGAAGTAGACCTCCGGGTCCTGGCTCGCCGCGTCGCCGGCGTCGGTGAGGAACTCCGCGACGTCGAAGCCGATGCCGCCCGCCCCGATGATCGCCACGCGTTCGCCGACCGGCGCCCCGTCCCGCAGCACATCGAGGTAGCTGACGACGCTGGGGTGGTCGATGCCCTCGATCTCCGGGGTGCGCGGGGTGACGCCGGTGGCGACCACGACCTCGTCGTACGCCCCGAGGTCCGCGGCCGTGACCGGGGAGTTCAGCCGTACGTCCACGCCGTGGGTGTCGAGCTGGTGGCGGAAGTAGCGCAGGGTCTCCTCGAACTCCTCCTTGCCCGGTATCCGCTTGGCGATGTTCAGCTGCCCGCCGATCTCGGCCGCGGCGTCGAAGAGGGTGACCTGATGGCCGCGCTCGGCCGCGGAGACGGCGCAGGCGAGTCCGGCCGGCCCGGCGCCGACCACGGCGAGCCGCTTGCGCCGCCGGGTGGGGGAGAGCACCAGCTCGGTCTCGTGGCACGCCCGCGGGTTGACCAGACAGGACGTGATCTTCCCGCTGAAGGTGTGGTCGAGGCACGCCTGGTTGCACCCGATGCAGGTGTTGATCGCCTCGGCCCGGCCGTCCCGCGCCTTGGCGACGAAGTCCGGGTCGGCGAGGAAGGGCCGGGCCAGCGACACCATGTCGGCGCGACCGTCGGCGAGCAACTCCTCGGCGACCTCAGGGGTGTTGATGCGGTTGCTGGTCACCAGCGGGATGTTCACCGAGCCCATCAGCCGCTTCGTCACCCAGGTGTAGGCGCCGCGCGGCACCGAGGTCACGATGGTGGGGATACGGGCCTCGTGCCAGCCGATACCGGTGTTGATGAGGGTGGCCCCCGCCGCCTCGATCTCCTGGGCGAGGGTGACCACCTCCTCCAGGGTGGAACCGCCCGGGACGAGGTCCAGCATGGAGAGCCGGTAGATCAGGATGAAGTCGGTGCCGACCCGCTCCCGGGTGCGGCGGACGATCTCCAGCGGGAAGCGCATCCGGTTCTCGTACGAGCCGCCCCACCGGTCCGTGCGCCGGTTCGTCGCGCCGACGATGAACTCATTGATCAGATAGCCCTCGGAGCCCATGATCTCGACGCCGTCGTACCCGGCGGACTTGGCCAGCTCCGCCGCCCGCACGTAGTCCTCGATGGTCTGCTCGACCTCGTCGTCGGTGAGCGCGTTGGGCACGAAGGGGCTGATGGGTGCCTGGAGCGCGCTCGGCGCGACCAGGTCGGGGTGGTAGGCGTACCGCCCGAAGTGCAGGATCTGCATCGCGATCCGCCCGCCCGCGGCGTGCACCGCCTCGGTCACGGTCCGGTGCTGCGCGGCCTCCGCCTCGGTGGTGAGCTTGGCCCCGCCCTCGTACGGCCGGCCCGCGTCGTTCGGGGCGATACCGCCGGTCACCATCAGGCCGACGCCGCCGCGTGCGCGGGCTGCGTAGAAGGCGGCCATCCGCTCGAAGCCGTTCTCGGCCTCCTCCAGCCCGATGTGCATCGACCCCATCAGCACCCGGTTGGGCAGGGTGGTGAACCCGAGGTCGAGGGGGCTCATCAGGTGGGGGTACTGGCTCATGGGGGCCTCCAGGCGCGGTGGTCGTGGCAGTAGTTGTAGACCAGCCTCGGCGAGTTATGCAACAAGTTGCAAAAAACGTGACGCAGACGACTCCGCCGCCCGCCGGGGCGCCCGGCCCGCACCGCACGGCGCGCAGTTGCCGGGTCGCGCAGTGCGACGTGTCACAGACAACCCGGCGACGCTGTGGGAGCTTCAACTGTGCTGCTCCTCGGTGGAGTTGCTGCAAGAGGAGTTGCCGGAGAGCCGGGGCGCGGACCCGACGGCACGCGGACCGCGGGGACGGCCCGGAGGGGGCGTTCCCGGCGGGACCGCGGGGCCGCGGGCGGACTCCGGCTCACGACGGTCTGCCCGTATGTGGAGAGGATCGAATGAGCACTGCGCAAGCCCTCACGCTCGACCAGGTGGTCGACACCGCCCGGTACCCCCTGCCGGAACCCGACAGTGCCGGGGGCCGGGCCGTGATCTCCCGGGCCCGGCACGAACTCCGGACGCTCGGCTGCACCGTGCTGCCGGACTTCGTCCGCCCGGCGCTCCGCACCGCGCTGGAGCAGGAGTGCGCCGCCATCGCCCC
Organism: Streptomyces sp. bgisy130; assembly: GCF_057708345.1. NCBI lineage: Bacteria > Bacillati > Actinomycetota > Actinomycetes > Kitasatosporales > Streptomycetaceae > Streptomyces > Streptomyces sp. bgisy130. Next base: position 50,208 of record NZ_JBYISA010000024.1, read on the forward strand.
CCAGGCGCACTACGACGTCGAGACGGTCAACGTCTACAACATCGCCGTGGACGCGGACCTGCCGGCCGGCCACCCCGGCCGACGGACCTTCCAGCGGGGCAACGCCTTCGTCCCGCGGGACCGGATCCCGGCGGAGTCCCTCATCAGCCGGCTCTATACCGACCCGGTGTTCCAGGACTTCCTGGCCCGCTGTTTCGGGCTGCCGCGGCTGCACGAGCTGGCCGACCCGCTCTCCGGCCTGGTGCTCAATGTCGTCGCCCCGGGCATGGAGCACCCCTGGCACTTCGACACCAACGAGTTCACCGTCAGCATGCTCACCCGGCAGGCGCAGGACGGCGGCGTCTTCGAGTACTGCCCGAACATCCGGTCCGCGCACGACGAGCGCTTCGACGACGTCCGGGACGTCCTGGACGGCCGGGGCGAGCGGCTGGTCCGGCGCCTGGCGCTGCATCCCGGCGACCTCCAGCTGTTCCGGGGGCGCTACTCGCTCCACCGGGTGAGTCCGGTGCGCGGCGAGAGCGCGCGGCACTCCGCGATCTTCGCCTACAGCGAGCGGCCCGGCGTCATCGGGAGCGTGGCCCGCACCCGGCAGCTCTTCGGCCGGGTCCTGCCCGCCCACACCGCGGCCGAGGGCCGGGCCATCCGGGGCGACCGGCTGCTGGACTAGCGGACGGCCCGGACATCACGCCGTACGCGTACCTCCCCCGCGCCCCACGCCATGGGGTGACGGACACGGTGGGTGACGGCGCGACCATGGATGAGTGACAGCACAGGTTCCCACGATCCGAATCGAGAGAGCAGAATTGAATAACCGTCAGGAAAGGGCCGCCATGACGACCTTCGCCCAGGAGGACAGCCTCCCGCGGGTGCCGCTGCCCACGCTGGAAGCGAGCTGCGAGAGGTTCCTCGCCTGGTGCGCGCCGCTGCTCACCGCCGACCAGCTGGCGGCGACCGAGGCGGAGGTGGCCGCGTTCCTCCGCCCCGGCGGCCCCGGCCGGGTGCTTCAGGCGGCACTGGAGGAGTACGACGCCACGGAGGGCGTCCACAGCTGGCTCGACACCTTCTGGCCGTACCGCTATCTGGGCCGCCGGGACCGGATCGCGCTCAACGCCAACTTCTTCTTCCTGTTCCGCGACCCCGACCCCGGGCAGCCGCAGTCCCAGGTGGAGCGGGCGGCCGGGCTCATCGCCGGCGCCGTCGACTACAAGCGCCGGCTCGACCAGGAGGCCATCCCTCCGGTGGTGCAGCGGGGCGTGCCCCAGTCGATGGTGCAGAACCGGTTCCTGTTCTCCGCCACCCGGATCCCCGGCGCGGAACAGGACACCGTCCGCAGCCCCTACACCGACGCCTGGCCGGGTCCGTCCGGGGCCCGGCACATCGTGGTCTTCCACCGCGGCAACCTCTTCCGGATGGAGGTGCTCGGCGCGGACGGGGTCCCGCACAGCCTGGACGACCTCGAAGCGGGCCTGCGCGCCGTGCAGAAGGCCGGCGCCGAACCGGCCGCGCCCGGCACCTCGGCCGGCCACCTCACCACCATGGCGCGCGCCGAATGGGCCGCCGCCCGGGAGTCCCTGCGCGCCCACCCCCTCAACGCGGACGCCCTGGACGACATCGAGACCGCGCTGTTCTGTGTCTGCCTGGAGGACGACGCCCCCACGGACGTCCAGGAGGCCTGCGACCAGCTGCTGTACGGCGACGGCGGCAACCGCTGGTTCGACAAGGCGGTCTCCCTGATCGTCTTCGCCGACGGCCGGGCGGGCATCAACGTGGAGCACTGCGAGCTGGACGGGACCACCATCCTCAGCTTCACCGACGCCCTGCTCAGCGCCCCGGCCGAAGAACACTCCCGCCGGTCCGGCGCCCGCTCCCAGGGGCTCCCGTCCGTGCAGCCGGTCCTCTTCGAGCTGGACGACACCCTCCGGGCGCAGGTGCGCTCCGCCGCCGGCGCCTTCGCGGAGTACGGCGCGAACACCGCCACCCGCACCGTCTCCTTCGACGACTTCGGCAGCACCACCGCCAAGGCGCTGGGCGCCTCGCCGGACGCCTTCGTCCAGCTCGCCTACCAGCTGGCCCATCAGCGGGCCAAGGGACACCTCGGCGCCACCTACGAGTCGATCGCCACCCGCCAGTGGCGGCGCGGCCGGACCGAGGCGATGCGCGTCGTCACCCCGGAGATCCAGGCATTCGTCGCCGCGATGGAGGACCCGGCGGCCTCCCCGGACACCCGCCGGGCCGCGTTCCGTGCCGCCGCCGGGAAGCATGTGGCGCGCGCCAAGGAGTGCCAGGCCGGCCAGGCCCCCGAGCAGCACCTGTGGGAGCTGGAGCTGATCCAGCGGCGGCGCGGCGCGGAACTCGGGGTGACCGGGCAGCCCGCCCTCTACCGGAGTCCGGGCTGGCTGACGATGCGCGACGACTACCTGAGCACCAGCTCCGCCCCGTCCGAGAACATCCAGTACTTCGGCTTCGGCTCCACCAGCAGCCGCTGTATCGGCGTCGCCTACGTCCTGCTGCCGGACCGCTTCCACCTGTACCTCAGCACCCCGCTGGCGGTGGCCGGCCCGATGGAGGTCTTCGCCGACCGGCTCCGCGAGGCGGTGGCCGAGCTCCGGGAGCTGCTGGCGTCCGGCCGGTCCGCGGACTGACCGTCCCGGGCGGGCCGGCGGCCGTCCCCGCTACTTCAGCAGCCGGGACAACCGCCGGTCCGCCAGGGGCTTGCCGCCCGTCTGGCAGGTCGGGCAGTACTGGAGCGCCGAATCGCTGAACGACACCTCACGCACCGTGTCCCCGCAGACCGGGCAGGGCTCCCCCTTCCGCCCGTGCACCCGCAGCCCGCTCTTCTTCTCCGCCTTGAGGTCCTTCAGCGCCAGCCCACGGGACCGCTCGACCGCCTCCGTGAGCGTGCTTCCGACCGCCGCGTACAGCCGCTCCACCTCCTCCCCGGAGAGCGACGCGGCCAGTTTGAACGGCGACATCCGGGCCAGGTGCAAAATCTCGTCCGAGTAGGCGTTCCCGATCCCCGCCAGCACGCTCTGGTCCCGGAGCACGCCCTTGATCTGCCGCCGCTCGCCCTCCAGCAGCGCACGGAAGGCGGCCAGGGTGAAGCCCTCGCCGAGCGGATCGGGCCCGAGCCGCGCCACCCCGGGCACCTCCAGCGGATCCCGTACGACATACACGGCCAGGTGCTTCTGACTCCCTGCCTCCGTCACATCGAACCCCGCCCCGTCATCCGGTCCGGCGAGCCGCACCCGCAGCGCCAGCGGCCCCTTCCCGGGCCGCGGCGGCACCGCCGGCAAGGCGTCGTTCCACCGCACCCACCCCGCCCTGGCCAGGTGCAGCACCAGATGCAGCGCCCCGACTTGAAGATTGAGAAACTTCCCGTGCCGCGTCACCCCCTCGCACACACCCCCTTCGAGCGCGGTGACCGGCGGGTCGTAGGTCTTCAGCGCATGCACGGCCACGGGATACACCCGGCCGACGGCCCGGCCGGCCAGACGGCCGGCGAGGAACTGGGCCAGTGACTCAACTTCCGGCAATTCAGGCATAACGCCAGTCTGCCCGGAGGGCGCGCCCGGCGCGTGGCGGCGGGGGGGCGGAACCGGTCCGTCAATCCCGTTGAGCGGCGCCGAGCCACCGCCGCCCCGACGCGCCGCCGACGCCAACAGCCGCCACACCACCGCATGTTGGGCCGATCTGTTGATCCGAACCGGGGTGGCTGCCCACGCCTCCGGCAGTAGCCTGTGGGGGCTCATTGAAGGGGGATGCGATGAAGCAGCTCGAGGCCGCCGACCCGCGGCAGATCGGGCCCTACACACTCCTGGGCCGGCTGGGTGCCGGCGGGATGGGGGCGGTGTACCTCGGCCGGGCCCGGGGCCGCACGGTCGCGGTGAAGGTGGTGCGGCCGGATCTGGCACGGGACGACGCGTTCCGGGACCGCTTCCAGCGCGAGGTCGAGGCGGCCCGCCTGGTGTCCGGGGCCTTCACGGCGCCGGTCGTGGACGCCGACACGCGGGACCGGATCCCCTGGATGGCGACCGCCTTCGTCGTCGGCGTCTCGCTGGACCAGGCGGTCAGCACCCGGGGCCCGCTGCCCGAGGGCGCGCTGTGGGCGCTGACCGCCGGAGTGGCGGAGGCGCTGGCCAGCGTGCACGACGCCGGGCTGATCCACCGGGACCTGAAACCGGCGAACGTCCTGCTGGCGCTGGACGGGCCGCGCGTCATCGACTTCGGCATCGCGCGGGCCGTCGACGGCACCGCGCTGACCTCCACCGGCGCGATCATCGGCTCGGCCCCGTACATGTCGCCGGAGCAGGCGGTGGGGGAGGCGCTCACCCCGGCCAGCGACATGTTCTCGCTGGGCTCGGCGATCGCCTTCGCCGCGGGCGGGGACAGCCTGTTCGGCGCGGGCGCGGCCGCGGGCGTCCTCTTCCGCATCGTGCACACCGAACCCGCTCTCGACGCGGTCCCGGCCGGGCTGCGGGACCTGATCGCGTCCTGTCTGGCCAAGGACCCCGACGACCGGCCGAACCCGCGCCAAGTGTCCGAGTTCGTCGAGCGGGAGGGCCACCCCATCCCGTCCGGCGGCTGGCTCCCGGAGGCGCTCGCCGCCGACATCATCGCCGTCCGCGCCGTCATGACGACGCTGCCCGAACCCCCGCCGACCCGCCCGTTCACCCCTGTCACTCCGGCCGTCGGCAGCCCGGCGGGCGGTCCGGAGTCGGGCCGCCCGGAGACGATCGGCCCGGCCGCCGACCACTACGGCGCGGACCGCCCCGACACTGCCGATGCGGACCGCCCCTGGACGAGCCGCCGCAAGCTGCTCCTCGGGGTGGCCGGCGGAACGCTCGCGGTCGCCGGCGCGGGCACCTGGCTCGGACTGGCCCTGAGCGGCACCGGAAAGGCCGACGACGACTCGGGCGGCCGCCCCCGCCCCTCCGGCGACGACGTACGCGAAGCGACCCTGGCCTGGAAGGAGAAACAGTCCGCGACCTGCCCACAGGTGCTCTCGTCCCACGGCGTGGTGGCCTGCCCCTCCCTTGAGCGCGTCCTGGGGCTCGACGACGAGGGCAAGACGAAGTGGACCGTGAACGGCGCCGACCACGGCATCACCTTCTCCGTCCAGGGATCGATGCCGAACGTCATCGCCGCCGTGGGCGACGGCCACCTGTACGTGGCCGGGATGTCGATGAAATCGACGGCCATGCGGAGCGCCGTACTCGCGATCGACCTGGCCAACGGGAAGGCCGCCTGGACGGCCACGCTGGACCGGCCGCACACCCGGGGCGTGCTCCGCTTCTGCGGCATCCTGGACGGCACGGCGTATCTGATCGGCTGGGGGGACGGCAAGGACCACGGCCCGAACCCCGCGGGCTACCACGTCTGGGCGCTGGACCTCGCCTCCCGTAAAACCTCCTGGTTATACGGCGAGAACGCGGACCTCATCTTCTCGGCCCTGCCGCAGCGCGGTGACCACACCCTGTTCGCGGGCACCACCCGGGTACGGGCGCTCGACGCCGAGGGCGAGGTCGCCTGGTCGAAGCAGGCGGAGCCGCACACCCTCGCCGCCGCCGGGCGGCACTTCGTCCTCGTCGACGGCGGCAGCCGGATGTCGGCACTGGACCCGGCGACCGGGAAGAGCCTGTGGACGGTGCCGGACGTCGTCCCGGCGTCCCTTCGTGGCGACGGCATCGCCACCGACAAGGACGGCAAGATCCTCTACGCCCTCTACCAGGACAAGGACCACGGCTACTCCCTGGGCGCCCTGGACAGCGGCACCGGCCGGACGCGATGGAAGGTACCGCTCCCCGCCGACTCCAAGGACTCCCGGTCCTTCGGCGCCCGTCTCCTGTGCGCCGACGGAAACCTGTACCGGATGGGTCCGGACTCGGTCGTCTGGGCATGTGACCCCTCGAACGGCAAGCCCCGCTGGAAGTACACCGGCATGAAGGGAACCGATCCCACGAAACTGGCGTGGACAGCCGGTGACGGGCGACTCTGCCTCTCGGACCCGACGGCCACGACGGTCGCCGCTCTCCACGCGAACGGAGCCTGAAAATGGAGCCGTTGGACCCCTCGGACCCGCTTCGGGTCGGCCCCTACACCCTTCTGGGCCGCCTGGGATCGGGCGGCATGGGCTCGGTCTACCTCGGGCGGTCGGCCGGCGGCCGCACGGTCGCGGTGAAACTGATCCGCCCGGAACTGGCCGGCGACACCGGCTTCCGCGCCCGGTTCCGAGCCGAGGTGTCGGCGGCGCGGGCCGCGTCCGGGGCCTTCACCGCCGCGGTGGTCGACGCGGACCCGGACGCCACCGTGCCGTGGATGGCGACCGCCTTCGTCCCGGGCATCTCCCTGCACCGCGCGGTGGAGATCGGCGGCCCGCTCCCGGAGACCGCGCTGCGGGCCCTGACGGCCGGCGTCGCCGAGGCCCTGGTGAACATCCACGCCGCCCGGCTCACGCACCGCGACCTGAAACCCGCGAACGTCCTGCTGGCCCTCGACGGGCCGTACGTCATCGACTTCGGCATCGCCCGGGCCGCCGAGGGGACGGCGCTGACGACCACCGGCGTGGTCCTCGGCACGCCCGCCTACATGTCCCCCGAGCAGGGAAACGGCGAACCGCTCTCCCCGGCGAGCGATATGTTCTCGCTCGGCGCCACCCTCGTCTTCGCCGCCTCCGGCGCGAGCCCGTTCGGCGAGGGCCGGGTCCCGGACGTCCTGAAACGGGTGGTGTTCGACGAACCCGACCTGTCCACGGTCCCGGACAGCCTGCGCCTGATGGTCGCAGCCTGCCTCGCAAAGAACGCCGCCGACCGCCCAACACCACGTCAGCTCATCGAATTCATCGAACGCGACGCGGAGTTGGCGACCCCCGGCGCCTGGCTGCCCCCGGCCCTGATCGCCGCGATCGAAGAAGCCTCTGCGGTCATGACCCCGACCCGGCCACCCGCGGTGGGCCCGACGCAGCGTATGCCCGCCTTGCCGGATGCTGCTGATGGTGGGGCGACGGCGGGCACTCAACTCCTGCCTCCTCTGGCCGCCTCGTCGGACGCTGCTGATGCCGGAGCGACAGCGGCCACTCAACTCCTGCCTCCTCTGCCTGCCCCACCCAACGCCGCTGACGCTGCTGACGCCGGACCGACAGCAGCCACCCAACTCCTGCCCGGCCCCGCCTCCCCGCTCGCCGGGCAGCCTCCCGCGCCAGGAACCCCGCAACCCCCGTACGGCCCGGTGCCGGACTTCCCGGACGCGCCCCCGGCCCCAACCCCCGGGCTCCCGGCCCCCACCCCCGGACCCTCCACCCCCTCCACCCCGTCCACCCCCCTCCTCGGCCGCCGCAAGCTCCTCCTCGGCCTGGCCGGCGGAACCGTCGCACTGGCCGGCGGCGGCACCACACTCGCCCTCTCCCTCTGGGACCGCACCGGCGGCAAGACCTCAACCTCCCCCTCCCTCAAGAACCCCGCCCGCCCGCTCGGCACCCGCCGCGTCGCCACCCCGCGGTGGACGGCCCCCCTCACCGAACCCCTGACGCACGTAACGGGCGCGGACGGGACGGTCGTCGCGGTCAGCGGCAAGCACCTCTGGGCCTTCGACCGCGCGGGCCGCCCCCGGTGGGGACCACAGTCCAACGCCTCGTCCCAGCCGGCCGTCGCCGGCATGGGCGGCAGCCCCGTCGTCGTCGGCCACGGCATGGCGTTCGCGATCGGCCAGACGAAGATGCCGGGCCGCACGCGCTGGCTGCCGGAACCGGCCACGGTGCTGCGGGCCGTGGACCTCGACACCGGCAAGGTCGCCTGGACCCTCGGCAGCCCGGAGACCGGCGTGGCCACCGCGTGGGTGCCGGGAATGCTCGACGACACCGTCTACGTCACCGGCACGATGTCGAAGAGCCGCCTGTCCGGCGACATGTCGAAGCTGCGCTCCGAACTCTCGAAGCTGGGCTCCGACCCGTCGAGGGGGTCGGCGCTGTTCGCCCAGCAGGGCTTCATCTGGGCCGTGGATCCGGCGACCGGAAAACTCCGCTGGGAGACCACCTTCAAGAACACGACCCTGGGCCAGGCCACGCTCAAGGTCCCGTCGTCCGGTACCCGCCTGCTGTGGATGACCAGCAACCCCGACCGGAGCGCCCCGAAACTCGCCGGACTGGACGTCCACGCCCGCGGCAGGGTCCAGTGGCAACAGCCCGCCCCCGGAGGCGGCCAGACCTCAGGCCACGAGAGCAACATCTTCACCGTCTCCTGGCACGACGGCCCCCACTGCTCCGCCGGCGGCCGCTTCCTCTACCTCTCCGACCGCCTCTACGCCGTCGACGCGACGAACGGCCAGGAGGCATGGCACTCTCCCGACCGTGTGACCATCCACGCCATGGCAGCCTCCCCGGACGGCTCCACCGTCTACGCCGCCGGCCCCGACTACCAGGGCCACGTCATTCTCCACGCCTTCGACGCCAAAACCGGCGCCATCCACTGGGCAGGCTCCCTCCCCATGCTCCGCACCGGAGTCCTGGCCCTCCAGCCCACCACCCACACCACCTACCTCTGGGCCCAATCCCAACTCTGGGCCCTCGACCCCGAAACCGGAAAAGCCCGCTGGACCTACGAATTCGCCGGCAGCACCGCCTCCTGGACCTCCCCCGTAGCCTTCTGGGCCGACAACAACCAGGTCTACGGACCTACGGAGAAGGGGCTGACGGCTATTGGGGCCGGGGGGACGTAAGCAGATCAGCCCGGTGGCCCCGCTCGGGCTTCCCGACGCCGAGCGGTTCCACATCATCTGGCGCATGCCCGAGCCGCCCGCGGCGTAGCCTGCTCGCCCGTTTGTGGTCCTCACGGCGAAGGCCGCCACCCCGGAGCGGGGTGGCGGCCTTCGCGCGGAATCCGCGGCTCAGATGTCGTAGTAGAGGTTGGAGACCCTTCTGACCTGTGCAAACGCCTTCCGGATGGGCGGGCGTGTGCACATCCGGTGCACATGCCGGAGGCGACACCGGGCAAGGGGAACTGTCTGCGGGGCGTGCTGGCGGGAAGCATGTGGTGAGCGTCATTTGCCGATCAGATCCGGCCGCTGTTTCCGAGGTGCCGGAGGACGGACTTAGCCCTCTGCCACACTCCACAGCTGACATGCAGTGCACTTAAATCGGGGGTGTTGGAACAGTGGCGCAGAGCAGGAAGGGTTACTACCGGGCGGGGCACTACGTGAGGCCGTCGAGTGCCTCCAGCCGAGCCAAGAAGCCGGCCCTCTGGATGTTCGCGGTCGGCGCGCTCGTACTGATCGCCGCTTGGAATACTCTCTTCGGCGGCGAAGACAGCAAGTCGACGCCTGGCCCGCAGCGAACGGCGCATTCAGAGACAGCGTCTCCGGCTCGTTAGCCCCGCAGAGTCCTGCGTGCCCGGCTCAAGCGTCGTGGCGACTTTTGCGGCGGCGGACGACTCTTGCCCACACGGATGCACCGCGGCTGCCGCGGGCTCGGTCGCGATCCGCCGCCGGGCCTGTGGACTCGCTGGTGAGCGCCTGCGCCCGAAGGCGCTCCCAGGCGTCTTTCCAGCCGTCGACCTGCTCGTCCGGTACACCGCAGGCGGTCAGATAGATCCCCGTCGTCTTCCACGTCTTGGGCAGGTCCTTGCGATTGAGGAGGCTGCTGACTGTTCCGGCGGCGATTTCTCCGCCGGAGTTGAGGCTGACGGCGGCGTGCGTCAGTCCACTCACTGCGCGCACATGCCCCAATGCGGAGAAGAAGCCTTCAACGGTCCGGACAGCTGCAGGGTCCGGCCGCAATCGGTGCTCAGCCTGGCTGCCTCTCGCCTCACGCGCGAGTGGAGTCCGGCTGAAGGCGGGGTTCCAGCCGAGTGCGAGTCGCCCATTGCTGTTGCGACCTCGTCCTTGTGGAACAGGACGGCCTTTCGCTGTCAGGGCTGTACGCAACTGCCGGAACACGGAGTCCAGATGCAGCTTCTCGGGGCCGCCTGCAATCCCGGTAGCCAAGATGCTGAGCAGCTCTCCCGTGAATGCTGTGTGGGTCTCCCCAGGTGGGGCGAGTGCCTGACGAGTCTCCGAAGCTGCGGCCAGCAGGTAGGTCCCTTCCACGTCGGCCTGGGCAGCCAGATCTGAGGGCCCCATCATTCCGAGGGCAAGGCCGCCGTAGCAGCAGTCGAGTACGACGACAGTGCGCTCCGCTTGCCCCTCTAGAAGCGCCCTACGGAGCCAGTTGTACGGAATCCCCGTCTCCACCCGCTGCTGTCTGGAGCGAGGAAGCCCCAGGTAGAGCTCGCCTTCGGGGTCGACCAGCCCGTGCCCCGCGTAGTACACGAGCAACGTGTCTCGGGCCGTCGCGGTGGCGTTCCGTAGGGCATCCATCGCGGCTTCAGCGCTGACCGGGTTGGCGAGGACGGTGCAATTGTCCTGACGAAGGTGCCAAGACTTGGGTCCGCAGAGCGCTTCCGCAAGGGAGTTGAGGTTGTTGGAAACAGCAGGGAGGTCCTCAAGGAAGTCGTACGTGCTCGTCCCGATCAGTACCGCCTTCGAGGCCCCAGGATCTGGTAGCACGCTCAACGCCCCGCGCCCTCCGTGCCCCCGCCTTGCTCTTCCTGAAGGAGGTGGACGAGGCGTGCGATCTGTTCCTCGCTGCAATCGGTAAGGGCGTCGACAAGGTCATCTCGCCGGACCGTGACACGTGAGGCTCGCGGACGAGTCCGCTTCCAGGCGGCAAGCGCCAGCACGAAGTTCGCAGCGTTCCATCCGTTCTCCGTGACCAGTTGCAAGACGTCGGCCACGGTCCCCATCTGGCCTTCCTGAGGGGGCTGCTCGCGCATCTCCAGTGCAGCTGAACGCCTGGTGTCAGGGTCGTTGCGAAGCCAGTTGAGCAACGAACGGAGTTCGTTGTCTGCTGACTCGACGCGAACCTCAACGCGCATGTCATACCCCTCGTCTCTGCACTCTTGATCACGGTCCCGACCCATCGTCGGGCATGTCCGGCCAGTAGGGGTTACTTTGTCCTAACCGTCTTGCTTGTGGAACGGAATCAGACGGAGAAGAAGCTATGCAGCGGCTCGATATCGCTGGCCGCTCGCCCTGCGTGCCTTCTCGACCGCTCCGTCGCTCGGTGCACATAGCGGCGCAGTGTGAAGGCGGGATCCTCGTGCCCGAGTAGATCGGAAAGGGCGTAGACGTCGACACCCTCGTTGATCGCCGGGGAGGCGAACAGGTGCCGTGTCTGGCCCGCCCTCACCACCACGCTCGCCCGGGCCGAGACCGCCGGCAACAATACCCGTCAACTCCTGAGCGAGGTTGCCGCCGAGCGTGCACTCGATCGCAGCCAACGCCAAGCGCGTGGCGGACCACGCCAAGGTCGCTGACATCGAGCCGTGAGCGGGCCTGCTTCAGCCCTGCCTGTGCCTGACCGAAGACAGCGACACCACGAGTGCGTCCAGGTCTCCGGTGTAGACGATGACCTCTTCATCGTTGGCCGGGAGGTCGAATCGGGCGAAGAAGTCGTCGAGGGCTTCGGGGGTGACGGTGAGAGCGTTGGCGTCCTCGCGCTGGTTGCGCTCGGCGAGGCGTCCAAGCAGCTCTTCCCTGCTGGCAGGGAGGTAGACCACGACCGGGTGGCCGCCCGCTTCGCGGGCGGCCTGCTGCCAGGCGTCGCGCTCGGCGCGCCGCCACAGCCCGTGGTCCAGGACGACGTCGTTCCCGGCCTCCAGCTCCTTGACGAACCGTGCCCGGACCGCCTCGACCACGGGCCGTTCGCGCTCGAAGTAGGTGTGCTCGGGATAGTCCACGCCGTATCGGCCGTGGAGGCGGTGCACCTCCTCGTCCACGGACCGTCGCGTGTAGCCGTGGTCGGTCAGGGCTTGGGCGACGGTGGTCTTCCCGGAGCCGGTAATGCCGGCCAGGAGAACGGCGAGCGGCACGCGGTCATCCCTTCCACGAGGAGCTGTGCGTGGGCGCCTTCATTGTCTCCAATTCTGGCTGGTGCGCGACGTGCGGTCGCCAGGCCGTGACGATGCTGCGGGCCTCGCTGGGCCAGTTGAACGGCATGCGGTCCAGGCTCACCCGCCGGAAGGCGAACCGCGGATCGCTGGTGTTGATCACGCCGCCGTGCCGGCCGACGTGCGACAGGAGGCGGCCGGCCTCGTCGCGCACGGCCGGGGTCTCTTCCTGCCATGTGCCGGTCGAGAAGTGCTTGACCCGGCGGCGGAGGTCGTCCAGGACGCCCGAGCGCCACTTGAAGTGGTGAACCGCGCAGATGCGGTCGGCATCCGGACGCTGCCCGGGGGCCCTGTGGTTGCCGCCCGCCACGGTGACATCGTGGCGGGCGAGCACGATCTTGCGCGGGTCTCCGTGAAGGAGTCGGTGGGTGAGGTGCCCGCCAAGGGGATAGGCGAGGTCCAGTCCGCCTTCGGGCCGCCAGCCGGTCAGGCGCCCGCTTACGGAGATCCGGTCGAGCATCAGGCCGCCCACCACGCGGTGCCCGGACTTCTCGGCCTGGGCGATCACCTCACCCAGTGGGGCGGGGTACTGCTGGAACTCGTCAGCGTCGGCGAGCAGGTGCCAGCCCGGGCCGGCCCGGTGCCGCAGGGCGTCTCTGAGCTGGGTGTTGGTGCGCTCGTGCCACGGGCCGGTGCTGGTGCCGGTGGGGATGATGCCCAGTTCGCGGCTGGCGGCCTGGAGTTCGTGCCGCTGCTGGTCGGGCACGTGCTCGGGGAAGTGGAAGGCGATCAGGTATCGCTCGACACCCAGCCACCGGTAGTGGCGGACCCAGGCGGCCAGCAGCGCGGGTTCTACGGGGCCGACGACGGCGATCAGCGCGGGAGAGGTGCTCAGCATCGGGACTCCTTCGTACACAGTGAGGCGAAGGTTCGGGTGAGGAAGCCGACCTGCTCGGCGGCCGACCGCATCCCCAGCAGGCCGGGAGCTTCGGGGCCGGGCAGCGGAGGTGGCTGGCGGATGACGGTATGCAGGGCTTCGGCGAGGGCGGCCGGGTCGCCGGCGGGGAACGTCAGGGCCCAGGGCCGGCTGCGAAGACGCGCGGTGAGGGCGGGGTCGTGGTCGGAGACGATGAGGGGAACCCCGAGGCGGGCGGCATCCATGACGAGCCCCGACTCCTTGCCGGTCCCGCGGTGGCGGGTGACCAGGGCGGCGTCGGCAGCCGCGTACACAAGCCGCAGTACGGCTTCGCTGACCGGGCCGGGCAGGGTGTGCACCCGCAGGCCGGGTTGGGCCCGCCACCGCTGGAGGAGTGCTTCGTCAAGGGGGAAACCGGTGACCACCAGGTGCAGGGGCTCCTTGAGCCGGGACAGGGCGGCGTCGATGACGGCGATGTCCTTGTAGGGCCACCACCCGCCCACCAGGCACACCACGGCCTCGGAGGAGGGGACGTCGAACGCGGCACGGCCGCCCTCGCGTTCGCCTGCGGTCAGGCGGTGGCCGTCGTCGACCGCGAAACCGCCGAGCACGGCGGGCAGGCGGGGGAAGGCCGCGGCGAACTGGTCAGCCACGGCCTGTGTCGGATACACCGCGATCACTCGCCCTTCGCCCCGGCGGGCGAGTCGGCCGAGCAGCCGCACGACGGCGTCCTCGTCGGTGACCGCCTCGTGGACGAACCGCAGGTGCGGCTGGTCGCCCAGGAGGGCGGCAGCTCCGTGCAGAGCCTCGCTGGCGGTCAGGATCACCACCGCGTCGGCCCGGGGCTCCAGACGACGCGCGGTCCGCAACGCTGCCCCTTCGGTGAGGCAGCGGGCGATGAGGGTGACCTGGTGCGGCAACCGCCGCATCCGGCGGGGCCAGCTGCGCGACCGGAGCAATCGCTGTCCGGCCGCGGAGATGCTGGCTGCCAGCCGGGAGGCGGCCAGCAGCACGCGCGCCTGGTGCCCGGACGGCCCGGTGACCAATCGGGCCCCCGCCTCACGCAGGGCGCCGACCGTCTCGGTGGCAATCCCGTGCGGGGCGATGACCAGGCTGCCGGGTCGGACCCTGGCGAGGGCCACCAGCGTGCGCTGATGATGCCCGCCCAGGCGGTTCGCGTACGGCTCGATGAGCACGAGCGGGCCGGTCATCCGGCCACCGCCTGGTCTCCGTGGGCGGTGGTGAACCTTGCCCGCAGCCAGGCAGGGTCGTTTAGATGGCCGAACCGCTGCGGGGCGCAGGCGGCTTCGCGGGCGAAAGCGACGCCATCTTGGGCTCCGGCGGCCGCGTAGGCGGCGAAGCCGCCACTGTGACTGGTCGTCCACGCCTCCACCCGCCGGCGGGCGTCGTCGTCGGCCATCCCGTACTCGCTGCCGCGGGCGAGCATCGCGCACTCGCGGAAACCGGCCTTCCACGCGTGGAAGGGGCTCTGGTTGAACCTCGTGATCCCCGCGGTCTGCTGGGCGAACTCGATCCGTCCGGGCAGGGCGGCGAGCACGTCCATGGCCTCGCCCATCGCGCGCAGGGCACTGCGGCGGATGAGCTTGAGCCCGCCGTAGCCGTAGGTCAGACCGTTGACCGGGTTGTCCGCCCGCCACACCCGCATCGACGCGCCCTCGTCCAGGGGCTCCACCGTCGCGGGGTCGAAGCCGGTGTCGATGGCGAAGTCTCCGTCGGCGAGGAAGAACTGCTCGCGGTCGACGACCTCGGCACACAGACGGTAGGCCCGGCGCATCCCGTGTACGCCATGCAGGCGCTTGACCGCGCCGCCGAGCGTGCGCTGGAGCCGGGAGTGCAGAGAGGTGGCCATCGGCTCGTCGTACGAGAGGAGAACCGCGTCGTAGCTGTTCACGAGACGGCCTCCAGGTAGCGGGCCGCGATCAGGGCGGGGGTGAAGTCGGCGGTGGAGGCGTGGGCCCGCTTGGCGTGCAGGGCATGGAATTCGGGGTCCGTGGCGAGCCGTTCGGCCAAGGCGACGGCGTCGGCCGTGGTGGTGAAGCACAGCTCGGGGTCGATGTGCTCGGCGAGCCAGCCAAGGCGGGGCGAGATGACCGGAAGGCCCATGCCCTGGCAATCGATCACGCTCATTGACCAGGGGCAGCCCGGCCGGAACGGGGCGATGCCGAAGTGCGCGCCGGCCAGGAGTTCCTTGTAGCGGACGCGATCGCCCCGGTCGGAGACGACCTGCACATGCGGCAGGGCGGCGAGTTGGTCACGCATCTTCTCGGGGCTGTCGTCCAGGCCCTTGCGTTCCGCCCGGCGCTGGCCGAACAGGTCCATGACCCGCAGCCTGACGGTGCCGGACGCGGCCAGGCCGCGGGCCAGGTCCACGAACTGCCCGGTGCCGTAGTGCGCGTACAGCCGGTGGTTGTAGACGCCGATCGCCTCGACGCCGGAAGTGGGCTGCGTGGTGGCGGGGTCGCGTACCAGACGCTCGTCACGCGGGGCGGGCACCACTCGCAGCTTCCCGCCGAGGTCCAGAGTGGTCCGGGCGGCTGCCGCCGACACCCAGGACGCGGCCGTGGAGGAGTGGACCAGCACCCGGTCACAGGCGGCCAGTCCGGCAGCGAACGCCAGCAGTACCGGCCGTCCGAGCGCCGCGTCGTTCAGGGACGGGTCGAGTTGGAGCTGGCCGCCGCCCGTGAAGGAGAACGGCAGGTAGTGGCAGTAGCCGGCCAGTAGGGCGTTGGATCCGGCCTCCAGTAAGGCCGTGCGGATCGCCGGGGCCTCCTCGATCTGGTTGGCCACGACCACGTCGGGCTTCTCCGCCCGGATCAGCGCCACCAGCTCGTCGATGTCCGCGGAGAAGCGGGCCCGGTACTTCGTCCCCGGCACCTTCGTCTGATGGAATCCGCAGCGTGCATCCCCGGCCGGAGCCGGGGCCGCGACCGTCACCTCCGCTCCGGCATCCGCCAGCGCTGGGGCGAGCAGGTCCGCGAAGATCCACCCTGAGTCGGCCGAAAGCCGGTCGGGGTTGGAGATGTTGAGCAAGTACAGCACGCGCATGGTGCTTCGCCTCCTTCATCCGCCCGGGGTCGATCCGGGCCAGTAAGGGAAGGAAAGCGGCGACGCAGACCGTGACGGGATGGTGAACTGGGATCACTCACGGTTCATTCATGCTCACCAACGATGACGTGGGGCTTCGATGGAAGCGCAGGGCGAGGAGATCACCGCCGAGCAGGCGGCCGAGGACTACGCGGCCGAGGTAGCGCGCTGGCGGGAAGTACGCGGCATGTCCAAGAGGGCGTTGGCGCTGGCCATGGGCTTCGACCCGTCCTACGTCAGCCACGTGGAGTCGGGCCGCCACAAGCCCAGCGAGGAGTTCTCACGTCTCGCCGACGAGGCACTGAACGCTGGGAAGGCGATCTGGAGACGCTGGTGCGACTACGAGCAGGCAAAAGCTCGTAACCGGCGGCCGGCGGCACCGCCCGCCCAGCGCGGGCCCGAACAGCCATATGCGACCGGATCGGCCCTCGTCGTCGAACACGACGCGGCACGGCTCCAGTACGACGGCACCTCGTACCGGCTGACCATGCGCCGACGGCTGCGTAACACAGGCGAGGAGCCGGTGACCCGCTACCTGATCCGAATCTCCGTGGACCGCTACCCCGGCGACCCTGAGCAATCGAACGCGCACTACCGAGCCCACCCGCTGACCTGGGAGGAACTCGACCTCACCGCCACCTGCCGCGGCGAGGCGATGCGGTGGCAGGCCAAACACGACCGCGACGCCTTCAAGGAGGTGTGGCTGCTGTTCGACAACGAACACGGCCGCTTCCCCCTCTACCCCGGCGAGTCCGTGTGGATCGAGTACGCCTACACAGTCGGTGACGACAAATGGGGCAACTGGTTCCAGCGAGCCGTCCGCCTGCCCACCGAACAACTCGAAGTCCAGCTCGCCTTCCCTGCCACCCTCGACCCCGTCGTGTGGGGCACCGAGACTTCCATGACCGCCGAAGCCTCCCCGCTGCGAACCCCTCCCGTCCGCAGCGACGACGGTGAAGTACGGCAATTCACGTGGATCACTACTACGCCCGCCCTGCACGCTCGGTACCGTCTGGAGTGGCGGTTTCGGGCACGGACCGAACGCGACTCAGATCAAGGGGAGTTCAGGTGATTGACGTGCGGCCCAGCCAGCAGATGCGAGACCTCGGCGTCGTCCAACACGGTGCCGGTATCCTCACCGAACCGGCCCGCGCCTTCGACCTGCCCGCCGAAGGCGACGAGGCAGAACGCATCACGGACGAGCTCTTCGCCGCGATGGAACGGGTCGGTCAGGTCCACCCCTTCGCCAAGGGCATGGGTATCGCGGCCCCGCAGATCGGTATCGGGCGCGCCGTGGCGGTAGTCCAGCCGCCCGGCGACGTACCTGCCATCACTCTGCTCAACCCCCGAATCACCACCTGCTCCGAGGAGATGGACGAGCAGCACGAGGGCTGTCTGAGCTTCTTCGATGTCCGCGGCCTCGTACCTCGCCCCCTGAAGATCACCGTGGAGACCACGGCCCTGACCGGCAAGGCTGTGACCACCGTGTACGACCGCGGTCTCGCCCGCCTCATCCACCATGAGATTGACCACCTGGCAGGGTTGCTGTACACCGCCCGCATGAGGGCCGGTGTCGAGCCGATCCCGGTGGAGGAGTACAGGCAGACCGGGCGGGCCTGGGCATACGAGCAGTGACTCCGCATCATTGGCCAGTTATCCCGCGAATTTGATCGATCTTTTGAAGTGCCTTTCTCCCGTAGCTGACACCTGCCGTCAGCAGTACGGAGCCGGACACGGCGATGCCCTCCAGGCTAGATGGCAATTTGAAGGCGTCAATCGTGTAAAGCGTAGTGGCGGCAACTGCAATTGCTGTCAGGGCCGTCAAAGTTAGTCGAGCGGATTCACGGTCCGGGACTGCTACGTCCGCAATGAGCTCCTCATTTACGAGGTTCCCGAAATCCCCATCAGCACATTTTTCGGCAACATGCAGGAGTGTTCGCCCAAGCTCCTTCAAATCGGAGTCGGTCATCTCTTCCGTTGACTCTTCAAGCTTTGCCAGATAACCCGAAACTCGAAGGGCATGCATTTTTACGGATTTCCGTCGCCCGCGTCGCGCAAAGCCCTTCGTGAAACGGTGAACCGTGCGTAGGTTGGTGTGGACATAGCGCAGTTCCGAGCCAACCTTCTGCAATGCTTCAATGCGCCTCTCTCCCCGCTTATTGATCGCGACCGCACATGCGACAAGCGCGTCCGAACAGTAGTACGTCAAGAGGGAGCGGCGATAAATCAGGACGTTTTTCCGTCCGGGGGTTGGAAAGCCAGCGAATCCTAATCCGACGCGAACGCCAAGGATTGTGGGGGCAAGGGAAATCGCTCCGTAGAATGCAGCGAGGAAAATTGCGCACAGTATGATTCGCAGGAGCTCAGATACGGTAACGCTCGGATCGGTGGTGTGCGTAATGGTGTGGACTGCCGCGCTTGTTAGTTTCCCCGCCAAGTCCCGCATTGATCCGGGCCTCGTGTCGAGCAAAAGAATGACAGGCATCGGCCACCACGCGCCAGCAACAAAGCCATGAAGCGTCGCTATCAGCGAGCCTCTCCTCTGAGTGCGCTCGTGTGCTCTCAGGGCGAGTCGGACGCGTAGGGGCACTGTGCAATTCAGATCAAGTCGTTGCACGCTTTCCACAAGTTTGTTGATCTCTTTGTCGGCGGCCTCGCGTCGCTTCCGCGCCAGTCTCCCTAGCGTCCCGTTGAGCATGAGGGTCATCCTTCCACGCTGTGCGAGGTGTGGCTGCCGATATCGGTGAAGGGTCCGCGCAGCACAACGCACCAGTAGGACTTGCCCTGTTGAGGTACTGATCGCGGGTGCCATGCCGTTACCTCGGCCTCAGGCTGTGACCCCCGATCCTCCAACGACAGGCTCCAGGGCCGGCCCCTACACACCGGATCTGCCCCCTCGCGCCGGAGAGCGGTGACCAGCTTGCGATCGCTGAAGCTACGCTTTCACGGGGGCGACCGATCATGAACGAGACCGGGGGAAATGTGAGCCGACCACTGCTGTTCCTCGACGTGGACGGGCCACTCAACCCCTATGCGGCCAAGCCGGAGAAGCGTCCCGCCGGCTACACGACACTCAGAGTCCCCCAGGACGGCGAAACCCGAGAGGAACACGGAGGACCCTCGACCCGGCGGCGCCCCTTGCGGGTCTGGCTCAACCCGGAGCACGGGCAGTCCCTGCTCCGGCTCGGCTACGAGCTGTGCTGGGCCACCACATGGATGGCCGATGCCAACCGGTGGATCGCCCCGGTGCTCGGCCTTCCCGAACTCCCTTTCATTGACTTCGGCGACGCCTTGTTCCAAGAACGCCCCGACGGGGTCCACTGGAAGTCCGGTCCCGTGGTGAACTACGCCAACGGCCGCCCTTTCGCCTGGGTGGACGACGAACAGAGCGATCTGGACCAGGCGTACGTGACCACCCACCACCGCGGGGCCGGGCTTCTGCACCACGTCAACCCGCGGATCGGTCTACGCGAGGACGACTTCCACACGCTCGCCGACTTCGCCCGATCCCTGCACACTCCATGAGCCACCGGCTGAGCATGTCGCCAGACCTTCAGACAGCTCCGTGCTCGGAGCCGCGGTCATCGCCGGACAGCGCTTAGGAAGCGAAGAAGGCTGCTGCCGTACAGAGAGCTGGACAAGCCAGCGAGGGCCGCTACCCCTTGTGGGGTAGCGGCCCTCGCTGTCGTTCCTGACATCAAGTCAGCGAATCGGCCGGTCCGGTGCACACTCGGTGCACAAGGGGGCGGAAAGCAAACGGTGACAGTGAGAACTACTGAGAATAGTTTTCACAGGTCACAGCATGTTTCCAGGGCTTCTGCCCAGGTCGGCCGACCATGCTCCTTAGATGTCGTAGTAAAGCTCAAACTCATGCGGGTGCGGACGCAGCTGGATCGGGGCGATTTCGTTGGTGCGCTTGTAGTCGATCCAGGTTTCGATCAGGTCGGAGGTGAAGACGCCGCCCTGCTGGAGGTACTCGTTGTCGGCCTCGAGGGCGTCGAGGACGGCCGGGAGGGAGGTCGGGACCTGGGGGACGCCCGCGTGCTCCTCGGGGGCGAGCTCGTAGAGGTCCTTGTCGATCGGCTCGGCCGGCTCGATCTTGTTCTTGACGCCGTCCAGGCCCGCGAGGAGGAGGGCGGAGAAGGCGAGGTACGGGTTCGAGGACGGGTCCGGGGCGCGGAACTCGACGCGCTTGGCCTTGGGGTTCGAGCCCGTGATCGGGATACGCATGGCCGCGGAGCGGTTGCGCTGGGAGTAGACCAGGTTGACCGGGGCCTCGAAGCCGGGGACCAGGCGGTGGTAGGAGTTCACCGTCGGGTTGGTGAAGGCCAGCAGCGACGGGGCGTGCTTGAGGATGCCGCCGATGTAGTAGCGGGCGGTGTCCGAGAGGCCCGCGTAGCCCTGCTCGTCGTAGAAGAGGGGCGCGCCACCCTGCCACAGGGACTGGTGGACGTGCATGCCGGAGCCGTTGTCACCGAAGATCGGCTTGGGCATGAAGGTCGCGGTCTTGCCGTTGCGCCAGGCGACGTTCTTCACGATGTACTTGAAGAGCATCAGGTCGTCGGCGGCGGCGAGCAGCGTGTTGAACTTGTAGTTGATCTCCGCCTGGCCGGCCGTGCCGACCTCGTGGTGCTGGCGCTCGACCTCCAGGCCGGCCGCCTCCAGCTCCAGGGAGATCTCGGCACGCAGGTCGGCGAAGTGGTCGACCGGCGGGGCCGGGAAGTAGCCGCCCTTGTACCGGACCTTGTAGCCGCGGTTGTTCTCCACCGAGCCGGTGTTCCAGGCACCCGCCTCGGAGTCGATGTGGTAGAAGGACTCGTTCGACTTCGTCTCGAAACGGACGTTGTCGAAGACGTAGAACTCCGCCTCGGGGCCGAAGAAGGCGGTGTCCGCGATGCCGGTGGAGGCGAGGTAGGCCTCGGCCTTCTTGGCGATGTTGCGCGGGTCACGGCTGTACTGCTCGCCCGTGATCGGGTCGTGGATGAAGAAGTTGATGTTGACGGTCTTGTCGCGGCGGAACGGGTCCACACGGGCCGTCGACAGGTCCGCGCGCAGCGCCATGTCCGACTCGTGGATGGCCTGGAAGCCGCGGATCGAGGAGCCGTCGAAGGCGAGTTCCTCGGCCGGGTCGAACGCCTTCGCCGGGATCGTGAAGTGCTGCATCACACCGGGCAGGTCGCAGAACCTGACGTCGATGAACTTCACGTCTTCGTCCGCGATGTACTTCTTGGCCTCGTCGCCGTTCTGGAACATCCAACTCCTCCTAGCCCGGTCACCGGTCGGCGGACGCGGGATTGCTACTCGGAACGCGACCCTGTTGCGGTGGCGCGATGCCCGACCATAGGCAGGCGGGATTTCCCAAGCATGACCCATTTGTTTCGCCGAGGTTAACCGGCGGCGGCCGCACTTACCTCCCAGTGTGCGCCAAAGAGGGATGTTCCGGGCGGCCGCTGCGGCCGCCCCGGCCGGGGGCCCGCCTGGCCGCCCTGCCCCCTTCCCGGCCGCCCGTCGCGCCCGGCCCGTGCGGACCGCGGTCCCCGCGTCCTGGCCGGACCTCCGCGAAGCGAACGTATGCGGTCGCAGTACCGTGGTCGGGTGGACAACAGGCGAGCAATCGGATCGTGGATCTCCGGGCCCCGCTCGGCAGCCGAGGACATGGGTGTCGAGTTCGGATACCGCGGGCAGCAACTGGGGCTGCCGGAGGAGGGGCCGGGCTCGATCGCCCGCCCCGGGCGGCGCTTCGCCGCGCTCTTCATCGACTGGGCGCTGTGCCTGCTCATCGCGTACGGCCTGCTCAGCGGCGGAAAAGCGCAGGCGGCGAGCAACTGGGCGCTGGTGGTCTTCGCGGTGCTCAGCGTGCTGACCGTCGGCACGGTCGGCTTCACGCCGGGCAAGCGGCTGCTGGGCCTGCGGGTGATCTCCGAGGACGGTGGCCGGATCTCGCTGCCGCGGGTCGTGCTGCGCACGGTGCTGCTGGTGGTGGTCATTCCGGCGGTGGTGTGGGACCGGGACGGCCGGGGGCTGCACGATCGCCTCACACGTGCCGTACAGGTCCGTCTGTGACGGTCCGGGAGTCGCGGGTCGGCTGACGACCGCCGGCGCCCCAGGCGCCCCCACCGCATACGAAACGCCCCGGAGCTCAAGGCTCCGGGGCGTCGTCGTGCGGTCTGATGTCGGTCCGGCGGGCGGTCAGCGCATCTTGCCGCCGCCCTTGGGCATCCGCATGCCCTTCGGCATGGGGCCCTTCGGGACCGGCATGTTGCTCATCAGGTCGCCCAGCGCCTTGAGCCGGTCGTTGACGGCCGTCACCTGGGCGCCGGGGAGCACGCGCGGCAGCTTCAGCAGCGTCGTACGGAGCTTCTTCAGCGGCACCTGGCCCTCGTCGTCGCCCACGATGATGTCGTGGACCGGGGCGTCGGCGACGGTGCGCGCCATCCGCTTCTTCTCGGCGGCCAGCAGGCCGCGGAGCCGGTTCGGGTTGCCCTCGCCGACCAGCACGATGCCGGCCTTGCCGACGGCGCGGTGGACCACGTCCTGGCTGCGGTTCATGGCCACCGCGGGGGTGACCGTCCAGCCGCGGCCGACGTTGTCCAGCACGGCGGCCGCCGCACCGGGCTGGCCCTCCATCTGCCCGAAGGCGGCTCGCTCGGCGCGGCGTCCGAAGACGATCGCCATCGCGAGGAAGGCCAGGACGAAGCCCAGGATCCCCGCGTAGATGGGGTGGCCGATCGCGAAGCCGATGGCAAGGAGAACGCCGAATACGACGATGCCTACACCAGCGACGACTAGACCGACCTTGGAGTCGACCCGACGGGTCATCTTGTAGGTCAGGGCGATCTGCTTCAGCCGCCCGGTGTTCTCAGCGCCGGCAGCGCCGTCTGAGTTTGCCTTCCTCGCCATACAGCGAAGTTTACGTGGCGTGCGGACGGCTGGTCGCCGCGGCCTCCAGTACGTACTCGGCCTCGTGGCGGTCCTTGGCGCGGCGGCGGTCCTCCAGGACCGACGTCCAGGCGTTACGACGGGCGGTGCGCTGGCCGCCACGCATCAGCACGGCCTCGACGGCACGCAGGGCGCCGGTGACCGAGGGGAGCGGGAGGGCGGGGGCGGTGGCGGTGGTGGCGCGGAGCGGCGCGGCCTGCATGGTGGTGACTCCCTCTGATCTGTTCGGAGAAGCAGGGGTAGGTGCGGGAGCGGTGCGTGCATCCATCGTCACCGAAAGGTGTTACCAACGGATGACCTGCCGGTCAAACACCAATGAAACGTTGACGCGGCCCCCACGCCCCCCGTCCTGGGGGAGTGCGGGCCGCGTCCTCAGCATGTGCCACGTTTCACAAGAAGGCGCGCCGGGAGCGTCAAACCGCCTGACTGGGCGTCTCGGCCTCGCGCCGGTCCATGGCCTGCTGGTAAAGGCGGCCGGCGCGGTAGGAGGAGCGGACCAGCGGGCCGGACATGACACCCGCGTAGCCGATCTCCTCGGCCTCTTCCTGAAGCTCCACGAACTCGGCCGGCTTGACCCAGCGGTCGATGGGGTGGTGGCGCACGGTCGGGCGCAGGTACTGGGTGATCGTGATCAGCTCGCAGCCCGCGTCGTACAGGTCCTGAAGCGCCTGGCTGATCTCCTCGCGCTCCTCGCCCATGCCCAGGATGAGGTTCGACTTGGTGACCAGACCGGCCTCGCGGGACTTGGAGATGACCTCCAGCGAGCGCTCGTAGCGGAAGCCGGGACGGATCCGCTTGAAGATCCGCGGGACCGTCTCGACGTTGTGGGCCAGCACCTCCGGGCGGGAGGAGAAGACCTCGGCGAGCTGCTCGGGGACCGCGTTGAAGTCGGGGATCAGCAGCTCGACGCCGGTGTCGGGCATCGCGGCGTGGATCTGCCGGACCGTCTCGGCGTAGAGCCAGGCGCCGCCGTCCTCCAGGTCGTCGCGCGCGACGCCGGTGATCGTGGCGTACTTCAGGCCCATGGTCTGCACGGACTCGGCGACCCGGCGGGGCTCGTCGCGGTCCAGCTCCTGCGGCTTGCCGGTGTCGATCTGGCAGAAGTCACAGCGGCGGGTGCACTGGTCACCACCGATGAGGAAGGTCGCCTCGCGGTCCTCCCAGCATTCGAAGATGTTGGGACAGCCCGCCTCCTGGCAGACCGTGTGCAGGCCCTCGCTCTTGACCAGGCCCTGGAGGTGGTTGTACTCGGGACCCATCTTCGCCCGGGTCTTGATCCACTCGGGCTTGCGCTCGATGGGGGTCTGGCTGTTCCGGACCTCCAGGCGCAACATCTTGCGTCCGTCGGGTGCGACTGCGGACACGACCGGCTCCCTACGACTTCGTTTCTTCGGCGTACACCAGGGTACGCCCGTTGATTCGCACGTCTTTACGCGCGGTGCAACCCCGTATGGCGGGGGTGCATTCCCTGCGGTCTCCGGGGTGCATGACCGGTGTCCTGCCGTTCAGACCGCGCGGGGGAGCAGTTCGGCGCCTTCGAGGACGTCCCGCAGATGCTTCTCGGCCACGGGCAGCACATCGGCGATGGTGATCTCGCGGCCGAGCTCGTTGGCCAGCGAGGCGACGCCGGCGTCCCGGATGCCGCAGGGCACGATCTTGTCGAACGAGGTGTTGTCCGGGTTCACGTTCAGCGCGAAACCGTGCATCGTGACGCCCTTGGCGACGCGGATGCCGATCGCGGCGAGCTTGCGGTCCTCACGGCGCTGGCCGGCGTTGGACGGCGCGTACTCCGGGCCGTTCAGCCGCGGGTCGAACAGCTCGTCCGTGACCCGCGGGTCGAAGTCGAGGTTCAGCCCGCCCAGGGCCGCCCGCTCCTCGACCGGGTCGCCCAGCACCCACACCCCGCTGCGGCCCTCGACCCGGGTGCCCTCGACGCCGAACTCGGCGCAGACCCGGATCAGGGCGTCTTCGAGGCGGCGGACATGGGCCACGACGTCAACCGGACGCGGCAATTTCTGGATGGGGTAGCCGACCAGCTGGCCGGGCCCGTGCCAGGTGATCTTCCCGCCGCGGTCCACGTCGACGACCGGGGTCCCGTCCAGCGGCCGCTCGTCGTCGGACGTCCGCCGCCCCGCGGTGTAGACGGCCTGGTGTTCCAGCAGCAGGCAGGTGTCGGGGACCTCGTCGGCGAACCGGGCGGCGTGCACCCGGCGCTGCTCCTGCCAGGCGGATTCGTAGTCCACGGCGTCGGCGCCGAAGCCCAGATGCACAAAGCGCAGCCCCTCGGGTACGGGGGTCTCCCCCCGAGAGATCGCAGTCACGGCAGCTCCTCTTCGAACCTTCGTTGCACTTCGCTGCAACGTTGATGCCACTTCGCGCCCATGCCACTGTACGGCCGCCGGCTCCGGTCCCCGCAGGCGGCCGGGGGTCCCGGCCGGTACGTCCCTGCTCACACGATCGGATGAACGCGGGTCACAGGCCAGGATCGGGCCGCCGAAGGCCGTTACATTCACGCCGTTCCACAAGGGCGATGAGCATGCCGGACAGGGTCCGCCGAACCCGGCAGTGCGGCCCGGAAGGCAGGAGACCGGTAAAGCTGATGACGGAACGACCCCCGCACCACACGCCCAACCGCCAGCTGGCCGCGCTCATCGCCGAGGCCGGATTCTCCAATGCCGGGCTGGCCAGACGCGTCGATCAGCTGGGCATCGAGCACGGCCTCGACCTCCGTTACGACAAGACGTCGGTGACCCGCTGGCTGCGCGGCCAGCAGCCCAGAGGCACCACCCCGGCGCTGATCGCGGAGGTGTTCACCCGCCGGCTGGGGCGCCGGCTGTCCGCCCAGGACCTCGGCCTGGACGCCTGTGCGCCGGTCTACGCCGGGCTGGAGTTCGCCGCGACCCCCAGCGAGGCGGTGGACATCGTCAGCGGCCTGTGGCGCAAGGACTCCGGCAGCCACGCCGAGCTCCGCAAGATCGCGTTCACCCCGGCCGGGCTCGTGGTGCCCAGCCGGGACTGGCTGATCGGCCGGGCCGACGAGCGCGTGGCCCGCGGCGAGAGCGCCCCCGAGGGCGTCGGCCGGGTGCCCGCACAGGGCGGCCGGCCCGCCGGGGTGCCGCGCCAGCGCCGCACCGACCGGGTCGACCGCACCCAGGGCTCCCGGGTCACCTCCGGCGACATCGCGGCGCTGCGCTCGGTGGGCGAACTGTTCCGGGCGCTGGACCACGCCTACGGCGGCGGCCACGCCCGGCAGGCCCTGGTGCGCTATCTGGAGCACGAGGCCGAGCCGATGCTGCGCGGCACCTACGGCGAGGCCACCGGCCGCCGGCTGTTCGCCGCCGCCGCCGATCTGACCCGGCTGGCGGGCTGGACCTCGTACGACATCGCGGCCCACGGGCTGGCGCAGCGGTACTTCGTCCAGGCCCTGCGGCTGGCCCAGGCCGCCGGCGACCGGGCGTACGGGTCCTACGTCCTGGTGACGATGAGCCGGCAGGCCGTCTATCTGGGACACGGCAGGGAGGCCGTCCAGCTGGCGCGCGTCGCCCAGCAGGGCATCGGCAGCAGCGCACCGCCCACGGTGCAGGCGCTGCTGCACTCCGCGGAGGCCCGCGGCCACGGGGTGCTGGGCGAGGTCCGGGCCTGCACCGCGGCGCTGGCCCGTGCCGAGCGGGCGCTGGAGACCGTGCGCCCCGGCGACGACACCCCGTACTGGGCGCGCTTCTTCGACGAAGCACAGCTCGCCGACGAACTGGCGCACTGCCACCGCGATCTCCAGCAGTACCGCGCGGCCTCCCAGCACGCCGAACGCTCCCTCCAGCTGCGGGCGGCCGGCTTCGCCCGCAGCCGGCTCTTCTGCCGGGTGGTGCTGGCGACCGCGCGGCTGGGCCTGGGCGAGCTGGAGCAGGCCTGCACGCTGGGTGCCGAGGCGGCGCTCCAGGCGTCCGAGATGCGGTCCGTACGGGCCCATGAGTACGTCCGGGAATTCGAGCGCCGCCTGGAGCCGTACCGGGACGCGGCGGCGGTCCGGGGGTACCAGGAGCGGGTGGCGGCGCTGGGGTGACCCGGACCCGGCCTCCCGGGGGTCAGGCCGCCGTGGGCAGGGTGTCCGGTTCCGTCGTGAGGCCGGGCAGGCCGAAGTCCTGGAGGACGGCGCGGGCCGCGCGCCGTCCCGAGTTCAGGGCGCCCTGGAGCGTGCTGGTGTCGCGGTGGTCGCCGCACACATAGAGCCCGGCGAGCACCCGCACCGTGCGCTCCGGGTCGTACGGGGCGGGCATCGCGGGCACCGCGTACGGGGTGTGATGGGCGGTCAGCAGCTGCCGGTCCTCGGTGTGCGCACCGTAGATCCGGTCGAGCTGGGGCCGGACCGTCCGGTCCAGGACGGACAGCGGCAGCGCCGCCGCGGCCCCGAGCACGGCCGTGGTGATCAGGGACCGGCCCGGCGGCGTACGGGACGGGTCGATCGCACCGGCCGCGTAGGTGTACGCGACCGGGCCGTCCGTCGGCAGGATCAGCGTCGTGTCGCGGGCCGCCGCGCCGCGGCCCCCGGGGGCCACCGCCACGGAGTGGTGCAGGACGGTCACCGGGTGGAAGGCGGGCACCCGCAGTCCCGGCAGCAGTTCGGCCGCCTCCCGCGCGCCGGTCGCCACCAGCACCGCCCGGCACGGGATATGGCCGTGCTCCGCGGTGCTGACGCCGGTGGTGGAGACGGCGGTGACCTGCACGGACGTACGGACCGTGCCGGGTGGCAGGGCGGCGGCGAGCAGTTCGGGGACGGCCGCGGCGCCGCCGGCCGGCAGCCACAACCGGCCCTCCGCGTAGGCGCGCAGCGCCGCCGCGGCACCCCGGCTGGAGCCGCGCAGCTGCGGATCGCACAGCAGCGCGCCCAGCAGGGGCCGCAGCAGCGCGTCATGGGTGCGGGGCGGGAAGGCGGGGCGGCCCGCCAGGACGTCGCGGATCGGCCGGTCGGCGGGTGGGGCGTGGGGGGCGGAGGCGGGGGGAGCGACGGGGGTGACGGCGGTGCGGTCGGTGCTCCGGTCCGTACGGCGGTCCGTGTCCTGGACGGCCCGCCGGTCGGCGAGACGGCCCGCCTGACGGCCTGTCTGGCGGCCCGCCTGACGGTCCGTCCGGCGCTCCGTACGGCGGTCGGCGCGGGAGAGGGCGCGGGCCGCGGCAAGGGCGCCTCTCGTGCTCCGGGAGGCGCTGATGCGCTGCGTCCGCTGGCCGTTGTGGAGGCTCAGACCGGCGGCGAACGGACGCAGGGTCAGCTCGCCGAGTCCCGGCGTACGGCGCAGCTCGGCGGCGGAGACGGCCAGCGGCCGGCCGCAGCGGTCCAGCCGGAAGCCGTCGAGATGGTCGGTGACGGACCGGCCGCCGATCCGTGGCGCGGCCTCCAGGACGGTGACCGACACCCCTACGCCGGTCAGATGGCGGGCGGCGGCGAGACCGGCCGGGCCGGCTCCCACGATGACGACGTCCACGGCCGATGCGGTGCGCAGCACTTGCCCCTCCCGAGGTCGGTCCCAAATGGCGGCACCGAGTGTCATGCCCGGTACAGCTGCGAGAGATGCCGAGTCGTGGGTGTGAGGTGGCACCAGGGAGGCCCAGGGAGGCTGCTGCCCGGGTGTCAGGGGCGGCCGGGGGCGCACCGGAACGCCCCTGGCCGGGCCCGCCGGGGCGGCCGGGAGGGGCCTGGCCAGGACCGGAAGACGGGCGCCCTACGCGGCGGCCCGGACCGCGTCCATGATGCCGGGATGGCGGAAAGTGAACCCGGAGTCCAGCAGCCGCTTCGGGACGACCCGCTGGCTGCCCAGCACATCACCGGCGAACTCGCCGAGGGCGATCCGCAGCACCGGCGCCGGGACGGGGAACAGCGTCGGCCGGTTCAGCACCTTGCCCATCACGGCGGTGACCTCGCGGTTGGTGACCGGCTCCGGGGCCGTGAGGTTGACCGGCCCGGCCAGGTCCGCGGTGTCGAGGAGATGGCGCAGCGCCGCGATGTGGTCGTCCAGGGAGATGAAGCTCCAGTACTGGCTGCCGTCGCCGAGCCGCCCGCCCAGACCGAGCCGGAAGACCGGGAAGAGCCGGCCCCAGGCGCCGCCGGAGTGCGCCACGACCAGCCCGGTGCGCGCGAAGACGGTCCGGATACCCGCGTCCTGGGCCGACTTCGCGGCGTCCTCCCAGGCCACACAGACCTCCGGCAGGAATCCGTGGCCGGCCGGCGCGCTCTCGTCCGTGCGCCGGTCGCCGGTGTCGCCGTAGTAGCCGATCGCGCTGCCGCACACGAGGACCCGCGGCGGGGTGTCCATGGCGGCCAGGGCCGTGGCGAGCGTGCGGGTGCCCAGCACCCGGCTGTCCCGGATCTCCTGCTTGTAGGCGGCCGTCCAGCGGTGGTCGCCGACCCCGGCGCCGGCCAGATGGACCACCGCCTCGCAGCCGGCCAGCCCGGCCGTGTCGACCTCCTGGCGCCCGGGGTCCCAGCGCACCTCGTCGGCGGCCTTGGGCGCCCGCCGTACGAGCCGGACGACGTCATGGCCGTCCGTGCGCAGGGACCGTACGAGCGCCGTGCCGATGAGTCCGGTCGAGCCGGTGATCGCGATCCGCATGGGCCCATACTGCCCGCAGTGGCGGACCGGTGCCGGCATCCGGGCCCGGATGCCGTGCCCCCCGGCCCGCGCGCCCTATGGCTTGAAGCGGTCCCAGAGGGTGGGGAAGCGCTCCGCCATGGTCCGCTCGTCGTCGAAGTCGAGGTAGGCGCCGAGCGGTTCGCGGGGCGGCGGGGGCAGCTCCAGGTCCGGCATCACCCCGCCGGTCAGCTGCTCGTACGCCTCGTCGGCCGCGTAGCCCAGCTCCTCGGCGTCCCCGTCCACCGACTCGTCGAAGTCGTCCACCAGCTCGGCGAGCTGGTCCGGGTCGTGCAGCGCACCCTCGAAGACCTCCCGGCCCTGGCCGATCAGCCAGCAGCGGAAGTAGTCGAAGGCATCGTCGCTGGCGCCGCCCAGCATCACCGAGGCGGCGGCCCACAGATCCCAGGAGTACGCCCGGTTGTAGCGGGCCTCGAAGTGGCGGGCGAAGTCCACGACGGCGTCCGGGTCGAGCGCGAGCAGCCGCTCGACCAGTGCGTCGGCCTGCTCCTCGGGATCGCCCTCAGCGGCCTCGCGGGAGGCGTCGATCAGCTCCCAGAACTCCGTCTCGTCCATCACCGCTCCAGCATCTGCCCTGCCGGCGCCCGTCGCATGCGGAGTCCCCCGGATGCGACGGGGTCGTTATCCGGAATGATGACGCGCCGACCGGAAGGGTGACGGGGTGTTCGGACCGCGGCTCGCTCACCCCGGTCGGTGATCCGTCTTGTGACCGTCCCAAGAATCACTCGTTGGAAGGCGTGCAACGGACAACGACCGCATATCCCTCATTTCGCGAAGGGCTGTTCCAGGCCATGCCCATGGACGAACGCACCCGGGCCGATGTCGAACGGGCCGAGGCGGCCATCGTCGAGCACTATCCACGGCTCGTCCGCCTCACCTACCTCGTACTGCCCCCGTCGATGGGCCGCCACCGCCGGGTCCTGACCGCACACGGTCTGGTCCAGCGCGCACTGCCCCGGACCCGGCTGCGCCGCCCGGACGGCGGGCTGCCGGCGCAGCGCGGCCCGGCCCCCGAGTCCGGCTACGACCTGGTCCGCCAACGGGCCCTGCGGCTGGCGCTGGCCTACGAGGGACAGCCGGGCCGGGTACTGCCGGCGCTGCCCCTGGTCTGGGGGCTGCGGCTGTTCCCGCGGGCCGGCGGCGCCGATGAACTCGCCCTGGACCAGGCGCTGTCCGCCGTCCCGGCAGCGGTCCGGGCCGCCCTCGGGCTGTGGCATCTGGAAGGTCTCGACGAGGACGCCGCACGCGCGGTGCTGGCGCGGGCCGGGGCCGGGGAACCGGACGCGGCGCAGCGGGCGGCCGCGCAGCTGGACCTGGAGACCGGGGCCGGTGCGGCGGCCCTGCTGGGCTCGGGGGAGTTCGACCCGTGCATGGTGCAGACCCGGCCGACGGATCTGCTGCGCCGCCGGCAGCGGGTGCGGGTGGTGGCCGCGGTGGCGGCCGTCCTCGCGATCGGTGCGGCGGTGGCCGGGTCCTGGCCCGAGCCGGCGGACCGACCGGCCCTGACCGCCGCGCAGCAGGCGCTGGACCCGGACCGGCTGCTGCGCACCCCCAACGAGCAGTGGGCGGACACCTCCCGGGTCGACTTCACCGCCTGGCCCGTCCGCGGCCGGCAGGCCGGCGACCGCAAGCTGCTGGCACGGGCGCTGCGGGTCTGGGCGGCGCAGCCCCCCGACACCCGGATCAGGGCGGCCGCGGGCACCTCCACCCGGCCGCCCGACCACCCGCCGCAGCTGCTGTACGCGGGCCTGATCGACAACGTCATGGTGGTGGTCCTGCACGACGGGGAGCGCCTGGTCCGCTACGCCGAGCCCGAAGACGCCACGCCCACCCTGCACTTCGCCCGGGTCGACGCCGCGGATCTGACGACCGGCGCCGCGCTGGTGATCGGGCGCGGCAACGGCTGGATGCGCTATCTGCTCGCGCCGTGGATCTCCGAGATCACCACCCGGGATCTGCTGACCCCGGCCGCCCCGCCGCACGGGCTGCATGTCGCCCCCGACGGCGTCACCGACCGGATCCCGCTCCCGCCCGCGACCGGCGCCGGCTGCGGGCGCTGGCCGGTGGCCCAGTTGCGGCCCTCGACGCGGATCGTGGCGGCCGGCCCGGACACCGCCTTCCTCGTCGCCGACCTCGACGATCTCGTCCCCGCCCACCTCACCTCCGGGCCCCCGCCGGCCGCCGGCGCCCCGGCCGGGGGGCCGACCGGGGCGACCGGTGCGCCCGCGCTGCGGAACTGGGCCCGTACGGCCTGCTCGCTCGGGTCGCTGCGGGGCGCCGGCGTACGGTCCGTCAACACCTGGGAGTTCGCCCGGCAGCAGCTTCCGGAGGACGGCGGCAGCGCGGCCTGGGTGTGCACCCGCGCCGACACCTGGCGCGGGCCCGGCAGCGTGACCCTGCGGTTCCTGCCGCCCGCCGCGCGCCCGGCCGACCCCGGGCGGATCGCCGGACGGGCCGCGAACACCGCCGCCTGTAGCCGCTTCGGGCCCCAGGTGGTGGCGGACCTCCACTGGCAGGCGAAGTCCGGGAAGTGGTACCTGCTCGCGGCCGGCAGCCCGGGGGTCGGCGGACTCGACGCCACCGGCGGCGTCCGCGCCACCGCCGAGGAGAACACCCTCGCCACACCGGCCGGGCCGGCCGCACCGGCGGAGGTCACCGGGCGGCTGCGGGCCGGAGGGAGCGTACGGGCGCCGCATCCGTAACCCGTGGACGGATTGCCGGGCAGTGCGCGCGGAATCCGGACAGAAGGTGTCGGGTATCGCTGTCAGGGTCGCCATGCAGAACGACAGGGCACCTGACAGCGAGGAGTGGCGGACGTGACCGGACAGAAGGAACTGGCGGAACGGGTGGCGCTGGTCGCCGGGGCGACCCGGGGCGCGGGCCGGGCCATGGCGGTGGAGCTGGGCCGGGCCGGCGCCCTGGTCTATGTCACGGGGCGGACCACCCGGGAACGGACCAGTGAGGTCGGCCGGCCCACGGAGACGATCGAGCAGACCGCGGAGCTGGTGACCGCGGCGGGCGGCACCGGTATCGCCGTACCCACCGACCATCTGGATCCCGCGCAGGTCAAGGCCCTGACCGAGCGCATCGACCGGGAACAAGGCCGGCTGGACGTGCTGGTCAACAGCCTCTGGGGCGGCGACCGGCTGATCGAGTTCGACACCAGGCTGTGGGACCTCGACCTGGAAAACGGGCTGCGGATGTTCCGGCTCGGCATCGACACCCACATCATCACCGGCCATTACGCCCTGCCGCTGCTGATCCGGCGGCCCGGCGGCCTGGTCGTCGAAGTCACCGACGGCACCGCCGCCTTCAACCGCCGGTACCGCGAAAACCTCTGCTTCGACCTCACCAAGAACGCCCCGCACCGCATCGCCTTCGGCCTCGCGGCCGAACTCAAGGAACACGGCGGCACGGCCGTCTCGCTCACCCCCGGCTTTCTGCGGTCCGAGGAGATGCTGGACCACTTCGGGGTGACGGAGGAGACCTGGCGCGACGCGGTCGCCCAGGAACCGCACTTCGCCATCGCCGAGTCTCCCGCCCTGATCGCCCGCGGGCTGCGGGCGCTGGCCGCCGACCCGGACAAGGCGCGCTGGAGCGGGCAGTCGCTCTCCAGCGGCCAGTTGGCGAAGGAGTACGACTTCACGGATACGGATGGGTCCCGGCCGGATGGGTTCCGGTACTTCGAGGAGGTGGTCTTCGGGGGCGGGGAGGGGAGTGCGGCGGACTATCGCTAGGTTCTCGACGGGGCGCGCGGTTTTCACTGGTGCGGTCATGCGGTTGCGGCTGTGTCGTGGCTGGTCGGGTAGTTCCCGGCGTGCCTTTGGGGCGTGCGGTCATGCGTACAGCGCGGCTGTCCGGTGGGCGGCCGTGGTGAAGCGGGTGCGGAGCTCGGG
The DNA here is from genome assembly GCF_057708345.1 of Streptomyces sp. bgisy130. NCBI lineage: Bacteria > Bacillati > Actinomycetota > Actinomycetes > Kitasatosporales > Streptomycetaceae > Streptomyces > Streptomyces sp. bgisy130. Next base: position 83,620 of record NZ_JBYISA010000024.1, read on the forward strand.
GGGCGCGAGTATTTCGCCCTCCGGGCCCAGTGCCAGCAGCTGGGCGTAGGCGACGTCGGCGGACTCCACGGCGAGGGTGACCGTCAGCCGGCCCTGTTCGTCGGGGCCGTCCTCGGACTGCGCCCGGGCGATCGCCTCGCGGGCCGCCGCGCGTTCGGTGACGTACGGCAGCTGGCGGACGCCGTTCGCGGAGAGGCGCAGCACGACCTGCTCCCGCAGGATCGACCGGGCGAACTGGGCCGCCCGCTCCGCCCAGAACGCCGGGAGGTCGAAGGTCGCGTCGCGGGTGAACCGTTCGTTGGCGGCCTCGGGCCCGGCGGCCTCGGGCCCGGCGGCCTCGGACCCGGTGGGCTGGGCTCCGGAGGCGCTGGCGCGTTCCGCGGCTGCCACGGCGGTGAACCTGTCGACCCGGTAGACGCGGTAGTCCCCCTCCGTACGCGCCGCCAGATACCAGACCCCCGCCTTCAGCACCAGGCCGTACGGCTCCAACTCCCGCTCCACCTCGGTGTCCTTGCGGAGGTAGCGGGCGGTGATCCTGCGGTCGTCCCAGACCGCGTCGGCGATCTCGGGCAGCAGGGCGGGGGTCTCGGGCTCCTGATACCAGGCGGGGGCGTCGAGATGGAAGCGCTGGGCGACGCCCGTCGCGGCGTCCCGCAGCTCGGGCAGCAGGGCGGCGGAGACCTTCAGCCGGGCCGCGGACGCGGCGTCCGCGAGCCCCATCTCGCGGAGGGCGGACGGCACTCCGGACAGGAAGAGCGCCTCCGCCTCGCTGCGGCCGAGGCCGGTGAGGCGGGTGCGGTAGCCGCCTATGAGGCGGTAGCCGCCCGCTCGGCCGCGGTCCGCGTAGACGGGCACGCCCGCCTCGGACAGCGAGAGGACGTCTCGGGCGACCGTGCGCTCCGAGACCTCCAGCTCCCGTGCGAGCTCGGCCGCCGTCATGGACGGTCGTGACTGGAGTAGCAACACCATCTTGATCAGTCGGGCTGCGCGCATGGGTCCATGATGTGGGGGGCCACTGACAGTGGCCGTTGGTCGTGCTTTTTGTCTGCGGGTGCGGGTGCGGGTGCGGGTGCGGGTGCGGGTGCGGGTGCGGTTGTGGCTGGGCGCGCAGTTCCCCGCGCCCCTGTTTTGGCGCCGTACGTTGTTTGGTGCGGGGCCGTTGTGGCTTGCGCCGTTGCGGGGGTGCGTGGTTGCCGCGGGGGTCGGAGGGGACGCACCGGGGCCCGTCCTCGGCGCGGGCGACGCGGCTACGTGCGATTGATTGCCCCGGCGTTTGCTCCGGTCCTGCGGGCGGGCCCCGGTACATCCCCTCCGACCGTCCCCCGTTGCCGACTGCCGGCCGGTGGCACCGCGCCTTACGGCCCGGCTCGGCCCGCGCCCAAGCTACGGGGCCGGGGTACCGGACGTCCCCTCCGACCCGCCACCCACAAACAGAAGGCGCACGACGCCCAGCCCACGGCAAACCGGCAAGCGGCCACAAGGAAAGCCCGGCCCGGCCGTAGTCAGGGCGTGACGGGCCGGGCCGGTGGTGGGTTCCCGTGCGGAGGCCCCGGGCGCGGGAAGGGTGGCCTCCGCACGGGAGATCGGGGTGCCCCTAGGGGGCGTGGGGCGGCGGGCCGCCGCCCCTACACGGCCGCGGCGCGGCCCGTGGTTCAGAGGCCGTAGCGCTCCTTGGCCTCCTTGACGGCCTCCGGCTTGACCTCGCCGCGGCGGGCGAGGGCGGCCAGGGCCTGGACGACGACCGACTGGGGGTCGACACCGAAGTGGCGGCGGGCCGCCTCGCGGGTGTCGGAGAGGCCGAAGCCGTCGGTGCCGATGGAGGTCCAGTCCTGCTCGACCCAGGGGGCGATCTGGTCGGGGACCGCGCGCATCCAGTCGCTGACCGCGATGACCGGGCCGGGGGCGCCGGCCAGGGCACGGGTGACGTACGGGATGCGGTCCTCGCCGTCCAGACGGGCGGCATCGCACTCCAGGGCGTCCCGGCGCAGCTCCGTCCAGGACGGGGCCGACCAGACGTCCGCCGCGACACCCCAGTCGGCGGCCAGCAGCTGCTGCGCCTCCAGGGCCCAGTGGATGGCGGTGCCGGACGCCAGCAGCTGGAGCTGCGGGCTGTCGGCCTCGGGCCGGGGGCCCTCGTTGAAGCGGTACAGGCCCTTGAGGATGCCCTCCTCGACGCCCTCCGGCATGGCCGGCTGGACCTTGGTCTCGTTGTAGACCGTGAGGTAGTAGAAGACGTCCTCGGCGTCCGGGCCGTACATCCGGCGCAGACCCTCCTTGACGATGACCGCGACCTCGTAGGCGAAGGCCGGGTCGTAGGAGAGCGCCGCCGGGTTGGTGGAGGCGATCAGGTGCGAGTGGCCGTCGGCGTGCTGGAGGCCCTCGCCGGTCATCGTGGTGCGGCCGGCGGTCGCACCGATGACGAAGCCGCGGCCCAACTGGTCGGCCAGCGCCCAGAACTGGTCGGCGGTGCGCTGCCAGCCGAACATCGAGTAGAAGATGTAGAAGGGGATCATCGGCTCGCCGTGCGTCGCGTACGAGGTCGCAGCGGCGGTGAAGTCGGCGAGTGAACCGGCCTCGGTGATGCCCTCGTTGAGGATCTGGCCGTCCTTGGCTTCCTTGTACCAGAGGAGCTGGTCACGGTCGACGGGGTCGTACGTGGCGCCCTTGGGGGAGTAGAGGCCGGCCGTCGGGAAGAGCGACTCCATGCCGAAGGTACGGGCCTCGTCGGGGACGATGGGGACCCAGCGCTTGCCGGTCTCCTTGTCCCGCATCAGGTCCTTGATCAGCCGGACGAACGCCATGGTGGTGGCGATCTCCTGGCTGCCGGAGCCCTTCTTCAGCGCGTCGAAGGCCTTGTCGGCGGGCATCGGCAGCGGCTTGGCGACGACCTTGCGGGCGGGGGCCGGGCCGTCGAGGGCGGCGCGCCGCTCGCGCAGGTAGACCATCTCGGGGGAGTCGTCGGCGGGGCGCCAATACGGCACCTGGTCGCCCTCCAGCGCGCTGTCCGGGATGGGGAGTTCGAGCACGTCACGCATGGTGCGGAACTCCGCCATGGTGAGCTTCTTCATCTGGTGGTTGGCGTTGCGGGACTCGAAGCCCGCGCCGAGGGTGTAGCCCTTGACGGTCTGCGCCAGGATGACGGTCGGCGCGCCCTTGTGCTCGACGGCGGCCTTGTAGGCGGCGTACACCTTGCGCGGCTCGTGGCCGGCCCGGGAGGTCTGGAACAGCTCCAGCAGCTTGGCGTCGGACAGCGTGCGGGCGATCGCCTGAAGCGACTCGTTCGCACCGAAGAAGTGCTCGCGCAGGTAGGCGGCGTCGCGGGTGGCGTAGGTCTGGAACTGCGCGTCGGGGGTCTCGCCCAGGCGCCGGATCAGGGCGCCGTCGGTGTCGAGGGCGAAGACCTCGTCCCAGGCGCGGCCCCACAGCGACTTGACGACGTTCCAGCCGGCCGCGCGGAACTGGGCCTCCAGCTCCTGCACGATCTTGAAGTTGGGGCGGACCGGCCCGTCGAGGCGCTGGAGGTTGCAGTTGATGACGAAGGTCAGGTTGTCCAGGCCCTCGCGGCCGGCCAGCGCCAGGGCGGCGGTCGACTCGGGCTCGTCCATCTCGCCGTCGCCGAGGAAGGCCCAGACGTGGGAGTTGGCGGTGTCCTTGATGCCGCGGTGCTCCAGGTAGCGGTTGAAGCGCGCCTGGTAGATCGCGGAGAGCGGGCCCAGCCCCATGGAGACGGTGGGGAACTCCCACAGCCAGGGCAGCCGCCGCGGGTGCGGGTAGGACGGCAGGCCCTCGCCGCCGGTCTCCTGGCGGAAGCGGTCGAGGTGGTCCTCGGTGAGGCGGCCTTCGAGGAAGGCGCGGGCGTAGACGCCGGGGGAGGCGTGGCCCTGGATGTAGAGCTGGTCGCCGCTGCCGTCGCCTTCCTTGCCGCGGAAGAAGTGCTGGAAGCCGGTCTCGTAGAGCCAGGCGGCGGAGGCGAAGGTGGCGATGTGGCCGCCGAGGCCCAGCGCGGAGCCGCGGGTGACCATCGCGGCGGCGTTCCAGCGGTTCCAGGCGGTGATCCTGGCCTCCATCGCCTCGTCGCCGGGGAAGGCGGGCTCGGCGGAGGTCGGGATGGTGTTGACGTAGTCCGTCTCCAGGAGGGACGGCAGGGCGGTGCCCTCGGTGCGCGCGGTGTGCTCAAGGGCACGGCGCATGAGGTACGCGGCGCGATGCGGGCCCGCTGCCTTGGTGACGGCGTCGAGCGACTCGCGCCACTCGGTCGTCTCCTCGGGGTCGCGATCCGGGAGCTGGTCGAGCTGGCTGTACGGCAGGCGCACGGGATCGGGCATGGGTGGCCCCTTTCCGGACGGGAGATAGCTCGGGGGTGCCGTCGTGATCGGGCCGCGTCCTCAGGGTGGACGGCGGCCTCGACGACACCCCCTACGAGTTCGGCAGGCAGGGTTGTCGCGCCCCGAAGGAGGACGATACGCCTCTGATCGATGATCGATCAACGCTCAACGAAGGAAAACCCGCAGGTCGGCACGGGGTGCCGCGATTTCGGGCACCGCGTGCCAGTCCCGCAGAGGGTCCGCCGGCTCCTCCCGGACCCGTCTCAGACCCGGGGTGCGCAGCTCAGGACATGCGACTTGAGCAGGGCGCCGATCTTCGGATCGCGCCGCCGGAACGCGTCCACGATCTCCTGGTGGTCCTGGGCGTGCGAGCGCGGCTCCGGGCTGAACCAGCGGATCGACAGCGTCGTCCAGACCTCGATGCCCAGCGACTCCCAGGTGTGCAGCAGCACGGCGTTCCCGGCCGCCCGCACGATCTCCCGGTGGAAGGCGACCGTGTGCCGCACCTGCGCCTCCCCGTCACCGGCCAGATCCGCCTCCCGCAGCGCTGCCACCTCCCGCTCCAGCGCCGCGGTGTTCTCGGCCAGCCGCCCCGCGGCCAGCTCGGCGGCCACCTGCTCCAGCCCGGCCCGCACCGGGTAGCTCTCCTTGAGGTCGTCGGCGGTCAGGTTCCGTACCCGTACGCCCTTGTTCGGCGCCGACTCGATCAGCTGGAGCGACTCCAGCTCCCGCAGCGCCTCCCGTACGGGAGTCTGGCTGACCTCCAGCTCCACCGCGATCCGCCGCTCCACGATCCGCTCGCCCGGCTGCCAGCGGCCGCTGACGATCCCCTCGAGGATGTGCTCGCGGATCTGCTCGCGCAGCGAATGGACGACGGGCGGGGTCATGAGGTGCTCCTTCAGAGCGGGCGGTGACAGAGGGCCATTATCCGGGAGGCGCGCGGGGGGCCGGTCAAAAGCCGCGAGGTGGACGCGCACCCCGGCACGCGGCCGGGGGACGCAAAAGGGCCGGCCCCGGCTCATACGAACCGGGGCCGGCCCCTAGGACACGCCTGCTGCGCGACTGCCGGGACTCAGAGACCGATCTCGGTCTCGAACTCGGCGGCCTCCAGGATCTGCTTGACCGTGGTCAGGTAGCGGGCGGCGTCGGCGCCGTCCACCAGACGGTGGTCGTAGGAGAGCGCGAGGTAGGTCATGTCGCGCACCGCGATGGTCTCGCCGAGGTCCGGGTGGTTGATGACCACCGGGCGCTTGACGGTGGCACCGATGCCCAGGATGCCGACCTGGTTCGGGGGCACGATGACGGTGTCGAACAGGGCGCCGCGCGAACCGGTGTTGCTGATGGTGAAGGTCGCACCGGACAGCTCGTCCGGCGTGATCTTGTTCGCGCGGACCTTGCCCGCCAGGTCCGCCGTCTTGCGGGCGATACCGGCGATGTTGAGGTCACCGGCGTCCTTGATGACCGGGGTCATCAGGCCCTTCTCCGCGTCCACCGCGATACCGACGTTCTCGGTGTCGAAGTAGGAGATGGTGCCCTCGTCCTCGTTGATCCGGGCGTTGATGACCGGGTGGGCCTTCAGCGCCTGGACCGCGGCCTTGACGAAGAACGGCATCGGGGAGAGCTTGACGCCCTCACGCTGCGCGAACCCGTCCTTGGCCTGGTTGCGCATCCGCATGATCTTGGTGATGTCCACCTCGACCACGGAGGTCAGCTGCGCCTGGCTGTGCAGGGCCTTCATCATGTTGTCGCCGATGACCTTGCGCATCCGCGGCATCTTGACGGTCTGACCGCGCAGCGGCGACGCCTCGATGGCCGGAGCCTTCGACACGGCCGGGGCGGCGGCGGCCGGCGCGGCGGCCTTGGCGGCCTCGGCGGCGGCGATGACGTCCTGCTTGCGGATACGGCCACCGACGCCGGTGCCCTTGACCGTGGCGAGGTCGACACCGTTCTCGGCGGCGAGCTTGCGCACCAGCGGGGTGACGTACGCGCCCTCACCGGCGGCCGGGGCCGGGGCGGCGGGGGCGGCGGGCGCCGGGGCGGCAGCAGCCGGAGCCGGAGCCGGGGCAGCGGCCGGAGCCGGCGCGGGGGCCGGAGCCGGAGCGGCCGGGGCGGCGGGCGCCGGGGCGGCAGCAGCCGGAGCCGGAGCCGGGGCGGGCGCCGGAGCCGGCGCGGCGGCGGGGGCCGGGGCGGCCGGAGCCGGCGCGGCGGCCGGGGCCGCACCCGCGGCACCGATGACGGCGAGCTTGGCGCCGACCTCGGCGGTCTCGTCCTCACCGACCACGATCTCCAGCAGGGTGCCGGAGGCCGGGGCGGGGATCTCGGTGTCGACCTTGTCGGTGGAGACCTCCAGCAGCGGCTCGTCGGCCGTGACCTCCTCGCCGACCTCCTTCAGCCAGCGGGTGACGGTGCCCTCGGTGACGCTCTCGCCGAGCGCGGGGAGGACGACGTCGGTGCCCTCGGCGCCGCCCGCGGGGGCAGCGGCGGGGGCGGGGGCCTCGGCAGCGGGGGCCGGGGCCGGCTCGGGCTGCGGCTCGGCCGCGGGGGCCTCGGCAGCGGCCGGGGCCGGGGCAGCGGCAGGCGCGCCGGTGCCGTCGTCGATGACGGCCAGCTCGGCGCCGACCTCCACGGTCTCGTCCTCGGCCACCTTGATGGCGGTCAGGACGCCGGCGGCCGGGGCCGGGATCTCGGTGTCGACCTTGTCGGTCGACACCTCGAGCAGCGGCTCGTCGGCCTCGACGCGCTCACCCTCGGCCTTGAGCCAGCGAGTGACGGTGCCCTCGGTGACGCTCTCGCCGAGCGCCGGCAGGGTTACGGAAACCGCCATGGTTTCAGTTGCTCCTTACAAGTGTGGTGCGGATGTGGTCGCGCCCGGGACTGGGGTCAGTCGTGGGAGTGGAGAGGCTTGCCGGCCAGGGCCAGGTGGGCCTCGCCGAGCGCCTCGTTCTGCGTCGGGTGCGCGTGCACGAGCTGCGCAACTTCGGCCGGCAGGGCCTCCCAGTTGTAGACCAGCTGGGCCTCACCGACCTGCTCGCCCATACGGTCACCGACCATGTGGACGCCGACCACGGCACCGTCCTTGACCTGGACGAGCTTGATCTCGCCCGTGGTCTTCAGGATCTTGCTCTTGCCGTTGCCCGCGAGGTTGTACTTGAGAGCGACGACCTTGTCGGCGCCGTACAGCTCCTTGGCCTTGGCCTCGGTGATACCCACCGAAGCGACCTCGGGGTGGCAGTACGTCACGCGCGGCACGCCGTCGTAGTCGATCGGCACGGTCTTCTGACCGGCCAGCCGCTCCGCCACCAGCATGCCCTCGGCGAAGCCGACGTGCGCGAGCTGGAGGGTGGGAACGAGGTCACCGACGGCCGAGATGGTCGGCACGTTGGTCTGCATGTACTCGTCGACCAGGACATAGCCGCGGTCCATCGCGACGCCCTGCTCCTCGTAGCCCAGGCCCGCCGAGACCGGCCCGCGGCCGATCGCGACCAGCAGCACCTCGGCCTCGAAGGTCTTGCCGTCGGCGAGGGTGACCTTGACGCCGTCGGCGGTGTACTCGGCCTTGTCGAAGAAGGTGCCGAGGTTGAACTTGATGCCGCGCTTGCGGAAGGCCCGCTCCAGTAGCTTGGAGCTGTTCTCGTCCTCGACCGGGACGAGGTGCTTGAGGCCCTCGATGATGGTCACGTCGGTGCCGAAGGACTTCCACGCGGAGGCGAACTCGACGCCGATGACGCCGCCGCCCAGCACGATCGCGGACTTCGGCACGCGGTCCAGCGTGAGCGCGTGGTCCGAGGAGATGATGCGGTTGCCGTCGATGTCCAGGCCCGGCAGCGACTTCGGCACCGAGCCGGTCGCCAGCAGGACGTGGCGGCCCTGGACACGCTGGCCGTTCACATCGACAGAGGTCGGGGAGGACAGCCGGCCCTCGCCCTCGATGTAGGTCACCTTGCGGGAGGCGACCAGCCCCTGGAGGCCCTTGTACAGGCCCGAGATGACCTCGTCCTTGTACTTGTGGACGCCCGCGATGTCGATGCCCTCGTACGAGGTCTTGACACCGAACTGGGCGGCCTCACGAGCCTGATCCGCGATCTCACCGGCGTGCAGCAGCGCCTTGGTGGGGATGCAGCCGTTGTGCAGGCAGGTGCCGCCGAGCTTGTTCTTCTCGATCAGGGCGACGTCCAGGCCCAGCTGCGCCCCGCGCAGGGCAGCGGCGTAACCACCGCTACCGCCTCCGAGGATCACTAGGTCGAAAACGGTGCTGGCGTCGTTCGCCACGTCACGTCCTCCATGCATGGGTACGCCGGAGCCGGTCTCCAATGACCGGACGGCGGCTGTGGTTCGGCCGCTTTTACTTCGGCCCTGGGTAAGGGGGGCCCTGTCCTGCCGAGAACCCATCTTCGCACTTGTTCCGTGAAGCCGGGACGGCGGGCCGGGCTGTGGGACGGCGATCGGCCGCCCCGTACGGGTTACTGAGGCGTACGGAATATGCGGTACCGCGCGGCATTACCGGGGAGGGGCGGTGGCCGGAAACGCGTGGACGTACGGATTTCGTCGAGGGCGAACGCGGGACGGCCGCGCGGCGCACCCGTGCCGACGGCCCCGGGCGGGCTGCCCGGGGCCGTGGCGGATATCACGGGATCGGCGGGGAAGGCCCCGGCGCGGTCCGTCAGCCCAGGTCGCCCGCGGCGGTGCGCTCGGCGAGCCGGACCAGGGTGCGCACCGCGGAGCCGGTGCCGCCCTTGGGGGTGTAGCCCCAGGGCGCGCCCTCGTGGAAGGCCGGGCCCGCGATGTCCAGGTGGGCCCAGGTGATGCCCTCGCCGACGAACTCCTTCAGGAACAGGCCGGCGACCAGGCCGCCGCCCATCCGCTCGCCCATGTTGGCGAGGTCGGCGACCGGGGTGTCCATGCCCTTGCGCAGCTCGGACGGCATCGGCATCGGCCAGGACTGCTCGCCCGCCTCCTCGGCGATCTCGTGGACCGAGGTACGGAAAGCGTCGTCGTTGGCCATGATCCCGAAGGTGCGGTGGCCCAGCGCCAGCACCATCGCGCCGGTCAGGGTGGCGACGTCCACGATCGCGTCCGGCGACTCCTCCGACGCGCGGGTCAGCGCGTCGGCCAGCACCAGCCGGCCCTCGGCGTCGGTGTTGAGCACCTCGACGGTCTTGCCGCTGTACATGGTCAGGACGTCACCGGGACGGGTGGCGGAGCCGGACGGCATGTTCTCGGCGAGCGCCAGCCAGCCGGTGAGGTTCACCGCCAGGCCCAGCCGGGCGGCGGCCACGACCGCGGCGAACACCGCGGCCGCACCGCTCATGTCGCACTTCATGGTCTCGTTGTGGCCGGCCGGCTTGAGCGAGATGCCGCCCGAGTCGTAGGTGATGCCCTTGCCGACCAGCGCCAGGGTCTTCTCGGCCTTGGGGTGGGTGTACGCGATCCGCACCAGCCGCGGCGGGGCCTGCGAGCCCTGGCCGACGCCCATCAGACCGCCGTAGCCGCCCTTCTTGAGCGCCTTCTCGTCGAGCACCTCGACCTTGAGGCCGAACTCCTTGGCCGCCGCCTGCGCCTCGGCCGCGAAGGTCTTCGGGTCGAGGTCGTTGGGCGGCATGTTGATCAGGTCACGGGCGCGGTTGACCTCCGCGGCCAGCGCCTCGGAGCGGGCGGCGGCGGCCTTGAAGTCCTTGTCGCGCGGCTTGGTGCCGAGGAGCGCGACCTCCCCGAGCGGCGCCGACTTGGCGTCGTTCTTCTTGCCGTCCTTGCCGTTCGCGGCGCCGTTGCCCCGGTTCGCGGCGTAGGAGTACGCGCCGAGCAGCGCGCCCTCGCCCACCGCGGCGGCCGCCTCGGCGTCCTCGACGGGCAGCGCGAAACCGGCCTTCTTGCTGCCGGTCAGCGCGCGGGCGGCGCTGCCCGCGGCGCGCCGCAGCGCCTCGTGGCCGAAGCCGTCGCCCTTGGCCGGCGCGTCACCGAGGCCGACCGCCAGTACGACCGGTGCCTTGAGGCCGTCTGCGGCGGGCAGCTTGGTCACCTCGCCCTCGGCACCACTCGCGCCGAGGGTCTCCAGCACGGCGGCGAGCTTGCCGCCGAAGGCCTTGTCCACGGCTTCCGCGCCGGGGGCGACAACGACGCCCTTGGCGCCCTTGGCCACGCCGACGACGACGGCATCCGCGCGCAGCGTCGCGGCGGATGAAGTACTGAGGGTCAGTGCAGTCACGGTGATGAGGGTCCTGTTCCGTCCGGGGAATCCGTCTGCGCGCAGCGCGCTGCTCCGGCTGAGCCTACGCTCGGCGGCGCCCCAAGGCCCGTCCGATAGCACACCGGCACATAACGGTGCCCCGGCGGTTGTCGGCGTACCGGCTGAACTGCCCTTCCGTACACGCCAGTTGGGTACCCGGAAGGGGCCGCCGGGGCAGGCTAACCGAGCGTCAGCACGACCAGTGCCGCGAGCCCCGCGCTCTCCGCGAGCGCCCCGAACACATCACCGGTCACCCCGCCGAACCGGCGCCGGCAGTGCCGCAGCAGCAACTCGCCCAGCCCGAGGCCGCACAGCGCCGCGAGCCCGGTGTGCAGCGCGCCGTACGGGCCGAACCCGGCGCCGGCGGCCGCGCATCCGGCGGCCACCAGCACCGCACACAGCAGCGCCGCGCGCGCCGGGACGGTGCCCGCGACCGCCGCGCCGAGTCCCTCCGGACGGGCGGCCGGCACTCCCGTGCGGGAGGCAAGGGTCAGCGCGCAGCGGGCGGTGACCGCCGCGACGGCCGCGGCCACGGCGCCGTGCGCCCAGCCCTCCGCGTACCGCTCGGACAGCGCGGCCACCTGCGCCAGCAGGGTGAACAGCAGCGTGATCACCCCGAACGGGCCGATGTCGGACTGCTTCATGATGCGCAGCGCGTCCTCGGCGGGCTTGCCGCTGCCCAGGCCGTCGGCGGTGTCGGCGAGCCCGTCCAGATGCAGCCCGCGGGTGAGCACGGCGGGCACCGCGGCGCTGCCGACCGCGGCGAGCAGCGGCCCGCCGCCGAGCACCAGCAGCGCCCCGCCGACCGCGGCCGCGCACAGCCCGACGACCAGCCCGGCCAGCGGCGCGCAGAGCATCCCGCCGCGCGCCGCCGCCCGGTCCCAGCGGGTGACGCGGACCGGCAGCACGGTCAGGGTGCCGAACGCGAAGCGCAGGGCGTCGGACGGGGCCAGGGGAGCGGGGGTCTCGGTCACCGCGGCAGGCTATCCGGGCGCCCGCCGCGTTTGACTGCCGGTTCCGGCCGCCCGGACAGGGCCTAATGGTGGCTATGTGTCCTTACGTGACAAAGGGGAGCGGGTGGGATGGGCCACTGGTGGTACCGCAACATCGTCGAGCCGGGGAAGCTGCCGCTGCTGCTCGCGCTCGCCTCGTTCGTGCTGACCTTCCTGGTGACCCGGGCCGTCACCCGTCTCATCCGCGCGGGCAAGGGACCGTTCCGCAACATCGCCCCGGGCGGGGTCCATATCCACCATGTCGTCCCCGGGGTGATGCTGATGGTCCTCGGCGGCTTCATCGCGCTGGCCGGCGGCCGGCGCGGCTTCGGCACCGGGGTCGCGGCGGTGCTCTTCGGGATGGGGGTGGGCCTCGTCCTGGACGAGTTCGCGCTGATCCTGCACCTCGACGACGTGTACTGGACCGAGGAGGGCACCAAGAGCGTCGAGATCGTCATCCTCACCGTCGCCCTGGTCGCCCTGATCCTCGCCGGATTCCTGCCGTTCGGGGTCAATGAACTCGGTCCGGACGAGGAGACCGACCGCTTCACGGTCGTGCGGACGGTGGCCGTCAACTTCCTCTTCGCGGTGATCGCCCTCATCAAGGGCAAGGGCCGGATCGCGGTCGTCGGGGTGTTCGTGCCGTTCGTCGCGCTCTTCGGCGCGATCCGGCTGGCCCGGCCGAACTCGCCCTGGGCCCGGCGCTTCTACCGCAGCCGCCCGAAGGCGCGGGCCCGCGCCCGGGTCCGCGCCTACCGTCACGACCGCCGCTGGTCGGCGCTGCGCCGCAGGGTCGAGGACTTCATCGGGGGCGCGCCGAGCCGCTGACCCGCCGGCCGTCGCCGGGCTTGTGCGGCGACCACAGCTCCAGCAGCCCGCAGAGCACCAGCACCGCCAGCACCGCCGCGACATGCTCCTTGCCCGCGAGGTTGTTCTTGATGGACACCACCTCGACGACCATCGCCACCGCCACCGCGGCACAGGTGAACCAGGCGCGGTAGCGCCAGCACACGAACACCGCCAGCCCCACCACCGCCGCCGACGGCCCGGTGTCGGTGACGTACTTGTCCGAGTCGGGCAGCCCGAGCGGGCTCACCGGGCCGATCCAGATGCCGATCCGGGCGTACATCGTCCCGGCGAGCGTGGCGAGGTAGGCGACGGCCAGCAGCTGCCGCCGGCCCACACAGATCTCGGCGATCCCGAAGACCACCAGGATCTGCGCCAGGGCACCCCACACCGGCAGGTCCAGCGCGGGCACGAACAGCGACAGCGGGGTGCGCAGCAGCGCCAGCCACAGATGCTCATCGGCCTGTACGGAGCCGATGTTCTGGATCGTCCGGTAGCCCCAGGCCTGGTTCTGCACGAACTGGAAGACCAGGGTCAGGCCCACCGCGGTGAGCGTCACCGGGATCGCCCGCAGCCGCGAGGCGGCCAGCGCGGCCCGTACGGTCCGCAGCAGCGGGCCCCACTCGGCGCGCGCGGCGCGACGCAGGACGGGCATCCCTCCCCGGCCCGGCGCGGGTCCTTGCCGCCGCCCCGCCCCAGCGGAGGTCATCTCACATTCTCCAGGTGCTTGCGGTTCAGCCACTTGGGCAGACCGGGTGCTTCCAGAAAGCCTTCCGCGCGGCCGGCGGCGATTCCGATCCGCAGCAAATCGGTGCTCTTTTCGAAGAGCATGTACCGCGGTTCCCAGATCGGCCGGTATTTCGCATTGGCGCGATAGAGCGATTCGATCTGCCACCACCGGGAGAAGAAGCTGAGCAGCGAGCGCCACAGGCGCAGCACCGGGCCCGCGCCGAGTCGCGATCCACGTTCGAAGACGGAACGGAACATCGCGAAGTTGAGCGAGAGTTGCGTGACCTCCACCTCTTTCGCCCGCTGGATCAACTCCAGCACCATGAACTCCATCAGCCCGTTCTCGGAGTTCCGGTCCCGGCGCATCAGATCCAGCGAAAGGCCCTTCTCACCCCACGGCACAAAGCTGAGCAGCGCCCGCAGTTCGCCGGCCTCGTCCCCGGTGCCGCCGCTCCGGCATTCGAGCATCACGCAGCGCCCGTCCCCGGGGTCGCCGAGCCGGCCCAGCGCCATCGAGAAACCGCGCTCGGTCTCCCCGTCGCGCCAGTCGTCGGCCAGCTCCAGCAGCCGGTCCATCTCCGCGGCGGGGATGTCCTCGTGGCGCCGGATACGGACGGTGTAGCCGGCCCGCTCGATCCGGTTGTAGGCCTGCCGTACGGTGCGCATCGCGCGACCGCCGAGGGTGAACTCCCCGGTGTCCACGATCGCTTCGTCGCCCAGCTCCAGCGCGTCCAGACCGTGCCGGGCGTAGATCGTGCCGCCCTCCTCGCTCGCCCCCATCACCGCCGGCGCCCAGCCGTGCTCGCGTGCCTCGGCCAGCCACACCTCGATCGCCCCCGGCCAGGCCTCGGGGTCGCCCAGCGGATCGCCGGAGGCCAGCGAGACCCCGCCCACCACGCGGTAGGTGACCGCGGCCTTGCCGCTGGGGGAGAACAGCACGCTCTTGTCGCGGCGCAGCGCGAAGTAGCCCAGCGAGTCGCGGTCGCCGTGCCGCGCCAGCAGGGCCCGCAGCCGCTCCTCGTCGTCCGCGGTGATCGCCTCGGTGCTCCGTACCGACCGGAAGGCCGCCCACAGGACCGCGACCAGCAGCAGCGTGCTCAGCACATTGATCGCGACATTGACCCAGTTCGGGGTGGCGATCTCCGGGAACGCGCGGTCGTCGGCGGCCAGCGACACCAGCCGCATCAGGCCGTAGCGCCAGCGCTGCACGAAGGTCGAGGGACCGGCCGCGGTGTTGGTGACGGTCACCAGCAGCGCCGCGAGCAGCGAGGCGGCCAGCAGACCGCCGGCCGCGACCGCCGCCGCCAGTTTCGGGTTCGCCCGGTCGCCCTTCGCCGAGAACTCCCGGCGCCCGGCCACCAAGGCGACGGCGAACAGCGCGGTGAATACCAGCGACACCCAGTTCTGCACATGGCCACGGAACTCCGGGGCCACCACCATCCCGAAGGCGAACAGCAGCGTCAGCAGCCCGGACAGCACCAGATTCAGAATCCATGCCGCCCGCTTGCGCCGCCGCAGGGTGACCGACAGGAACAGCGAGAAGGCGGCGGAGGCGAAGCCCGCCGTCAGCAGATACGGAGTGAAGAATTCCGCGCTGTTGTGCCGGCGGATGTCATTGCCGAAGGACACCCACACCGCACTCAGGAAATTGAGGAAGGTGACGGCGCGCAGATACCAGATGCCGAACGCGGCACCACGCTGTGACCATGAGCCGCGCGGGCGGCCTTCGTCCGGACTCAAGCGATGTCTCCCATAAACCGTGAAAGCGCGATCTTATGGGGCGCCGCCGTCGGTCCGGCACGGGCGTGAAGTGGAGCGCCCGGGTCCGGGCCCCGCCCGGGCGCTTCCGGTGGAGCCGGCCGCGGTGGGCCGGCTCCGGGTCAGTCGCGTACGGGCAGTTCTGCCGCCAGGGCCGCGGCCGCCTGCACCAATGGCAGGGCCAGCAGCGCCCCCGTCCCCTCACCCGCAGTGACGCCGTGGTCGAGCAGAGGGTTGAGTGCGATCCGGTCAAGAGCCTTCGCCTGCGCCGGCTCCCCGCTCGCCTGCCCGGCCAGCCACCAGTCCGGCGCCCGGAACGCCACCCGCTGCGCCACCAGCGCACAGGCCGCCGAGACCACCCCGTCGAGGATCACCGGAGTACGGCGCACCGCGCTCTGGAGCAGAAATCCGGTGATCGCGGTCAGATCCGCGCCGCCGACCGTGGCCAGCAGCTCCAGCTGGTCGCCGAGCACCGGACGGGCCCGCCGCAGGGCGTCGCGGATCGCCGCGCACTTGCGCATCCACGCCAGATCGTCGATCCCCGCGCCGCCCCGGCCGGTGACCACCGAGGCGTCCGTCCCGCACAGCGCGGCGATCAGCGTGCTCGCCACCGTCGTCCCGCCGACGCTCAGATCGCCCAGCACCACCAGATCGGTGCCCGCGTCCGCCTCCTCGTCCGCGATCGCCATCCCGGCCCGGAACGCCGCCTCGGCCTCCTCGGCCGTCAGCGCGTCCTCGACATCGATCCGTCCCGAACCCCGCCGCACCCGGTGCCGGGTGACCTCCTCGGGCAGCTCCTCCGGGGCGCAGTCCACCGCCAGGTCCACCACCCGCAGCGGCACCCCGGTGTTCCGCGCCAGCACCGCGGCCGGGCTCGCCCCGTCCAGCACGGCCCGTACGAGATCCCGGGTGCCGCCGGCCGGCCGGGCCGACACCCCCAGCTCCGCCACCCCGTGATCGCCGGCGAACAGCAGCACCCGCGGCTGCCCGACCGGCCGCACCGGCACCTGCTGCTGTGCGGCGGCCAGCCATTCACCCAGTTCGTCAAGGCGGCCGAGGGCTCCCGGCGGCACGGCCAGCCGCGCCCGCCGCTCCTCGGCGTCACGGCGCACACCGCCGTCGGGGCGCTCGATCAGATGGGCGAAGTCATCGAGGTTCAGGGCGCTCATTGGGCGCAGATTACCGTCAACGCACCGCTGACGAGGCCCGCCGGGGGGAACCGGCCGCCGCGAACCGCACCTCGCACACCAGGGGCGTCAGCGCACCCAGCACCGGCATCCGGCGCAGCCACCCCGCCGGGCCGACCTCGCGCACCGCGACGATGCCGGGGTGCGCGCCGGCCACCCGCGGCAGCTCGGCCCGGTCCAACCCCCAGCGCACCGGACCCGGCCACCGGCCGCCGCCCGGCCCGGCGGCCCGCCGGGCCAGCGCCGTCGTTGTCCGTGGCAGGGCGTCAAAGACCAGCGCACCACCGGGAAAACGCTCCGCACACACCGCCAGCAGCGCCCGCACCGCGGGCGGCGGCAGCCGCATCAGCACTCCCGGCGCGGTGACGACGACCCCGAGATCCGGCTCCCGCACCGCGTCCAGCCAGCGGTGATCGGTCACCGCGCGGGCGACCGTACGCCGCCGGGGACCGTCCGGCAGCAGCATCCGGCGCACCGCGGCGGTCTCCGGCGCCAGCACCGTCAGCCAGTTCAGCCGCCCGTTGTCCAGCCGCCAGAAACCGGTACCCAGCCCCTCCCCGAGCGCGACCACCGTCGCCTCCGGATACCGCGCCAGGTAGCCGCGTACGGCCGCGTCGAAACGCCGCCCGCGCGCCCGCGGCGCACGGAGGGCTCGCGCTCCCCACCCGTCCGGCGCCGCCGTCTCGGTCCGCTCGGATTCGGTCACGGGTCAAGAGCACCCGGCGCCGCGCCCCCGGGCAAGCGGACACGGTGCCCACCGGGCCTCCGTCATCCACGCAGCGCAAGCGGATACCGGCCCCCGATCCCCGACCCCCGTCATCCCCGCAGCGCCAGCGCCTGGCCCGCGACGACCAGCAGCACCTGCTCGCACTCCGCGCCGAACGCCGCGTTCAGCCGCCCCAGTTCGTCCCGGAACCGCCGGCCCGCCGGGGTCGCCGGGACGACGCCGGAGCCGACCTCGTTGCTGACCGCCACCACCCGGCGGCGCGTCGCGCGCAGCGCCGCCACCAGTGCGTCGGTCCGCTCCCGCAGCGCCCGCCGGCCACCGGCCTCCCAAGTCGCGTCGTCCCACGCCCCGACCTCGTCCATCACATGTGTCAGCCACAGCGCCAGACAGTCGATGAGCAGCGGTGCCGCCTCGTCCGGCCAATGGGCGCCGGGGTCCGCGCCGGGCCCGGCCGCGGTCAGCAGCGGCACCAGATCGCAGGTCTCGACGGTGCGCCAGCTGTTGGGGCGCCGCTCGCGGTGCAGCGAGATCCGCTCTGCCCAGTCCTCGTCGCCGTCCCGGGTGCCCCCGGTGGCCACGTAGACCACGTCGGGGAAGGCCACGAGCCGCCGCTCCGCCTCCACCGATTTCCCGCTGCGCGCGCCGCCCAGCACCAGCGTGCGCCGCGGCAGATCCGGCACCGCGTGGAACTCGCCGACCCGCAGCGTGCTGCCGTCCGCCACCGCGCGGGCCCCCACCGCCGCCAGCCGCCGGTGCAGCTCGGGCCCCGGCGGCACCTCGTGGTCCAGGTGCACCGCGAGCACATCCGTCGCCGCGTCGACCGCCCCGCTCGCCCGCAGCCTGGCCAGCGCCTCGGGCCGCCCCAGCACATCGAGCAGCACCAGGTCGTACGGGCCGTTGCCGCCCGGGTCCTGGTCAGCGCCGCCCGCCGCCCGGCCGTTGCCGTCCAGCCCGGACGGGGCCGCGCCCGGCGGCAGATACAGCAGCCGCTGGCCCTCGGCGCCGGAGATCTCGTAGCCGGTCCCCGGGATGTCCACCGCGACGGCCCGCACCCGGTGCCCGTCGAGCAGCGCCAGCTCCCGCCCGTCCGCGACCCGGCCCGGCTGCGGCAGCCCGGCCGGCACCTCCAGCACCGGACCGTGGTGCGGATGCGAGAGCAGCACCTGCCGCACGCCCGCCAGCGACTGCCCGGCGCGGGCCGCCGCGAAGGCCGGGCCCGGCGTCAGATCGATCAGCAGCGCACCGTCGACGAGCAGCGCGGTGGCCGCCCGCGCCTCGTCGCCGACGGCGGTCGCACAGGCGGCACACGGGCAGCCGGGGCGCGGCAGCCCCTGCGGGGCCCCGGTGCCGAGGAGAGTCACATCCACACCGCCGAGTTTCTCGCGTCCCCGCCCGGCGGGCGCGGCGGGGGCGGACTCGACACGGCCGTTAGGCTGCCGATCAGCACGGAAGCACGGCCCGGCGGAGGGCACTTCGACGCGCTCCGCGGTGGCACAGACTCGTACTCGGTGGGATCCAGGAGGCGCAGATGGCGTGGACGTGGCGGTTCGAGAAGGCCGACGGCTCGGAGACGGCGCCGGCCGTGCAACCCGAGGAGTTCACCACGCAGGGTGACGCGGAGTCCTGGATCGGCGAGGAGTGGAAGGCCCTCCTGGAGGGCGGCGCCGACCAGGTCAGGCTCTTCGAGGACGGCACCGAGATCTACGCGGGCCCGATGAGCCTGCACGCGGACGCGGAGGCCTGAGAGCCGAAGACGCCGGGCCGGGCCCCTGAGGGGTCCGGCCCGGCGTCAAGGATTCGGTCGCGCCGGCCCTACGGCTTCTCGCCCCGCTTGACCTGCGGCTTCGGCAGTCGCAGCCGCCGCATCTGAAGCGTGCGCATCACCGCGTACGCCTTCACGCCCTTGAGGTTCTCGTTCGGGAAGCGCTCCTGGAGCAGCTTGCCGAGCCGGAACCAGATCAGCACCGAGTCGAGCACGATCAGCACGATGATCACGAGCCACAGCAGCAGCGCGATGCTCTGGATCGACGGCACCCGGATCATGGTGAGCACCAGGATCACCACGGCCATCGGCAGGAAGAACTCGGCGACCGCCCAGCGGGAGTCGACATAGTCCCGCGCGAACCGGCGCACCGGTCCCTTGTCGCGCACCGGCAGATACCGCTCGTCGCCGCTGGCCATCGCCTCACGCTGGCGGGCCATGTCGGCACGGCGCGCCTCACGCTGGGCCTTGGCCGCATCCTTGCGGTTGGCCGGCGTATGCGCACGCGAGCGGCGCTGCGACTGGGAGTCACTGCGCTTGGGCGTCGGGCGGCCCTTGGGGGCCTGCGGGTCGCGGGGCTGCTGGGGCTGGTCCGCGGTCACCTTGGCGGTCGCGGCCTGCTCATCCTTCGAACGGCTTCGGAACACAAAACCCAAGGGTACGTGCTCGCCGCGGGTGAGCCACGGTCCGACGGGGAACGATCCGGCAACGGCGCGTCCCGGGACGGGGGCCTTACCGGGACAGAAGCCCCTTCCTACCAGGACAGACCGGACATCGCGCCGGTTGTCCGGACTCTCCCTACTCCTTGCGCGGGAGAAGCCGCGCCCCCGATCGTCCTGGAGGAGGAGCGCATCCGGGCGCGAACAGTGCGGTAATGGAACCAGGGCCCGTACTGTGGGGTCTGTAGATGTGCTGGAGCCGAAGCCCGAGGTGACTCGGTCAGAAGGGGGCGCGCGAGGCCCATGAGCGATGGTGTCATGAAGCGGATGGGGATGATCTTCCGCGCGAAGGCCAACAAGGCCCTGGACCGGGCCGAAGACCCGCGCGAAACCCTCGACTACTCGTACCAGAAGCAGCTGGAGCTGCTTCAGAAGGTACGCCGCGGCGTCGCCGACGTGGCGACCTCCCGCAAGCGCCTGGAGCTACAGCTCAACCAGCTCCAGGGCCAGTCCGCCAAGCTGGAGGACCAGGGCCGCAAGGCACTGGCGCTCGGCCGTGAGGACCTGGCCCGCGAGGCGCTGACCCGGCGCAGCGCGCTGCAACAGCAGGTCACGGACCTGGAGACGCAGCACCAGACGCTTCAGGGTGAGGAGGAGAAGCTCACGCTCGCGTCGCAGCGGCTCCAGGCCAAGGTCGACGCCTTCCGTACGAAGAAGGAGACGATCAAGGCCACCTACACGGCCGCCCAGGCGCAGACCCGGATCGGCGAGGCGTTCTCCGGCATCTCCGAGGAGATGGGCGACGTCGGCATGGCCATCCAGCGCGCGGAGGACAAGACCGCGCAGCTCCAGGCCCGGGCCGGGGCCATCGACGAGCTGATGGCGTCCGGTGCGCTGGACGACCCGTCCGGTATGGCGAAGGACGACATCACCGCCGAACTGGACCGGCTCTCCGGCGGCAGCGACGTCGAACTGGAGCTCCAGCGGATGAAGGCCGAGCTCTCGGGAGGCTCGTCGGCCGGCCAGCAGGCCATCGAGAGCGGACAGAACGGTGCGGCGCAGTCGCAGCCGCAGCAGGACCGGCCGCGTTTCGACAAGCAGTGAGGGACGGCGGCGGTTAGCCTCGCAGAGATCGTCGGACCGGACCAAGGGAGACCGTCGTGATCGTACGGATCATGGGGGAGGGCCAGGTGAAGCTGGACGACGCCCACTTCACCGAGCTCAACAAACTGGACGATGAGCTGCTCGACGAGATGGAGAGCGGCGACGAGGCGGGCTTCCGGCGCACCCTCGGGGCCCTTCTGGAGGCGGTGCGCCGTATGGGCACACCGCTTCCCGACGACGCCCTGGAACCGTCCGAACTCATCCTCCCCGCCCCGGACGCGACCCTTGGCGAGGTCCGGGAAATGCTCGGCGACGACGGCCTCATCCCGGGCTGAAACCTGGCCGGTCCCGGCCTGCACACTCCACTCCAGCGCACCGCGCCCCGGCCCCGCGAGGGACCGGGGCGCTACCGTTTGCTCTTGTGAGCCTCCTCGACCCCCGCCCCGACGCGCCCCGCGCCGGCCCCTTCCGGTGGTACCGGAAGCATCCGCTCGCCTTCGACGCCGTCGTGGCCGGGGCCGTCTTCGCCTGCATCCTGTTCGGCGCGGTGGCCGATCCGCACGGCCCGCACGGCCCGCGGTTCGTCGGGCACGAGCCGTCCGCCACGACCGTGGTGCTGGCCGCACTGGCCTGTGCCGCCCTGGTCCTGCGCCGCCGGCTGCCCCGTACGGTCCTGGCGGTCACCGGCTCGCTCACCGTCATCGAGCTGGTCGCCCGCTCCAGCGACCCCCGCGCCCCGGTGGCCGCCGCCGCCGTGGTCGCCCTCTTCACCCTCGCCTCGCGCACCGACCGGCCCACCACCTGGCGGGTCGGCGCGCTGACCGTCGTGGGGCTGACCGCCGCCGCCATGCTCTACGGGCCCCGTCCCTGGTACGCCCAGGAGAACCTCGGCATCTTCGCCTGGACGGGCATGGCCGCGGCGGCCGGTGACGCGGTCCGCAGCCGCCGGGCCTTCGTGACCGCCATCCGGGAGCGCGCCGAACGGGCCGAGCGCACCCGTGAGGAGGAGGCCCGCCGCCGGGTCGCCGAGGAGCGCATGCGGATCGCCCGTGAGCTGCACGATGTCGTCGCCCACCACATCGCGCTGGTCAACGTCCAGGCCGGGGTCGCCTCGCACGTCATGGACAACCGGCCCGACCAGGCCAAGCAGGCGCTGGCACACGTCCGGGAGGCCTCCCGTTCGGCGCTGGAGGAACTCCGTGCCACCGTCGGCCTGTTGCGGCAGTCAGACGACCCCAAGGCGCCGACCGAGCCGGCCCCGGGCCTCGGGGTGCTCGATCAGCTCGTCGACGGGTTCGTCCGGGCCGGCATCCCGGTCGACCTGGACATCCCGCCGGAGCCGCGGCCGCTGCCCGCCTCCGTCGACCTCACCGCCTACCGCGTGGTCCAGGAAGCGCTGACCAACGTCCACAAGCACGCCGGTGCGGGCGCCCGTGCCACGGTGCGGATCAGCCACTCCGACACCAGGCTGACCGTGACCGTCCTGGACGACGGCGCGGGCCGGGCCGGCATCCCGCGGCAGAAGGGCGGCGACCGGCCGCCCGTGGAGGCGGGCGGGCCCGGCGAGCCGGAGGACAGCGGCGGCGGCCACGGCCTGATCGGGATGCGGGAGCGGGTCTTCGCGCTGCGCGGCACGGTCGTGACCGGCCCGCGCGCGGCCGGCGGCTTCCAGGTGCGGGTGACCCTTCCGCTCCAGACTGTCCGTACGGGGGAGACATTGTGACGATCAAGGTGCTGCTCGTCGACGACCAGGCGCTGCTGCGCAGTGCGTTCCGGGTGCTGGTCGACTCCGAGCCGGACATGCGGGTGGTGGGGGAGGCATCCGACGGGGCCCAGGCGTACGAGCTGACCCGGGCCGAGCGGCCCGACGTCGTGCTGATGGACATCCGGATGCCCGGTGTGGACGGCCTGGCGGGCACCCGCCTGATCAGCGAGGACCCGGAACTGACCGACGTCCGGGTGGTCATACTGACCACCTTCGAGGTCGACGACTACGTGGTGCAGTCGCTGCGGGCCGGCGCCAGCGGCTTCCTCGGCAAGGGCGCGGAACCGGACGAGATGCTGAACGCGATCCGGATCGCGGCCGCCGGTGAGGCGCTGCTCTCGCCCGTCGCCACCAAGGGCCTGATCGCCAAGTTCCTCGCGCAGGGCGGCAGTTCCGCCGACGGCGGGCCCGGCGGCCGGGGCAGCGAGCGGCTGGCGACGCTCACCGGCCGGGAGCGGGAGGTGCTGATCCTGGTGGCCGGCGGGCTGTCCAACGACGGCATCGCCGAGCAGCTGGAGGTCAGCCCGCTCACCGTCAAGACGCATGTGAACCGCGCGATGGCCAAGCTGGGCGCCCGGGACCGCTCCCAGCTCGTCGTCATCGCCTACGAGTCCGGACTCGTACGCCCACGGGTGCAGTGAGGGCGGGGCACCCCCTACTCCGAACGCGGTACGGCTTACGGCCGGAAACCGACTTGCGAGCGAGGAAAACCAGTCACGCCATGGCGGAGGGTGTAGGTGGGCCCGAGAACGGTCCCGCCGACTTCGTAGACCAGAAGAGAGACCCCACCCATGACCTGGCTGTCCCGACTCAGCCTCGTACAACGGGGCCTGATAGCGCTGATGTCGATCGTGGCGATCGCCTTCGGCGCCATCGCGATCCCCCAGCTGAAGCAGCAGCTCCTGCCGTCCATCGAACTCCCGATGGTGTCCGTCCTGACGCCGTACCAGGGCGCCTCGCCCGAGGTCGTCGAGAAGCAGGTGATCGAGCCGCTCGAGGACGGTATCCAGGCGGTCGACGGCATCAAGTCCGTCACCTCGACGTCCAGCGAGGGCTCGGGCGTCATCATGGCGCAGTTCGACTACGGCAATGACTCCAAGCGTCTGGTCGCCGATGTCCAGCAGGCCGTGAACCGCGCCCGCGCGAAGCTGCCCAAGGACGTCGACCCGCAGGTGGTGGCCGGCTCGACGGACGACATCCCCACCGTCGTCCTCGCCGTCTCTTCCTCGGACCGGGACCAGCAGAGCCTCGCCGACCAGCTCGACCGCAGCGTCGTACCGGACCTGAAGAACATCGAGGGCGTCAGCCAGGTCAAGGTGGACGGCGTCCAGGACCGGATCGTCGCGGTCACCCCCGACGACCGGAAGCTCGCCGCGGCCGGGCTGACCTCCCAGGCGCTCGGCCAGGCACTGGAGGCCGGCGGCACCTCGGTTCCCGCCGGTTCGTTCGCCGAGGACGGCCGGAGCAAGACCGTCCAGGTCGGCGCGGGCTTCAGCTCCGTACGGCAGATCCAGGACCTGCGGATCGCGCCGGCCGCGGGCGGCGACGGTGCCGGTCCGGGCGCGGGCGCCGGCCGGCCGGCCGAAGCGGTCCGGCTCGGTGATGTCGCCACGGTCAAGGAGGAGTCGGCCACCCCGACCTCCCTCACCCGCACCAACGGCAAGCCCAGCCTGGCCGTCAGCGTGACGATGGACCAGGACGGCAGCGCGGTCGACATATCCGACGCGGTCAAGGACCAGCTCCCCGAGATCCGTCAGGACCTGGGCAAGGGCACCGATGTCACGGTCGTCTCCGACCAGGGCCCGGCGGTCTCCAAGTCGATCGAATCGCTGACCACCGAGGGCCTGCTGGGTCTGGTCATGGCCGTCATCGTCATCCTGGTCTTCCTGCTCAGCCTCCGCTCGACCCTCGTCACCGCGGTCTCCATCCCCCTCTCGGTCGTCATCACCCTGATCGTGCTGTGGACCGGTGACCTCTCCCTCAACATGCTCACCCTCGGCGCGCTGACCATCGCGATCGGCCGCGTCGTCGACGACTCCATCGTCGTCCTGGAGAACATCAAGCGGCACCTGGGCTACGGCGAGGAGCGCCGCGAGGCCATCCTCTCCGCGGTCAAGGAGGTCTCCGGCGCGATCACCTCCTCCACCCTCACCACGGTCGCGGTCTTCCTCCCGATCGGTGTGGTCGGCGGCATGGTCGGCGCCCTCTTCGGCTCCTTCTCGCTGACGGTGACCGTCGCCCTGCTGGCCTCCCTGATCGTCTCCCTGACGGTCGTCCCCGTGCTGTCGTACTGGTTCCTGCGCGCCCCCGAGATCCCCGAGGGCAGCGACCCGGAGGAGCTGCGGCGCCGGGCCGAGGAGAAGGAGACCCGGAGCCCCCTCCAGCGCCTCTACGTCCCGGTCCTGCGCTTCGCGACCCGCCGCCGGGTCACCAGCGTGGTCATCGCCGTCGTCATCCTCCTCGGCACCTTCGGCATGGGCCCGCTCCTGAAGACCAACTTCCTCGACCAGGGCGACCAGGACACCCTCACCGTCAAGCAGGAGCTCAAGCCCGGCACCAGCCTCGGCACGTCCGACAAGCAGGCCAAGAAGGTCGAGAAGCTGCTCGCGGACACCGACGGCGTCACGGACTACCAGGTCACCATCGGCTCCTCCGGCTTCATGGCGGCCTTCGGCGGCGGCACCGGCACCAACCAGGCCACCTACCAGCTCAAGCTGGCCGACGCCGAGGACGCCGACAAGGTCACCGGCGACCTGCGGGACGGCCTCGACAAGCTCGGCACGTCCATCGGCGAGACCACCGTGACCGCGGGCGGCGGCGGCTTCGGCAACCAGGACCTGAGCGTGGTCGTCAAGGCCGCCGACGGTGAGGTGCTGGAGAAGGCGAGCGAGCAGGTCCGCAAGGCCGTCGCCGGGCTCGACGACGTCACCGACGTCCAGAGCGACCTCTCCCAGAGCGTCCCGCGGATCTCCGTGAAGCCCAACGCCAAGGCGGCCGCGGCCGGTTACAACCAGACCACCCTCGGCGGCGTGGTCACCCAGGCGGTCCGCGGCACCACCAGCGGTACGGCCGTGCTGGACGACACCGAGCGCGACATCGTGATCAAGTCGGCCCACCCGGCCACCACCGAGGCCGAGTTGAAGAACCTGGCCGTCCCGACCCCGGCGGGCCCGGCGAAGCTCGGCACCCTCGCCACCGTGCGGACCGTGCCCGGCCCGGTCCAGATGACCCGGATCGACGGGGCCCGCTCGGCGACCATCACCGCCAAGCCGACCGGCGACAACACCGGAGCGGTCAGCGCCACCCTCCAGAGCAAGATCAACGGTCTGAAGCTGCCGGACGGTGCCACCGCGGAAATCGGCGGCGTCTCCCAGGACCAGTCCGACGCGTTCTCCTCGCTCGGCCTGGCGATGCTGGCGGCCATCGCCATCGTCTTCATGCTCCTGGTGGGCACCTTCCGCTCGCTGGTCCAGCCGCTGATCCTGCTCGTCTCGATCCCCTTCGCGGCGACCGGCGCGATCGGCCTGCTGGTCGCCACCGGCACCCCGCTGGGCGTCCCGGCGATGATCGGCATGCTGATGCTGATCGGCATCGTGGTCACCAACGCGATCGTGCTGATCGACCTGATCAACCAGTACCGGTCGCAGGGTTACGGCGTCGTCGAGGCGGTCATCGAGGGCGGCCGCCACCGTCTCCGCCCGATCCTCATGACGGCGCTGGCCACGATCATGGCGCTGCTGCCGATGGCCCTGTCCCTCACCGGTGACAGCGGCTTCATCTCCCAGCCGCTCGCCGTGGTCGTGATCGGCGGTCTGATCACCTCCACCCTCCTCACCCTCCTCCTGGTCCCGACGCTCTACGCGATGATCGAGCTCCGCAAGGAGCGCCGGGCGGCGAAGAAGGCCGCGAAGCGGTCCGGCCCGGCCGGCCCGCAGACCGAGGAGTCCGACCGCACCCCGGAGCCGGCGGGCGTCTGACGACGGCCTGGCCGGCGGGGCCCGGTGTGACGCTCCCAGTGAAGAAACGATGCCCCCGCAAGCCGGCGCTTGCGGGGGCATCGTGCCGGGCATCCCGTCACGGGGCGGCCCCACCGCTCCGCCACCGACGAAGGGGGACCGCAATGGGGAAGCACGGCGACGGCAAGGGCGGCGAGAAAGGCGACCGGCAGCAGAGCCCGAAGGAATCCGACGGCCAGTGGACCAAGCCGGTAACCGATCCGCCGAAGAAGTAAGGGGCGTGTGATGTCCTCGCCGGGCCGCCTGCTGGAAATCCTCCGCAACAAGGGCGCGTTGACGCCGGAATGGGAGCCGGCCGTCGCCGCGGTCGACCGCGCGCATTTCGTACCGGACGCCTTCGAAGTGGGCGACCGTACCGTCTCCCGATCCACGGACGAGACGGAGTGGCGGCGCATGGTCTACGCCGACTTACCGCTGATCACCCAGCACAACGACGGCCGGTCCGTGGCGGACCAGGTCGCCTTTCCCACGTGCTCGACGTCCATGCCCTCCCTGATGCTGGACATGGCCGCGATCGTCCGGGACGGCGACACCGTATTGGAGATCGGCACCGGCACCGGCTACCACGCCGCCTGGCTCGCCCACCGGCTCGGCGAGGACCGCACGACCAGCATCGAGACCGACAAGGCCCTCCACGACATCGCCCGGGACAATCTCGCGCGAGCCGGCCTGCACCCGCATCTGGTGTGCGGCGACGGCCTGGCCGGGGTGCCGGAGCGGGCGCCCTTCGACCGGACCATCGCCACCTGCACGGTCCGCGACATCCCGTACGCCTGGGTGGAGCAGACCGCCCCCGGCGGCAC
This sequence comes from Streptomyces sp. bgisy130, assembly GCF_057708345.1. Taxonomy (NCBI): domain Bacteria; kingdom Bacillati; phylum Actinomycetota; class Actinomycetes; order Kitasatosporales; family Streptomycetaceae; genus Streptomyces; species Streptomyces sp. bgisy130. Next base: position 110,516 of record NZ_JBYISA010000024.1, read on the forward strand.
GATCCTCACCCCGTGGGGCTCCTCGTTCCACTCCTACTCGTTCGCCACCCTCACCGTCCGCGACGGCCGGGCCACCGGCGGCTTCTCCGGCCGCCCCGCCTTCATGTGGGCCCGCCAGCAGCGCCGCTCCTACGGCCGCATCCGCGACTGGTACCACGGCGAGGACGGCGACCGCGCGACGACCACCCTCGATCCCCGCGTACTGGACGAGAATCCGCGCGCCCGCTTCGCCGTCGGCCTCCGGGTACGCGACGCCTGGCCCCTGCTCTGCCCCGCCGACGACGGCAGCGACGAGGCCACCTACTGGCTCTTCGACGACGCCCGCAGCTCCTGGGCCACCGTCGAATACACCCCCGGCCAAGACACCTACGAGACCGAGCAACACGGCCCGCGCCGTCTGTGGGACGAGGTCGAGTCCGCCTACCGCGACTGGACCGCCGACGGCAGCCCACCGCGGGACCGCTACCGCCTCACGATCACCGCCGAAGGACAGACCGTGTCGCTGTGACGGCCCGGCGGGCGGCACACACGCATTCGGCGGAGCACCTCTCGCCGATCACCAGGAGCGATGGTTTTGTGGCGGATGCTGCCGAACCGACGAAAGGTGAGCGAGCGTGCCGTCCGTCCTGGCCCGCGGGGCCGCCCCCGCAACCGCCGCCGGTCTAGCCCTGGCCCTGACCCTCACGGCCGCCCCGCCCACCACCGCGGCCCCCGGCGACATCCGCGTCCGCGTCGGCATCACCGGCGGCCCCTACACCGCCGGCGTGGGCCTCGTGATCACGTCCCCGCGCACCGTCTTCGGTGGCTTCTACTGCGCAGCCGACGGCCTCGCGGCCACGCCCCTCACCGCCCTGGTCGACGCCGACGAGCAGTACGGCCTCGGCGGGGTGCGGGCGCGCTGGGACGCCACCACCCAGGACTTCGTGGTCACCGCAATCCATGGCGACTCCGCGGACGCCACCAAGAAGTGGAACGCGTACGTCAACGAAAAAAAGATCACAACCGCCCCCTGCCACACTGCAATCAAGGGCGGCGACAAGATCCGCTGGACTCTGGAAGCCGCAACCTGACCGGACAACGCCCCATCCGGCGCCCGCCCCCACTCACCAAATCCAACCCACCCACGGGAGGGGACGGGCCGGAGGGGCCTGGTGTGTGGACGTAAAGCGAAGCAGTCCACACACCAGGCCCCTCCGGCCCGTCACCGCACCCACAGCCCCGCGCAGCGGACCCGCCCGCCGCAGGCGGAACGGCGGGGGCACCGCGCAAGCGGGCAACAAACGGTGAGAAACCCCCACGGCGGGTCAGCCGAAAACGTACGGCTACGGCAGCGCCAGCATCCGCTCGAGCGCCAACTTCGCAAAGCTCTCCGTCTCCTCGTCGACCTCGATGCGGTTGACGACCTTGCCGGCGGCCAGCGACTCCAGCGCCCACACCAGGTGGGGAAGGTCGATCCGGTTCATCGTCGAGCAGAAGCAGACCGTCTTGTCGAGGAAGACGATCTCCTTGTCCTCCGCGGCGAAGCGATTCGCCAGCCGCCGGACCAGGTTCAGTTCGGTGCCGATGGCCCACTTCGAGCCGCGCGGGGCGGCCTCCAGGGCCTTGATGATGTACTCCGTCGAGCCGACGTAATCCGCCGCCGCCACGACCTCGTGCTTGCACTCGGGGTGGACGAGCACATTGACATCCGGGATACGGGCGCGCACGTCGTTCACCGAGTCCAGCGAGAACCGGCCGTGCACCGAGCAGTGCCCGCGCCACAGGATCATCTTGGCGGCCCGCAGCTCCTCGGCGGTCAGCCCGCCGTTCGGCTTGTGCGGGTTGTAGACCACGCAGTCGTCCAGCGACATGCCCATGTCGCGGACGGCGGTGTTGCGGCCCAGGTGCTGGTCGGGCAGGAAGAGGACCTTCTCGCCCTGCTCGAAGGCCCAGTCCAGCGCCCGCTTGGCGTTGGAGGAGGTACAGATCGTGCCGCCGTGCTTGCCGGTGAACGCCTTGATGTCGGCCGAGGAGTTCATGTACGAGACGGGCACGACCTGCTCGGCTATGCCCGCCCCCGTCAGGACGTCCCAGCACTCGGCGACCTGCTCGGCGGTGGCCATGTCGGCCATCGAGCAGCCGGCGGCCAGGTCGGGGAGGATGACCTGCTGGTCGTCGCCGGTGAGGATGTCGGCGGACTCCGCCATGAAGTGCACACCGCAGAAGACGATGTACTCGGCGTCCGGCCGGGCCGCGGCGTCCCGCGCGAGCTTGAAGGAGTCGCCGGTCACATCGGCGAACTCGATGACCTCGTCGCGCTGGTAGTGGTGCCCGAGGACGAAGACCTTGTCCCCGAGCTTCGCCTTGGCCGCGCGGGCGCGCTCGACGAGGTCGGGGTCCGACGGAGCCGGCAGATCGCCGGGGCACTCCACACCGCGCTCGCTCTTCGGGTCGGCCTCGCGGCCGAGGAGGAGCAGGGCCAGCGGGGTCGGCTGGACGTCCAGGGGCTGGGCGGTGGTCACAACACGCACCCTCTCTTCTCTACGTGCCTTCTCGTCTATTTGACGTTATCTATCATAGCTGCTTCACGTCACTTTGACGATGGCCATAGTGTCGATGTGACGCATCAGCACCCCGCCGTGTGTGGTCGGCCACCTGTTCCCGGCGGCCGGTGTGCGAGCATGGGAAAGAACGACAGGAGAGGCTGCCCCCGGCGGTGTCCGGAAGGCTTCTCGACGAATTGCGCCCAGCCGGAATTAATCCGGGACGTCCCCGGTTGCAGCTGGTTGCAACCGATGACAAGCGGTCCGTACAACCCGGGAGAGATCTAGATGAGCGTTCAGGACGAGACCACCGTCAGCGACGGCATCATCCTGTCCGACGCGGCCGCGTCGAAGGTCAAGAGCCTTCTGGAGCAGGAAGGCCGGGACGACCTCGCGCTGCGGGTTGCCGTGCAGCCCGGCGGCTGCTCCGGACTGCGCTACCAGCTCTTCTTCGACGAGCGCTCGCTCGACGGCGATGTCGTCAAGGACTTCGACGGTGTCAAGGTCGTCACCGACCGGATGAGCGCCCCCTACCTGGGCGGTGCCTCCATCGACTTCGTCGACACCATCGAGAAGCAGGGCTTCACGATCGACAACCCGAACGCCACCGGCTCCTGCGCCTGCGGCGACTCCTTCAGCTAGGGAGTACGGGCCGGTACACACGAAAGCGGCGCCCCCCCCAGAGGGAGCGCCGCTTTCGCCGTATGCGTCTCTGGCGAATCCGTCTCCGCCGGGTCCGGCCCGGCGGCTTCCGCGGGGCCCGTTACCGCTTCGGCACGGAGTCGCCGCTCGACTCATCGATCACCTTCCGGCCGTCCAGCGGCTTCTCCAGCGTCACGGTCTTGGTGAACTCCTTGGCGATCTTCACGCAGACCTGGCCGGGCTTCTTGTCCTTGCCGACGACCTTGGTCTTCACCGTCGTCGCCGACTCCTGTGCGCTCACCGAGTAGACGCTGCACACCCCGCCCCAGAAGTGCACGGTCAGCTTCTTGCCGCCGTCGCTCACGTCGTACGACTCCAGGGCCATCGCCCCGGGCTTCCCGGACGGCTTGTGCGGCGACTGCCCCGGGCTCTGCGAGGTCCCGCTGCCCTGGTGGGCCAGGTACTTCGGGTTCACCGCCGGGTGCGTGACCGTCGAGGCGGTGTCCGGGCCGCTGCCGGCGCCCGGCTGGCGCACCTTGTACAGCCACGACGGCACCAGCGCCTGGCCGCCGTCCACGTACTGCACCGCGAGCCCGAAGACCGCACCGGTCACCTCGGCCGGCGGCTGCGCCTTGGTCGGCGTCGGCTCACACGGCGCGATCCCGCCGCCCTTGCCGTCCTTGTCACCCTTGTCGGTCTTGTTGCCGGGGGTCGAGGGGCAGCCGGCCGGCTTGCGGCCCTCGCCCGAATTCAGCCGGTCCAGCGTCTTGTCGGCGCTCAGCACCGGATACTCCGCGCCCTTGACCGGATTCGCCAACTGGCCGCTGCCACCGACCACCTGACCGTCCGAGCCGACCTGGAGATCGCTCTGCCAGCCGTAGGTCGGCAGCCCGCCGAGCACCGGGTTCGCGGTGACGACCCGTACCGCGCCGGACAGTCCGCCCGCGTCGAGCCGGGCGTTCTTCTGGCCGAGCGCCGTCAGCACCGGCCGCACCGCCTGCTTGGCCTTCTCCGGCGACACCGCGCCCTTGCCGCTGCTGTCGTCCTCGGTCGTGACGTCCCCGCCGCCGCGGTACGACGGACAGCCGGGCCGGTTCGACGGGGTACCGCCACCGGACCCGTCCTGGCCGCCCTTGGGGGAGGAGGGCAGCGCACAGTTCGTCCCGCCCGGGGTGCCGTACTGCGAGTACGTCCACGCGCCCGAGCCGGTCTTGCTCACCTGGAGGAGGGGGCCACGGGAATCCGGCGCCCCGCCCACCTTCCAGCTGGTGCCCTCCGAGCGGACCTTTCCGGCCACATCCAGCGCCTTCGCCAGCCGCTCCACCGACTGCCGGCTGATCTCGCCCTTGGGGCGGTACACCGGCGCGGACGCCGGACCGCCGGGCAGCTTCTTCACCGCCCGGTACTTCGCACCCTGCGGGTTGGGCTCACCGGCCGCGATCGAGCCGCCGCCGGTGTAGCCGTCGAGTGCGAGCGGTGGCGGGTCGCCCTTGGCCGCGGAGCCCGGGCCGGAGCCCTCGCTGCTGGACGCGGACGAGGCCCAGTACGCCGCGCCGCCCCCGGCCAGCAGCACCGCGGCGGCCATCGAGGCGGCCACCAGCGGGGTGCGCCGCTTGCGCTCCTTGGGGTTCGTGTCGGTGCTGTCCTCGGTGTTCACCGCATCGCTCCTTCAGCTCCGCTGAACATCTGACGTGCCATCCTCCATGAGGTGGACGCCGATGGGACGGGGCAGGGGCGTGCGCGGTTCCCCCCCGGTACGCGCCGCGGTGGCCGGGGGCGGGGCTCAGTCGCCGTACTCGGACATTCCGCCCACGAGCGCGGCGGAGGAGGAGGGGACCTTGATGCCGTGCAGATCGGCGGCGCGTCCCGGGGCGGGCGCGGAGGACCGGCCGGCCTTCCAGTGGCCCGCCATCCGCGCGCAGTCGCCGCGCAGCTCGTCGAGCGACTCCGGGTCCTGCGGGTCGCGGGAGGCGCCGTGGCGCGGTGTGACAGCTTTCACAGGCTTGGTCATAGGGGCACCGTACGCAGCTGAGTATCGAGGAGAAAGACCTACTATTGGGTAGTTTCAGTGGTTCAAGTGTCCGGGATGACCGGGTGGTGCGCGACCTCGCGGGGTAGCGTTGCTTCACGTCCGCCCGTCCCTCCGCCTTCCGCAGGAGCAGACCCGTCGTGCGTATCGCAGTCACCGGCTCCATCGCCACCGACCACCTGATGACCTTCCCCGGCCGCTTCGCCGATCAGTTGGTCGCCGACCAGCTGCATACGGTCTCCCTCTCGTTCCTGGTCGACCAGCTCGACGTCCGCCGCGGCGGCGTCGCCGCCAACATCTGCTTCGGCATGGGCCAGCTCGGCACCGCGCCGATCCTGGTCGGTGCCGCCGGCAACGACTTCGAGGAATACCGCGCCTGGCTCGACCGCCACGGCGTCGACACCCGCTCCGTCCGCATCTCCGAGGTGCTGCACACCGCCCGCTTCGTGTGCACCACCGACGCCGACCACAACCAGATCGGGTCGTTCTACACCGGCGCGATGAGCGAGGCCCGGCTGATCGAGCTCCAGCACGTGGCCGAGCGGGTCGGCGGCCTCGACCTCGTCCTGATCGGTGCGGACGACCCCGAGGCGATGATCCGGCACACCGAGGAGTGCCGCAGCCGCGGAATCCCGTTCGCCGCCGACTTCTCCCAGCAGATCGCCCGGATGGACGGCGACGCCATCCGCACCCTCCTGGAGGACGCCGCCTACCTCTTCTCCAACGAGTACGAGAAGGGCCTGATCGAGTCCAAGACCGGCTGGACCGACGAGGAGATCCTCGCCAAGGTCGGCACCCGCGTCACCACCCTCGGCGCCAGCGGCGTCCGCATCGAGCGGGTCGGCGAGCCGGCCCTCGAGGTCGGTGTCCCGGAGGAGAACGCCAAGGCCGACCCGACCGGCGTCGGCGACGCCTTCCGGGCCGGCTTCCTGTCCGGTCTGGCCTGGGGCGTCGGCCTGGAGCGCGCCGCGCAGGTCGGCTGCATGCTGGCGACGCTGGTCATCGAGACCGTCGGCACCCAGGAGTACGAGCTGCACCGCAGCCACTTCATGGACCGCTTCACCAAGGCGTACGGCCACGAGGCCGCCGCCGAGGTCCAGCAGCACCTGGTCTGAACCGCCGGGTCAGGCGCGGCGCCGCACGACATACGCGGCGCCGCGCTCGGCCGGCCGCTCGCCCACGTACTCCTGCTCGCGCATGGCGCACCAGGCCGGGATGTCCTGCCGGGCGGCCTCGTCGTCGGCGAGCACCGTCACCGTCCCGCCGACCGGCACCTCCAGGACCGCCTTCGCCAGCTCGATCACCGGGAGCGGACAGCGCTTGCCGAGCGAGTCGACGACCAGACCGGCCGGCTCGGCGGAGGCCGAGGCCGCGGGCTCAACGGGCTCGCCGGACTCACCAGGCTCCTCGGCTGCCGCTGCCGGGGCCGCTTCCGGGCCCCCGCCGGCCGTCGCCGCCACCGTCTCCCGCTCCGCCGCCGGGACGCCCAGCCGCTCCCGCACCGAGCGCACCACCGTCGGCAGCACCTCCAGGAAGCGCTCCACCTCCGCCCCGTCGGTGCCGTACGGCAGCGAGACCCGCACATTCCCCTCGGACAGCACGCCCATCGCCCGCAGCACATGGCTCGGTGTCAGCGTGCTGGACGTACAGGACGAGCCGGACGACACCGAGAAGCCCGCCCGGTCGAGCTCGTGCAGCAGCGCCTCCCCGTCGACGTAGAGGCAGGAGAAGGTCACGAGGTGGGGGAGGCGGTGCACCGGATCGCCGACCACCTCCACATCCGGGATCAGCTCCGGCACCCGGGTCCGGATCCGGTCCACCAGCTTCCGCAGCCGTGCCGCCTCGGCCGCGGTCTCCGGGCCCGCCCGCAGTGCGCGCAGCGACGCCGCGGCGGCCACGATCGCCGGGATGTTCTCGAACCCCGGGCTGCGGCCCGACTCGCGCTCGTCCCGCGGCCCCTGGGGGGCGAACCGGGTCCCCTTGCGGACCGCCAGCAGCCCCACCCCGGCCGGGCCGCCCCACTTGTGGGCGCTCGCCGCCAGCAGCGACCAGCCACCGGGCACCGGCCCCCAGGGCAGCGACTGTGCGGCGTCCACCAGGAGGGGCACGCCCGCCTCCTGGCAGAGCGCGGCCACCTCCTCGACCGGCTGCTCGGTCCCCACCTCGTGGTTGGCGGACTGGAGACAGACCAGTGCGGTGTCCGGGCTCAGCGCGGCGGCGACGTCCTCGGCCGCCACCCGGCCCCCGCGGTCCACCGCCAGCTCCGTGCAGCTGCCGCCGGCCGCCGCATGGACCTCGGCGGCATGCAGCACGGCGGAGTGCTCGACGGCGGAGTGCAGCAGCCGGCGGCCGGCCCGCCGGCGGGCCGCCAGCGCCCCCGAGACTCCCGAGTGCACCGCCTGTGTCCCCGAAGGGGTGAAAACCATCTCGTCCGGGCGGCAGCCCACGGCCTCGGCCGCGGCCTCCCGCGCCGCGTCCAGCAGCAGCCGGGCGCGCCGCCCCTCGCGGTAGAGGCGGGCCGGGTCGGCCCAGCCTTCGTCCAGCGAGGCGAGCAGGGCCTCACGGGCGACGGGATGCAGCGGGGCGGCGGAAGCCGCGTCGAAGTAGGGCACATACGAGACGTTAGTCCCCTTCTTTTCGGGGAACGGGTCCGGCACCCGGCCGGGCGGGAGCGCGGGACCACGCTCCCGCGGGGGCGGGACGGGCCGGCGCCGCCGGGAGAGCGGTGGGAGCCGGAGCCGGGCGCGGCGTCAGATGCCTGGTGAAAGCGGGTAATCGGGGCTTCGGCGGACGTCTCCCGAGGGCCCTGGCCACCCCTTAGGGGTGCGACGCGGCGCGTTGGGCACCCTCCCCGCGCGACCCCAAATAGCGTCCAGTAGGGTTTGGTCCGCATAAACATCCAAACCCCTGCCCGCGCCAGGGCCGGCGACCGACCAGCGAGACGGCCGCAGCCGGTCTCGCGGGCGAGACTCTCGGGAAGGCGCTACGTGAGTCCCAACGGCTCCGACCGCTCGTCGCGGCGCCCGATGCGGCGGAAGCTGCCGCAGGTGCTTGCTGCGGGCCTGGTCCTGGCGACCGCGACTGGTTGCACATATAAGGACTTCCCCCGCCTCGGCATGCCAACGCCCGTCACCGACGAGGCGCCGCGGATCCTCTCTCTTTGGCAGGGCTCCTGGGCCGCCGCCCTCGCAACGGGCGTGCTGGTGTGGGGCCTGATCATCTGGAGCGTGATCTTCCACCGCCGCAGCAGGACCAAGGTGGAGGTCCCCGCGCAGACCCGGTACAACATGCCGATCGAGGCGTTGTACACGATCGTGCCGTTCATCATCATTGCGGTGCTTTTCTACTTCACCGCACGTGATGAGAGCGCACTCCTCAAGACTTCCAAGAAGCCGGACCACGTCGTGAACGTGGTCGGCTTCCAGTGGAGCTGGGCGTTCAACTACCTGGAGAACACGGACGGCAACAAGTCGACGTCGGCCATCGACTCCAGCGCGCTGGACGCGATCCCGGACAAGTGGAAGAAGACCGCGCCGGCCGGTGCGGACGGCGTCTACGACGTGGGCACCCCGGGGACGCGGAACCCGCAGACCGGCAACCCCGGTCCGACCCTGTGGCTGCCGAAGGGTGAGACGGTCCAGTTCGTGCTGACCTCTCGTGACGTCATCCACTCCTTCTGGGTGGTGCCGTTCCTGATGAAGCAGGACGTCATCCCGGGCCACACCAATGTCTTCGAGGTGACTCCCAACAAGGAGGGCACCTTCATGGGCAAGTGTGCCGAGCTCTGCGGTGTCGACCACTCCCGGATGCTCTTCAACGTCAAGGTTGTCTCCCCTGAGCGGTACCAGGAGCACCTGAAGGACCTGGCGAAGAAGGGCCAGACCGGATACCTGCCGGCGGGCATCGAGCAGTCGGATCACGCCAGGAATGCGGAGACCAAGAACCAGTGAGCATCCTCAACGAACCTCAGGGTGCCGCCGCCGATACGGCTCCGGCAGCACCGCCCGTACGCAAGAAGCAACCCGGTATCGCCGTGGTGAAGTGGATGACGACCACTGACCACAAGACCATCGGCACGATGTACCTGGTCACGTCGTTCGCGTTCTTCTGCGTCGGCGGCCTGATGGCGCTGCTCATGCGCGCCGAGCTGGCCCGTCCCGGCACGCAGATCATGTCGAACGAGCAGTTCAACCAGGCGTTCACGATGCACGGCACGATCATGCTGCTGATGTTCGCGACGCCGCTGTTCGCCGGATTCGCGAACTGGATCATGCCGCTCCAGATCGGTGCGCCCGACGTGGCGTTCCCGCGGCTGAACATGTTCGCGTACTGGCTCTACCTCTTCGGCTCGCTGATCGCGGTGGCCGGCTTCCTCACCCCGCAGGGTGCGGCCGACTTCGGCTGGTTCGCCTACTCCCCGCTGTCGGACGCGGTCCGCTCGCCG
>NZ_JBYISA010000025.1:0-111616 GCF_057708345.1 Streptomyces sp. bgisy130
AAACGACACCGGCACAACCGCGGCTCCGACGGCGGCCGGCCCACCGGATTCGACAGCGAACGCTACAAGAAACGCAACACTGTCGAGCGAGCCATCAACCGCCTCAAGGGCTTCCGGGCTGTCGCCACCCGCTACGAGAAACGCGCCTACGTCTACCTCGGAACCGTCACTGTCGCGACCCTCATGATCTGGCTCCGAACATGATCCGAGAAACAGCGCCTAGGCCTACCGGAGTCCGAACACGAGGCCCTGCGCGCCGAGTACGAGATCGTCTTCGCCCACGCCCTGACCACAGCGCCAGTCAGCCACACGACATGGCGTCCGTAGTAGTCCCTTCACGCCGCCGCGTAGCTCGCCCGGAACAGCTCCTGCGCACGCTCCACAGCCCTGGGAGTGCGCAGCTGTACCTCCAGGTCGCCGGTTCCGTGGTGACCGAGCCCGGTCACATCGCGAGTGAAGCCGGGCACGAGGTCGACCTGTTTGGGGTCAGCCTTGAGGTAGACTAACAACTTGGTCTTCTGCGACGGGCAGACGCACGCGAAGTTCCACAACGCTGGTACGCGCGGTACTGCTTGCGCTGGATGCGATTCACGCCGTCGCCCATCCCCAGGAGCACCTCGTCGACCGCCGACGCAACTTGCCTAGCGCCGCACTCCGGTCACCGCCCGTTCCCCTCCCGGCCGCATCCCCGCCCGCTCTCCCTCTCCTCCTCGCCTATGAATGGGCGACCGTCAGGTCCTGGCTGATCTCCTCAAGGGAGCGCTGTTTGGTCTCCGGGCATCCCCAGGCGAACACCAGCGCCGCCAGCAGCAGGGGAACCGCGCCGATCAGCGCGGTGGCGGCGATGGAGGGGACGGTGGCCGCGGCGACGGTGAGCGCGAGGATGAGGACACCGCCAGCTTTGGTCATCGCGGCGGCCAGGCCGGTCCCCCGCGAGCGCAGCAGGGTCGGATACACCTCAGCCGCATATCCCGTCACCACAGCCGCCAGCGAACTGACGCCGGCCAGCGGCACCACCAGCAGCAGCGAGAGCAGCAGTTGCCGGTCCGCCAGTGCGTCGCCGCCGACCACGAAACCCAGCAGGGGGACCACGGTGATCCCACTCACCGTGACGATGGTCTTGCGGCTTCCCCAGACTGCATACATCCATGCCGTCAGCACGGTGAACGGCAGACCCAGCAGGGCGGCATTGCGTACGACGTAGTTTGATTTGACCGTTGAGTAGCCGAGGTGTTGCAGGTTGGTCGGCACCCACTGCTGGAATCCGTAGGTCATCAGCCCGACGCCGATGCCGAGGATGGTGATCCCGAGGGTTGATCCCAGCAGCGGACGACGGAAGAGCGTGCGGTAGCCAGTTCGCTTGAGAGGCACGTGCACCTCGCCCCCCTCCGGCTCGGCCTCCTGCACCGCGGCGCCATAGCGGGCCATGACGGCCTCGGCCTCCTCAGTCCGCCCACGGGCGAGCAGGAAGCGGGGCGACTCGGGGATCCAACGGTTCAGTGCGATGAAGATCAGCCCGGTCGGCAGGCCGATCAGCCACAGGATGCGCCAGCTGTAGATGGGGATCAGCCATCCTGCCAGCCAACTCGTGATGACGTACGCCCCGGCGATGTTTCCGCCGATCAGCACCATCAGCCAGCCCCGGTGCCGGGCCGGGATGGTCTCGGCTATCAGAGCAAAGGTGATTGGCAGCATGCCGCCCGCGCCGATACCCATGAACAGGCACATCACCAGGTTCCAGGTGAAGCCGGGCATGGCGCCGCAGATGCTGGTGGCGACGAAGATCATCCCGGCGAAGATGAGTGAGGCGCGGCGTCCGATCCGGTCGCCGAGCGCGCCCCAGATCCACGAGCCGATGACGGTGCCGGTGATGCCGGCCAGCGGCAACCAGGAGACCGGGATGGTTCCTTGCGGATTGGCGGGCGACTTCAGCCCGTATTCCTCAGCGAAGCCCGGGGCCACAAAGGCCAGCGAGGTCGGCTTCATCACGTCGATCGTCACCGCGAACACCAGGACAATGACCAGTGCGATATGCGCGGGCCGGATCGGCGCGTCGTCCATCGCCCGGACCCGGATGCGGCCTGAGGAGCGCTGGATCTCCCTGCTGCGCCGGGGAACGAGCCCGTACAGCGAGGCAAGCAACCCGGCGACGATCAGCACCATGCCGGTGATCATTGCCGGGTCCGCCGGCATCCCGACGAGCTTGTAACCCATGTCACCGGCGTGCAGATACATCGGAAAGTGCAGCAGTACCCCGGCGGTACAGGCCAGCGCGCCCGCCCAGAATGCCAGCGGATGTTCGAACCCCCGGCCGGTCGATGCGCGACGCACGGGCGGTCTGCCCGGCGAACCGGCGAACGCTGAGCCCTTCTTCACCGGGCACCTGCCGGCAACATCTCGGCGACCACGGCACGCACCGGCTCGTGGTACGTCTTCTGGTCGGTCCATTCGTTGTAGGGGTGCTCCGGCAGGTGTGTCACCGAGACCAACTCGCCCGCGCGATAGCGGCGAACGACCGGATGCATATAGAGGGCCTCGTTCGCCGGATCGGCCTCCCACTCCCGGCCGGTCGCGATGTCGAACGGGTCGATCGCCGGGTATCCGGAACCGTACTCCACATTGACGATGAGGTAGTCCTGGCCCGCACCGAATTCGGGGCGGCGCGCGAGCTCGACGGGCACCTCTTCCCGTAGCCGCGAGGTGCCGTCGTCGTTCAGGACAAGGACGTCGCCGAGGAAACCGAACTGGTTCCACAGCCCGGAGCTACGGTTTATCCGCGCGAGCACGGCATCCGCCACGGCGCTGGCGTCTGCCGGCAGGTCCTGGCCGGGCCAGGTACGGCCCTCGTAGCGCTGCTCCAGGAAACGGTGCAGCGCGCGGGTGGAGTAGCGGAATCCGTGCAGGACACTGCTCGTGTATTTCCTGCGGTCGAGTACTTGGGTGATGGTCCCGGCCAAGAACAGGTCGGGTACATTCGTCGACTCCCACCCGGGTGTTATCTCCGCAAACCGGTCGTTGAGGGCAAGCCGGGGACGGGCGCTGTCGGTGAAGATTGTCGTGTCCATTTTAAAGCCGGTGCACACGATGACCCGGTCGTAGACATGGGTCATGACCTTGGGCCGCCGGAGATAGCGCTGGGTGACATGGTATTCGGAACCATGCCGCTCGATCCGGTCGATCGTCGCGTCCATCACGAGGTTCTGGGACTTGAGTTGGTAGGTGTCGAGGAAGTTGTTGTTCACCGCTCGCAGGTCGCCAGCGAAGTGGGTGCGCCAGGCGAAGGTCAGCGGCTTGGGGCCGAGGACGTGGATGACCGCGGCGTGCGCGATGAGGTTGTCGGCAGTCTCGAAGGCTGAATTCCCCTTGCCGATGATGAGGACGCGCTGGTCGTTGAATTGATGCGGGTCCACGGACACATCGTTGTAGGACTCCGCCAATTCGATGCCGGGGATGTCCGGCACATACGGCAGGGCGAGCCCGGTCGCGACCACGACCCGTCTGGCCTGGAACGTTGTGCCGTCCTGCGTGGACACGTGGAAGCAGCCGTCACGAGTGATCCCGGTGACGCGGGTGCCGTACTGGATCCGGACCCCGGTCTGCGCCGCGAAGTCGGCGAAGTAGTCGACGAGCAGGTCCGCGTTCGGGAAGTAGTCCTCGCTGTACCGGGTGAAGCGCAGCTCGGGGTCGTCACTGAGCAGTGAATTCCAGTCCATGCGCAGGTTGAGTTCGGGGTCGCTCCAGCCCGTGTGCGGCTTGTTGATGGAGATCAACTGGCGGTGCCGGGGAAACCTCCGGAAGTAGGATCCGGGCACCTCTTCGGCCTCAAGTATGAGGTAGTCGCGACCGGACTTCTCGAGGAAATAGCCGAGTTGAAGGCCCGCGGGCCCAGCGCCAATCACCAGGTAGTCAGTGGGTTCTGTCATCATTCGCTCTCCGTCTGCGCTCGTCGGGGATTCGCGCAGGGCGCGATCCGATCCGAAGGGGTCTAACGTCACGGCAATTGGGCTGAGGGTGACCGCGCGGCTGCCGAGAGTCAACGGCTCTTGATGTCTAGGCCAATTGACCTCTCGGTCACCGCATGGACAGGCGTGATGCCTCCAACAGGTGTGACCGTTGGCGCCGGAATGAATGTACTCGACACGGCGACATTTGCGCAGAGGGGGGGAACTCGGACTCTGAACAAACTTCTGGACTAACTGCCGTTTTCGGGAGAAGTCCCGTAGGGTGTTTTTCGTGAGCCACCACTTCCCTCTGGAGCCGGACCGCGCAACCATGGCAAAGATGGGCGATCTCGTTCTGGATCACGTCATGGATTTCATAACGGAACTGACGGACCGTCCGACAAACAATCCCGTTGGGCCGGCGGCAACGGCCGGTCTCGTAGCGGACTTGCTCGCAGCACCGCCGGAGCAGGCAGGCAACCTGGAAGAGCTACTCGGCCGGCTCGGTCTTGCTGCCGATTGCGCGCTGGAGACCGCAGGTCCCGGCTACCTTGCCTATGTTCCAGGCGGTGGTCTCTACACCTCAGCGCTCGCCGAGTTCTACACCCTGGGGGTCAACCGCTACGGCAGCATGGCCTTCACCGCACCAGCGTTGGTTGCGCTGGAAGAGAGCGTGCTGCGGTGGATAGCCCAGGACGTCAGCGGCCTTCCGCCCGGGAGCAGCGGCCTGCTCACCACCGGCGGGTCCATGGCCAACTTCTCCGCCCTGGTGACCGCCCGCCACACCCATCTCGGTGAGGACTTCGGGGCCGGAACGGTCTATGTCACCCCGTTCGCAAACCACTCGCTGACAAAGGCGGCACGGCTGGCCGGAATCCGGGAGCGGAACATCCGCGTCGTGCCGTGCACCGACGACCTCCGGATGGATGTCGAGGCTGCGGCAGCCATGATCCGAAGTGATCGTGCCACGGGACTCCGCCCCTTCCTGTTGATCGGTTCAGCCGGCACCACCCACACCGGCACCATCGATCCGCTTTCTGCCATGGCAAGCCTGGCTCAGCAGGAGAATCTCTGGTTCCACGTGGATGCGGCGTACGGCGGGTTCTTCGGACTCACCGAGCGTGGACGGCGGCGACTGGCGGGAATGGAACAGGCCGACTCGGTGGCCCTGGACCCCCACAAGACGCTGTTCCTGCCCTTCGGTACGGGCGCCCTCGTCGTCCGGGATCCGGCCAAACTCTTCGCCGCTCACGAGGGAACGGGCGACTATCTCCAAGACGTTGGCTCTTCCGGTGGGCTGCCCAATTACGCGCACCTGGGTCCTGAACTCACTCATGAGGTCCGCGGGCTACGTGTCTGGCTACCTCTGCACCTGCACGGTGTGTCTGCCTTCCGTTGCGCTTTGAATGAGAAGCTCGACCTCGCCGAACAGGTCTACGACAAGCTGGCCTGCGTCCCGTCACTTGAACTGCCCTGGCGTCCGGATCTCAGTACGGTGGTATTCCGGATCCGGCCACGCGACAACAGTGCTACCGCCGTGGCCGAGGCGGACGAGGCGACCCGCCGACTGCTCGACCGGGTCAACGCAACAGGGCGTGTGCTGCTGTCCAGCACCGTGGTGGAGGGCCGCCAGACCATTCGGATGTGCATCGTCATCCATCGCACGCACAGCGACCGGGTGGCCGAGGCTGTTGAGCTGATCATTGCGGAAGCGCTCAAGAACTGACCAGCCGCTCAGCCCGGACCAGCACGGCGATCACGCCGATCGTGCCGACGAACATGACCAACCGTCCGATCGACTGCCCGACGGATTCGTGGCGCAGCACGTACAACGTGGACACCGCCATGACGACGGCGAGCCCACCGAGTGCGGCCAGCCAGAAGAAACCTCATGGTCGGTCCTGGATCCAGCAAGTCACGGAGGCCTTGGTGTCCGGGTGGTGATCTGCTGCCGGTCGGCGAGTCGTCGACCCGCGCGGCGAGCCGGGCGTGGGTGCAGCCAGTCTGCGGGGTAGGCAACAGGGTGTCCGATGCGACGACCGGCGGCTTCGACCACTGAGCGGCCCGCTCGGCGGTGAATGTGCGCTCCATCTCGGCTAAGAGGGCCAGCAGCAGGAAGGCGGTCCGGCCCCTGCCTGCGGCGGCGGTGTTGATCGGCAGCGGGCCGGCCTAGGGGCTGTTCGCCGACGGCTCCGTCGTCGGGCTGCCCTATCTCCTGCACCCCGGGTCGTCGATGATGGTGACTGGTCCTGCATCGTTCCCCGGCGAGCCCTTTCTCACCACGTGCCCCGCAGGTCGGCGCTCGACGAGGGCCTGCGGCAGCTGGGCCTGGCCGCGAACTTCGCCTGACTGTGGACGTCCGACGCCCGAAGAAGAGGTGAGCGAGCGATGCGCAGAGGCCGCGGAACGGTCAACCGGGTGCTGCTCGGCCTGACCGTGGTGCTGCTCGGGGCGGGCGGCCTGCCTGCGAAGAGGGCCTCTCGGGCTGCCCACCGGCTGGCCCTGGTCGCGCCCCGACCAGGTGCTGCTCCCCGCGCAGCAGCACACCCGCTGGACGGACCAGGGCTGGTGGTGGCCGGTCGTCATCGCAACTGCTGGCCCAGCTCCGCCGCCACCGGCTGCACGCGATCCTCGTCGACAGCGGCGACCGAGGGCGCCCAGCTGCGCGGCCGGGCGCTGGAGGCCGCCCTCACGGCCGAATCGAGGCGCTGAACGGCGTCGACGGGACCGGCGTGCTGCTGACCGGCCCGCCGGAGCGAACCGCGGGTACGGGCCGTGTTGGCGCTCGCCCCCGAGGCCACCGAGCCGAGGGACGCGGCGGCAACCTCCACCGCCCCACCCACTACAACCGACACCTCCAGTGCGTCTTCTACACCTCCGCGCTGCTCAGCATCCGCTGTTGCGACGAGTCCCGCCGCTTCTACGACCGCAAGCGCGCCGAGGGCAAACGACACAGGCAAGCCCTCGTAGCCCTCGCACGGCGACGAGGCAAGGCCCTCCGGGCTCTCCTCCGTGACGAACGGTGCTACCAACCCATACCGACCGTCACGTAAGCCTTCGCTCGATGGTCGTGGTCAGGTGCTCGCCGGCTAGCAGTGCCGCGCCATGTGGCGAGGTGAGCGACCGAACACAGTTCGATGACTTCGGAGGCTGGTGCGATCCTTGGATCAGGAGTCTCTGACGCGTCTGGAAGCCTCAGTGCGCCGGACACGTATTGCCTCTCACGGACGAGGGTGCAGGCACATGGATACCTCTGGCAGCCTGGCGCTACTTGCCCGCCCATGGCTCCGAGGGCGCGGGCGGCGACTGGTTCGACGTGATTCCCCTGTCCGGGGCCCGGGTGGCCTTGGTCGTCGGAGACGTCGTGGGGCACGGGATCGACGCCGCAGCCACGATGGGACGACTGCGCACCACCGTTCGCACCCTGGCGGACATAGACCTCCCACCGGACGAGTTGCTGGCCCACCTGGACGACCAGGTACTCCGCCTGATCGACGAGGAGCAGACCGCCGACCCGTCCCTGACCCCCGCCGCGCTCGGCGCCACCTGCCTGTACGTCGTCTACGACCCGGCCACAAGCAAGTGCACCATGTCCCGCGCCGGCCACCCCCCTGCCGCAGTCGTCACCCCGGACGGCTCGGTGGCCTTCCCCGACCTGCCCGCCGGGCCTCCGCTCGGCCTGGGCACCCTCCCCTTCGAATCCGCCGAAGTCGACATCGCCGACAGCAGTGTCCTCGCCCTGTACACCGACGGCCTGATACAGACCCGCGACCAGGACATGGACCGGGGCCTTACCCTGCTGCGCACCGCACTGGCCTCCCCCCGGACGCGGCTCGACGAACTCTGCGGAACCGTCCTGGACGACGTGCTCACCGGCGGCCCCGACGACGACGTCGCACTGCTCCTCGCCCGCACCCACGCTCTGTCCGAGGACCAAGTGGCCACCTGGGAACTGACTTCCGACCCGACAGTCGTCGCAGACGCCCGCTCCCTGACCGCGGACCGCCTCACCGCCTGGGGGCTGGGCAGCCTGGTCTTCACCTTCGAGCTCATCGTCAGCGAACTCGTCACCAACGCCATCCGCTACGGCAACGGACGCATCCGGCTGCGCCTGATCCGGCAGGATGCGCTCATCTGCGAAGTCTCCGACCCCAGCAGCAGCGCACCACGCATGCGCCACGCACGCACCACCGACGAAGGCGGCCGCGGCCTATTCCTCATCGCGCAGCTGGCCCGCCGCTGGGGCACCCGATACACGGCCGACGGCAAGATCGTCTGGGCAGAGGAACGCCTCCCGGCGAACGACGCTCAGTACCAGGCGGCCTGACCGCCTCCTCGCGTCCGGCCAGCTCCAAGTCAACTACCGCCCGCGGCCGCAGGCGGCTCGTGCGCACCACCCCGCGAGAGCACCGGGCATCGCGCACGGACTCCTCCGACGCGCCACCAGATCCACCGGTGGATGCGGCTCAACGGCGGTTCCGGCGGACGGCCGACGGCGAGGGTGTCGGCCAGGGTGTTCAGTGCCTGGGTGTATCCCGCCCCATCGGCATGACACCCCCGTCGCATGGTGGCACTGGCGATGCCGCCCACGCTCTGCCTCCTCGACCTCCAGGCCGGCCAACTCCCCGAAGCGTCGCGACGAACTGAACCAAGGCCGCTGCTGCTGCCCGCGGGACGGGCTCGCGGCCGATGGCGGGACCACCGCCAGGTCCTCGAAGGCATCGTATTCAAGTTCCGCACCGGTCTGCCCTGGAGAGACCTGCCCGAACGCTTCGGCCCTTGGCAGACCGTCCATGGACGCTTCGCCCGCTGGGCCGCCGACGGCACCTTCGACCGCCTCTTCGCAGTCGCCCAGACGCGGGCAGAAGTGGACTGACTGGTCGCGATCGATTCCACGATCGCGCGGCCTCACCAGCACACTGCGGCCAAAGGGGGCTCGAAGAACGCGGACTCGGACGATCCCGCGGCGGACTGACCAGCAAAAATCACCTGGCCTGCGACGGACGAGGCAGACCGCTGGCTTTCCTGGTCACCGCCGGCACCCGCAACGACTGCACACAGTCCAAAGCCGTCATCAGCCGCATTCGAGTCCCCCGGCCGGGCCCAGGCAGTCCCCGGACCCGGCCCGAACGCGTCGTCGCGAACAAGGGCTACTCGGCCCGCACCTTCCGCACCTACCTCCGCCGGCGCGGGATCAAGGCGACGGTCCCCGAACGCACCGACCAGCTCGCAGGCAGAGTGCGCCGCCGGAACGTCACAGCGGGTTCAACGCTCCCTAGGTGTATTGATCACGAGCGTTGTTAATAGTCGGCTCGGTTTGATCAATGGCGAAGACCTCCGGTGTGGTGGAGGTGTCTAGGCTTCACCGCACAACGGAGGTCTTCGTGTCCCACTGTAATTGCCGGGCTGACGGTTCACGGCAGGCGGCTGCTGGTCGAACGTGTCCGCTGTAGACGGCCCGTGGCCCATGTGGCAGCCGAAATGGGGATATCGCGGCTACGGCCCACAAGTGGATGCGACGGTGGCGGGCAGAAGGCGACGCCGGCCTGCAAGACCGCTCCAGCCGACCGCACAGGACCCCACACCGCACTGCGCTGACGTCGAAGACCGCATCTGCACGCTGTGACAATCCCGCAAGTGGGGACCGGCCAGGATCGGCCCGGTCCTGGGCCTACCGGCCTCGACCGTGCACCGGGTCCTGACCCGCCGTGGCCTGCACCGGCTGGCCTGGCTCGACCGGCCGACCGGCGAGCCGATCCGTCGCTACGAACGAGCCCGCCCGGCGAGATGGTCCACGTCGCCATCAAGAAACTCGGCAGCATCCCCGACGGAGGCGGCTGGCGCACGGTCGGCAGGACCGCGGGCGCCCACAACAAGCAGGCCACTACCGGCCAGCGCAAGAGCTGCAAGCCGGTGATCGGCTACAGCTACATCCACTCCGCCGTCGACGACCACTCCCATCTGGCCTACAGCGAAGTCCTCATCGACGAACGCAAGGAAACCGCGATCGCCTTCTGGCGCCGGGCCCAAGCCTTCTTCGCCTCGCACGGGATAACCGTCGAACGCGTCCTGACCGACAACGGCTCCTGCTACAAGTCCAAGCTGTTCACCCGGACGCTCACCGCAGCCAGCATCACCCACAAGCACATCCGGCCCTACACCAGCAACAGCGAACGCACCGAAGCCCTGGCAGGCTTCCTCCACACCTACACCCACCACCGCAGCCACACCGCACTCGGCGGCAAGCCACCCGTCAGCCGTGTGAACAACGCTCCAGGTCAATACACCTAGGAGCGTGGTACCTCGCACAGCGGACCAAGGAGATCGCCGCCCGCCGCGGGACCGGCAGCCCGCCAATGAGCAGCTCTACAAAGAGGCCCAGACGAAGAACCTCGAAGGCCGCTCCACCATGAGCAAGGATGAACTGCGCCGCGCCGTCGGCCGGTGACCTGCTTGTCCCGGGCGGTCCGACACCTCACGCCGAGAGAGAGCGAACACCAACCGGTAGATACTCTGACCTCTGGATAGACTCCGGTGAGCGCGTGGGTCAGGCGTATTGACTGAGTCCGACACGGGGCTCTTGGGTAACCCAGTGGCCCGGCGCCTCGTTGAACAGCACCACGTCCCCACGTGACCGGTCAGGGCCTCGCAGCCATCACGCAGCGTGGCCCTGACCGGTGTTCAGAGGCGGACGGCTCCACCCACTTCCTGCTGGCGCGTGGACACCGGGGAGCGGGTAAACGACTGATTGGCCCGCCGACTCTCCCGGGGGCATCTGTGGCACCGGGCCTTGGCCGCTCAACGAAGCAGGAACCTCTCTGACCGGCACCACCCCGGCGGGCACCGGCACCGCCACCCTCCAGGTCACCACGCCGGGCGGCAGCACCCTGCACGAGTGCAGCGGTGATCGCCTTGCCCGAGTACGGCAGAGACCCATCTGTCAACAACGTCCACCAGTTTTAGACCTAGAGGCAAGTAACAGCGACTGATCGGAGGTCGGGGCTTACGCCTGCAACGGCAATCCGAACCAGAACTGGGTTCCCGGCTACATCGACGACTCCATGCGGAACCTCCTCACCCTGTACTCCCTGAAGCGGTGCGCGGCCGGTGAAAGCGACCTCAAGTGCACGTACACGCAGGACCGCGCCTCCACCGCGGCCGTCGGGCCGGAAAAGTGCGTGTCTGCCCTGTACAACAACACCCAGGGGGCCGACAACGAGAAGCCGACCGTTGCCTTTGCTGACACCACGGGGTGGTCAAATTCCGTGGGCGGCTCTGTGACGGTGAGTGCCGAGGTCGGCATCGAGGAATTCATCGTGTCGAAGGTCACCACCTCGGTCTCGGTCAATTACTCACACCAGTGGATAGGGCAGAACACCGTGACCAAGACCTACCCCTTCACCGTGCGGAAGGGCGAGTGGGGCTGGCTGACGCGTGCGCAGCTGATGAAGCAGGTCACCGGCACCTGGACCTTCTCGAAGGGCGACGCGACGTGGAGCGCTACCGGGACCTCCACCGTGCCGGCCGAGGAGGGCACGGACGGGGCGCAGAGCGTCATCACGCCGCACTCGTCGCCCAAGCCCCCCGCTGACTGCCCGACCAGCTGACGCCTCGGGAACTGCCCGTCGATGATGCTCAAGTGACCGCCCCCGGCCAGGACCGCAGCCGCCGGGGGCGGTCACGTCGTACGCGAGGACACGGCGTGCAAAGGGCCCGGTTGCGTAGGTCAGCATGGTGCCCGCGGTGGCGGTCTGGAGCCGACGGTAGCTGATCGACGGCACCCGTCCGAGCCCGGACGCGTGCGCCATGGCGGGACACTTCAGGACACAAGTGGCCGGCTGGTACACCGCGCAGAAGTCCGTCTCGTCGGTTGCCGATTCAGACGTATCGCAGGGCCTCGATCGCCCACTGGGGATCGTTCATGTGCTGCCATCCAGCGAGCCCAACGTGCCTCGCGCCGCGAGGGCCGTACTCGGCAGGACGGCTGCCGAGCATGAATTCGCCGACCGAGGACTCACGGCGCCAGTCCAGACCGAAGATGTTGGCAGAAGTCTGGATGTCACCGGAGCCCAGACCGCACGGAGCCAGCTGCATGGCCGTGGCGACCAGGTACAGCGTCTGATAGAGAACCCCGACGTGTTTCAGAGTGCTCGCATAGGCGATGCCGCTGTACTTCCACGCCATGCGCTGGAACCGGGCAGTGATCGTCAGGAGGACGTCCGGGACGACCGCGCCCCCGCAGGCCCGGTACGCCATCCCCAGCATCGTCTGCAGCGCCTTCTCTTCCTTGTTGATCAGAACGAGCTGATGAGCGGCCGAGTCGTAGTAGTAGACCCCGCGAGGAAGGTCCGCACACCGGTTGACGGTGACGTAGGCATCGAGGTCACCTGTGGCGCCGCCGGTCGGATAGGGCCGGTCCACACCTTGGTAGGGAACTCCCGATAGCGCGTCCGGCCCAAAGATTGCGCGCACTCGCTGAACTCGGTACAAGAATTCCCCGAGTTGCCGCGCCGTCATCGGCTGCTCGTCGTAGGCCCGGATGGATCGCCGTGACTCCAGGACTGCGGTGAACCGAGGGTCGTGCGCGAGGATCTCGTCCAGATCCGGTCGGTACAGCGGCGTCGTGGGACCGACGGGGCGCTGCTTCACCGGAGGTTCATGCTCGATGTCGCCGGTGAAGGAGAAGGTGGCGCCGAACGGCTCGTCGTGTCGCCCGAAGCGGCTCCGAGCATGGAACAGCAGATCATGGAACGACCACTGGCGCAGAACGTCGTCCCGGTCCTCCACGAATCTGGCCTCGTGCTCACAGACTTCCCCACCGGCACCCTCGGCGCCGGACTTCGTGCCGACATCGACCACCTTCGCGGCAACGAGGTGCCCCACCACCATGCGCACGGCTTCGAGTCCCGGACCGGTTTCCTGCCCAGCGGCGAGCCTTGCCACCGAGGTGACCTGCCCCAGAGCCGACAACACCTCTCGTGCCAGCGGTGACTGCAGCCGCACCCGGAAGAGCGACAGCGGCGATTCCACGACCAACTCGTTGCCTTGGCGCCGCGCGTAGGCGAACCGGGACAGCCGAAGGGGAAAGGTGTCATCCGGCAACAGCAGGTCGAAGCGGCTCCATCTGCTGATCGGCTCGACCATGACCAATGGGGCTGCGTCGCAGGTCACTGACCAGGCGAACAGATGGGCATGCCGCCTCAGCAACGAGGCGAACCGGATCTCGTCGTTCTGGCTGTCGTCGCCCTTCCCCTCGCGGGTGCGGAGCGTGTCTGTCAGCTCGCTGATCGCCACCGGTCCGGCAGCGAGGGCTCGGAGGACCGTGCGGAGCGCCGTACCGGCCTGCGTCGTCCGCACGACTTCGGTTGCGCCGACCAGCTTCACCCCGTTCTCCTCCGAGACGACCTCGACACCGTTCCGTAGGGCCAGCAATCGGGACAGCCCCGTGGCGGACTTCCCCGTGGCTACCTGCGTGGCGGCGGAGTTGGTCTTCATCAGATGCCCCTTTCGTCCAGTTGTCCATGGTCAGTTGCCGTCTTCTGCCGTTTCACGGTGCGCTCTCCCCGTTCGGCAACGGAGGGCCGACCGCCAGGGCGGTCAGCGGGACGGCCGTGCTCGGGTCGATTCCTGTCCACTGCCGGATGTACTCGGGCGGCGCGCCGGCCACGCGATATGCCGTCAGACCTTGTTCAGCCGCAGCGAGTGACGCCTCTGCGACAGCTGCCGAGCTGCGCAGCAGCAATCGCCGGTATCCGTGTGCGCCGTCCCGGCCGACGGCTCGGGGCAACGTCCCCAAAACCGTCACGAGCGCGGACGTGTCGGCACGGCCGGTCCACGGCGCCAGGGTGGTGGGAGGGAGAGAACCGGGCACCCGCAGAGGTCGCTCGGTGGGGAAGGGGCCGTAACGGTAGACCCCGGATGCGAGCCCGGCGACGCGGTGTACCTGCACGACGAAGGACAACGGGACCTGTTCGGCGTCCGGCCAGCCCTGGCTGGACGCCTGAGAGGCCCTCGCCAGCAGGCCCGCAAGCACCTCGCCCGTCAGGGCAACCGAGCCGGTTCGGTGACGGGCGGGGTGTCGCAGCCCCCCGACGGTCACCTCGCGGGGTAGGAGAGGCATGCCGAGGAATGGCCCGGGAGCTTCCGGCGTCGGTGCGGGTGCGTGCTCATGCAGCTCGGTCAGGAGACCGGTGACCAGTGCACTGAGACTCTGCGGATCCGGCTCCACCGGGCGTTCGGCCCACTCGTCCGCACCGTCTGCCGCATCGGCACCGCCGCTGAGATCCCTGGTGCTGCCGCCGGGCGCCATCGACACTGACGGCTGCTCGGTACCGGCCAGGCCCACGACCGCCAGGACCGGTTCGCGGGCAGGGTCCATCCCCAGCAGTCGGCTCACTCTGAGGAAGGGAGCTTGCTCACTGAGTGCAGCCCGCCACCCCACGGAGGTGGCCGTCCGTGCGATGCGGTGCACCGCCGCCCCCGCATCGATCATGCCCGTGCGGAGGGCGGGCGCGAGCACGCCGGGTCTGACGTGGGATATTTCCCCGGTCAGGACGACCAACACGTCTTCTGCCGTGCCGAGCGCCTGACGTGCCCGGCACACCTTCTCGGGGGTGAACTCTCTCAACGTGACCAGTGTGTGCTCGTCCGCGTCGTAGTAGCGGACGCCCGCAGACCGGCTCGATGCTCCAAGGGTGATGAGATAGCAGTGAGGTGATGCAGCGACATTCTCAGTCGAGGCGCGGGGTACCGGTCCGTCGGCCTCAGCCCGCCCCCGAACGGAGCGCAGCACAGCGGACAGACGGTAGGTGTCCGGGACCGGCTCGTTCAGGGCCGGGGGGCACGCGGGGACGGAATCGGGCAGCGCCTCACGGTGGTGCGCGAAGTATCCCTTCTTCCATTGCCGTTCTCCGGAGGCTCGTTTCTGGGCTCTTGCGGCCCCTGGGTCGAGTTCGTCGGGCCAGGGCCGCGCCAGATGCTCGAACGCGCCGGCCGCGGAAACGCGCTGAGGGGTCCCGGCCTTGCCGGTTCCGACCGGACACGGCGGAAGGGTGACGGGCAGCTGCTGTGTCTCCCACCGTGCCAGGTCGAATCGCAGTCTGCTGTGCAGTGTCTGCGGGCTGCCGATTCCCGCCACCAGATGCAGGACTTCGGTTGCGGCCACGGACAGCGCCGCGTCGGTGAAAGGTGAGCCCTCGCCACCGGAGGGGTTCGGCAGCCTGGTCTCCTGCCACAGCCGGTACTCGGGGCTCACCCGCGCATCGAAGCGCGGCCCGATCTCGATCACGGAGCCGTCGAGCAGGACCCGCAACCACGGCGCGCGCCGTCGCCACTGCGCGTCGACCGAGGCGAACCACGGCACCGGCTCCGGCGCGGCGGCAACCGCGACGACCAGCGCCATCCTGTTGCCGTCCGGCACGGACTCCGACGGTGACAGCTCGGCCTGCACCCCGAGTCCGTGGAGGTGGTGCAACAGCCGCGTACCGAGGCCGGGGTCGCCCAGGATGCCGACCCTGGCGTCGGCCAGCCGTGCGAGCACCGCAGCCGTGCTGCGGTGCTGACGGGTGGTTCCCAGGGCCCGGCCCAGCCACCAGGCAACGGGGTCGGCAGGTGCCGGCGGGTCCGCCCCCTCTTCCAGCAGTCCCCGGGTGTGCAGCAGTGCCACCGCGGTCCGGATGTGCCCTTCCGGCACCTGGAGGTGCTCGGCGAGCCGGGCCACGTCACGCGTGCCGTCCAGTGCCTCCACCAGGCGGGGAAGCAGAACTGTGGCGGCACGGCCGCGGAACACCTGGTTCTGGGCCGCCCCCTCGACCAGATATGCGTCTGCCAACGTGAGCTTGGCCAGGCCCGGTAGCAGCCTGGGCAGCCGTGGCACCGCTGGTGCGTGGGTGGGCAGCATCCCGTGGACGGCGGGCGGTTCGCGGGTGTCGGCGGCCGTGTCAGGTGTCATGATCACTGCGCTCCTCTCATCTTCGCGACGTCCCGCACGACGGGTAGGAGCGCGCGGTAGGACCGCTCCGCCTCCGCGTACACCGGAGCCGAGCGGGCGTTGCCGTGCCGTCCGACCAGGCGGCTGCAGCGGGTGCTCAAGGTGTAGACATCCAGCAGCCGCACCTGCTGCAGCTCGTCGTCCACACCGTCCGCCAGCCGCCTGCCGAGCTCGAGCACCGTGCTCACCGCGAGCGTGACCAGCGTCGGAAGGTAGCCCTGAGGCTGGAGGGCGGCCTCGGCGGCATACTGCTCCTCCGCCATCCGGCGCACCTCGCGGTCGCGGTGGTGCTGGTGCAACCGCCGCCGATAGCAGTCCAGGGTGGCGTGGGCGCGCGGCCCGAGGACGGGGCCGATGCGCAGAAACGGATGCTCGAGTGCCACCGGAATCAGAAAGCACTGCTGGTCCATCGCCCACCGGTCCACGGTCAGTTCCACATCGACGCAGGGCCGGTTGGTCGCGAGGAGAATCAGCCCGCCCGGGGGGCACTGGAGCCCGGGGAGCGCACCGGTGTGGACCGCGTCGGCATCGGGAAGCCGACGGCGTACCTCGGTAGCCACCGCAGCGCCGAAGTCACCGGTGTGCACCACGACCCAAGACGGTATGGCAGACATGTCATTCCCCCTTATGCGAAGGGCTGGGGCCAGGGATTGATGTCACCCTCGGATCGCACCGGGAAGCCCATACGTCGCGGAGCGTCGTACAGTCGCGGATGGCCGAGGTATCGGCTGCGTTGGACGAAGGACAGCGGCTGCAGTCCGGGCACCAGGGTCCGCACCACGGTCACCCCGGCCTCCCGCGCCTCGTCGGTGGTCAGGTCGACCGCGTACGCGTCGAACCCCGCGGCCTCCAGCCGGTCGAGCACCGCCGCGAGCTGCTGGGCCGGATCAGCGGCCGGTATACGGGGCAGATGTGCGATCGGCCTGCTGTGCGGCGAGTTGAGGAGGAAGTCGAAGGCGTGGGCCCGGCTTGCGTGCGCCATGTACTGCCCGCCGGCGGACGCGCTCTGGAAGTCGGCGACGTCGGAGGAATCCTCCGGCAGCATCTCGAACGCCAGACGGCATGAGATCGTCTCCCGGATCGCCTTGACGGCTGCACGGGTCGGGTCGAATTCTGTCGAGGCCGCCACGACCGTGTGGGTGCATGTGCTGTGCTGGGCCACCCGCACCGCGTAGACCGTGGGCAGACCGATATCGGTGGTCGCGTCGAACAGGTGCATCCGGATACCGGGGTGCTCTTCGTGACGCTCCAGAAGCTCTCGGAGCTCAGGCGCCGCGTCCGTGCAGTCCAGCCGGGGCAAGGACAGCATCTGCAGCCACACCAACGCGACGGCGTCCCGTTCCACCGCTTCGCACAAGCCCTTCACCAGTGCGGTCCGTGCATCGGTGTGCCCGGCGCAACCGGTGGAGATCCCATGCGTGATCGTCTCGGCACGGGACTCGGCGTGGAGGCACAGCCATACATACATCGCCGGGAGCCATGTCAGCTTCGCGTCCCGGAGCCGGATTCCGCGCACCCAGCGCCTTGGGGCGGCCGGGTCCGGCGGGACCAGCGTCTGGCCTGCCATGGCCAGCTCGCGCTCCGACAGCTGCGGCAGTTCCGCCAGATCGACGGCCTCGTGGCCCAGTTCCTCGGCGGTGGCCGTGATGATTTGCTCCGGTCGCCAGACGAGGGCGCAGTACCGCTCGAGCGCCTCGGCGATCGACAGCCAGCGACCGGTCCGGGGATCGAGGTCGCCGCCTGCCCCGTCCATGCTGTTCGCCGTGGGCTGCCGCAGCCGGCGCTGCCACAGCGCGACCCCGTCAACGACTTCGGCGGGATCCCCGAGGCTTGCCGTGAAGATCGGCATCGCCGGCTCCCCGGGCATGTCGGCCAGCCGCTTCACTGCGCCGAACAGGCCCCCGAACGGAGACACCATGTCTTCCAGGCGCGCCGCGACCTCCGGCTGCTCCGCCGAAGGGACGGTCCGTTCACCAGCCGTGGTCGTCATCGGTCCTCCCGCTCCCAGGGGGGCGGCCCACGAGCTGAAGATGCAGGATCCTCGCCGCGAGGGCTTCCATGACGGGCCAGGCCCCCAGCCGGTTGTGCATGAGATGTGCGTGGTGGAACACCAGGTGGTTGATCGGTGCGGAACCGTTCCCTCGCTGGTCGGTCACGGTCGTGCGCAGCGCGGACAGGTAGTGCTGCCACGGATCGCGGGCCCGCTCGGGGAGACTCAGGGTGTTCGCCGTCGCCCACACCGCGGCGGCGCTGCGGACGGCACGCTCGCCGAGTGCTGTGCGCTGCGCGGTGCCCAGACCAGCCGTCCAGTAGCACCAGTAGTGGAAGAGGAACGACACCCGTTGCTCGGGCGGCAGCATGTGCGCCACCTGTCCCAGGTGCCGTGTCACCAGCGGAAGGAGGGTGCGGGGGGTGACCGTGCCGGCGCCGTCGAGCAGGATGAGCACACATTCGCTCGAGGCATGGAAGACCTTCTCCGCTTGCGCCACTCCGACCGGTCCGGGGTACTTGGCGGTCTCGGGTTCGTAGTAGTCGAGGACGGTGAAAAGCTTCTGCGCCCTGGATGCTTCTGTGATCTCCCGCTCGATGGCGTCGTTCACGGCGGGCGTGGAAAGAAATCGGATGCGCACATGGGGACCCAGCCCGTCGGTGAAGCGCAGGAAGAACCACTGCCCCTGGGGATCGGTTCCGTGCAGCCGCGCCACCAACCCGGGCAGCAGGCCGGCGACCACGGGCGCGGTCGGGTCGGGGGCGGAAGCTGCTACCCGGTAGTACAGCCAGTGCCTGGTCAACGTCTGCCCCCCGCGTTCGGTCTGACCCTGGTCATGGCGGTCAGTTCCACGGCGTGGTGACGGCCGTCCGGCCCCGTGGCCCAGTGCTGCTCACGGGATGGCAGCGCCTCGACGACACGTATCACCGGCTGACGGGACAGCAACGGCAGCAACCCCGCGGCCACGCTGTGCGGATGGTCGAGGCTGAACCAGACCGGTTTCCCGGACGCGCCGAACACACCGCCTTGGGGCCGGGCGAAGCCCTCGCACGGAATGCCTCTGGCCATGAACCAGTCGCGAAGCCGCAGCAGATGCGCCGCCTGGAGCCGCTGACCCGGCTCCGGCCGGGGCACCTGGGCGGAGTCCATCTCCCACTCGGCCCGGTGCAGCACGATCCGCCCCGTCTCGGCCCGTGGGCGGTGCCGCACGTCGGCCGCTCCGCGGGAGGCCGAGGAATGCCCGGCGGCTGCCGCCCACCCCTCACCGCCAGAGTGTGGGCTGACCGGTGGGATCGACCAGGGGTCGCCCAGCATGATCAACAGGCGTGGCAGCGGCGACAGCAGATGAGCCGGAACGACACCTAGATAGCACAGGGCCACGGGTGCGCCATTGCGGTCCGCGAGCTGCAAGGTACGCGTGTACGGGTCATGGTGGAGGGTGAACGACGCGATCGGCTCGGCCACGGCATCAGCCGGCTGTCCGTTCCAGTCGAGGGCGGGCAGCAGCGAGGTGGACGCGCGTTGCAGGTCGCAGATCTCACTGCCCACGGACAGCTGCATCAGACGACAACCGGGGTGAGCGGTGGCCAGCCACCGCGGGAGGCTGTCGGTCAGCTCCCGGCCCAGGGAACCCAGGCTGAGCCAGCGCGCGTTGACTCCCCAGCCGCCACCGTTGATTTGGTTGACCACGAGCCGGTAGTTCCCCGCGGCCAGGTCGGGCTCCTGTCGCGCGGCAATCTGGGCGTACACCACAGCGGTGACCGGGCCCAGGGTGCCGTGGCCCCCGTGCAGTTCCTGGTCGGCGGCCCCGGTACGCGCGTCGTCCAGCGGCGCCTGTGACAGGTGGGCTGCCGCGCGGGGGCCTCGGAGAAACTGCGCGAGAAACCCCAGCACGTCGTCGCAGCGGCCCCCGCTCCCGTACCGCTGCTCAAACGCCTCTGCCATGCGGCGGTACAGCACGGATAGATGCGCCTGTTGGAACCGCTGGTGGGACACGGCCACCAGGTCGTCCTGCACACTCTGCGGCAGCCGAACTTCCCCACCGGGTGACTCGGCCGCCTCATGCCACAGGTGCACGGTGTCCAGCCACGCCGGTGCGGGCGTGCCGGCCTCCTCCACCAACTCCCGTACTTCAGCACGGACTTGTCGGTCGATTCGGGCGCGCTGAGCGGCCCCGGCCCCGGCGAAACCTGCTTCCAGCTCGGCCAGCCGACGGCAGGCGCCCGCCGCCGGACCGCCATCAGCCCCGGCGTTCAGCGCATCCGCCAGCGCGGCAAAGTGCCGCGTGCCGTCGTGGCACCACGGTGTGCGCATCGCGGCCAGCCCCAGGTCCAGCAGCCTCCGCAGAGCCGCAGGATCCTTCTCGCGCAGCCGCCGCAACGCATCGGCATCGGTGAGCAGGCCGATATCCCGGCGCACATCCACCCACACGTAGGTGAACAGCATCGCGTCCTCGACCGTCCACGCCCGGCGGATGGCCAATGCACCGTCCCCCGTGTGGGTCACCCGGACCGGCACCGGATCACCCAGGAGCCCCGCGGTCGCGGGATTCACGGCCAGCGCGTGCAGGACGAGTACGGCCACGGCACGGGACAGCGCGATGGTTGCCGACGGCTGTTCTGCGGCCCGGTTCATGCGCCTGTCCGCGGGCCGGGGCCCGAACCGGGCGGTCGTCAGCGTGGCGAGCTGACCAAAGGGACTGGTCTTCACCGCTGCTCTGGACAGGTAGGAAGCGAGGGAGCGGGCGGAACGGCCGCCCAGCGCCAGGTCTCCCACCTTGCCGTCGGCGAGTCTCCCTGCCAGCACGGGCGAGGCGACCGCCAGACCGGGCAGCCGGTCCGGCCTGGCGAACACGGCAACCAGACACGCCCCTGACACCTCGGCTTCCGCGCGCAGCCGGTCCTCGGCCAGCGTCATACGGCTCCGGTACGTCTGCTGCAGCCGGATCCATCGGTGCAGTGAGCCGACGGTGTCAGCCGGCAGCTCCGGAATGAGCCGCTCTGCGTCGGCGTGGGTGCGGTCGGCGAACCGGTCGTTGAACACATCCCGCCTCAGACGGATCGCCGAGCGTCGCACTCGGTCCTCCCGGAGCCGGGGGATGAGTTCATAGAGAAGGGTGGTCACCAGATCCGCAGCGGACAGTGCGGACTCGTGCGCCCGCTGCGCGGCGGCGAGCGCCTCGGTGGTGTGGGGAGCGGCGAGCAGGTCCAGCTCCTCGACGGGGATGGCGCAGCGGCGGACCACCATGGGAGTCAGGACCTCAACGGGGCCGAAGTCAGCCTCCCGAGGGCATCCGGCTGCGCGAGGGTCGGTTTCGTCGGCCGATACCGGACCTCGCAGCGGGGGAAGTGTCGCAGTCATGATCCTGCAACCATCCGGACGGCTATCGACAGCAGATAGCCGGTCGCAGCGATCATGACCAGGAGATACAGCAGACAGGCCACCCCGTAGCACCAGGCCAGCCAGCGCACGCTGCGGACGCCCGTCGGACTGAGACCGGAAGGCAGCGGCCGGCGCAGCATCCGGTGCACGACGTACGAGATCGACCGGCCCCGCAGGTTCACCTGGCCCGTCGCCGCTTCCACCGCGTGAACCGCGTCAGTGGGCAGGAGTGGGTTGAAGTTCACCAACAGAGTGAGGCACTGCACCAGTAGTACCGCTCGCCACACCTGCTCGGTGATGCCGCTCTGGGCCTGATGTACGAAGAGCGCGATCACGCCGCAGGTGTACATGTCGACAAGCGGCCCTGCGAGGCTGATCGCCACTCTGGGCCAGCGTCGGGGCAGCCGGTAGGTGTCGCTGTGGTCGACATAGGTGACCGGCATGATGTAGTACCACAGCGATACGCCGACCTCGCGTACAGGAACGCCGTAGTACCGGCAGCACACTCCATGGGCCGTCTCGTGGAAGAACAGCTGCAGAATGGTCACCAGGAAGATCACCAGCAGGGTGAGCCCCGAAGGCGGTGCGATCAGTCCGCCCCCGAGCAGGGTCAAGGTGGCGAACAGATAGGCCAAGGGGCCGCCGGTCCACAGCACGGGCAGCAGGTACCGGCGGACGGGAGCGGCGTGTATCGGCCGGGCGAGCAGCTCGAACAGCTCGTCCGCACTTCGCCTCGCCAGGCGCACACGGAACTGGGGAACCTTCAGCTGGCTGCGCGCGAGCCGTGATCCCCTGTCCATCTGCGGAGCCGTGAGCCCGTCGAAGAGGCTCGCGTGCCGCATCTCCTCCAGTACGGCGCGCAGCCGCCGTTCGAGTTGCTGATCCGGCAGGCTGGACGTCTGCCCCACCAGGTCGACCAGTTCGGCGAGCGTCGTCCCCCTGCGCAGAGCGGGGATCAGCGCCGCGGTACCGCGGCCGAGCAGCACGTAGCTCTGGTTCTCCCCGTTGAACAGCATGGGCCTACTGTCCGGCCCCTCCAGTAGCTGGACGTCCGCAACAAGCCGGAGCGGAGTCGCTGGGCCAATGCCGCCGGCGCGGTCCTGATGCTCGGCGTCCCCCGAGGGGCTTGTGGGCTCGACTGCCATCATATGGGACATTTCTCGTGTTTCCTGATGGGTGGTCATTGTGTGGGAGGTGGTCGGCATACCTGTCGGCCGCCGGAACCGGAGGGCTCCCATGAGCCCTCCGGTCGTTTCCCCGGCCGCGTGGCGCGGATCAGCCAGCCTGGGTCAGCAGGCGGAACCGAGGGAGGCCACGCAGACGAAGCTCGAGAGCGGGCAGCTGAGCGTGCTTTCCGTACTGGCGGTGCCCTTGCAGCACCCGGCTGCCTGTTCGGGAAGCTCGCTGGCCCACAGCTCCTCGTCGGCAGTCTCGGAGGCGACCAGGTCGAGCATGTCGTCCGTCTTCACGTTGTTCTCCTTCACTCTTGTTCGGGTTGGGCGCGCCACAAGGCTTTCGTGGAGAGAAGGATGGGTACGGGTATGGCCTGTGGCGCGGAGTCCTCGGCGGCCGTGTGCGGCATCAGCAGGACTTTCAGCGAGGATGTCCCCGCGGCGCCGGAACTTCCCTACGGACGGCACCGAAGACTTAACCTCGCACTTTTCGCCCGCCGTCTTCGCCTGTCCCGGCACTGACTCCGGACAGTCTTGATCACCAGCGCATGCGAGCGACTGCAAGCCCTACCGAACTCAGGCTGACCGACAAAAGGGCTGGTCGCCCACCGAACGCAAGTCCCCAACCGTCACGAGACGTTACTGAGAAGGCTCCAATAGGCCCAGCGCGCCAAGTTCGGAGCGCCCGCCGATACGCATCTTCCGGTAGACGTTGGTGAGATGGAACTCAACGGCTCGCTGGGTGATGTGGAGGGCTTTGGCGATGTCCCGGTTGGTATGTCCCCGCGCCGCCAGCATGGCGACGCGGGTCTCGGCCGGGGTCAGCCCGGCCGCGAGTGCTCCCTGGGCGCAACGGCTACGGCCGCCGGCGGCGCGTAGCTCGTCGCGGAGTCGATCGCTGAGTGCGTCGGCACCGCAGCAGCGGGCGAGGTCAAGCGCAGAGTGGAGCCGCTCGCGAGCGTGTGAGTTCCTTCCCGAATGGCGGAGGGCTGCGCCGAGGTCGCCGAGTGCCCGGGCCAGGTCGAGCCGGGCAGGAGAGCCCTCCAGCACGTCCACCGACGCCGTCAGCAATTCCATGCCCATGCGTCCACCGGTCAGGGTGCCGACGGCACGCATGGCCCTGCCGACCACTCCGGGTGTCCCCCATCGCCGCGCAAGCTCCAGTTCCTCCTCAGCCAGGCGACAGGCTTCCGGGCCGTCACCAAGCGCCGCGACAGCCAGGGCCGCCTCCGAACGCCAGGGGCCGGCCGAGGGACTGCATGCCCCCAACGCCTGCCACCGCCTCCCGCACAGCAGCAGATCTTCGCGGCCCCGCCGAACGTCTCCCAGGCCCGCATACACCCGGCCCCGGCTGTAGAGCACGTAGGTGGACGACAACGATTCGGGCAGGGGGCCGGCGAGCCCTCTGGCCTTGAGCAGTGCGAGGGCGTTGGAGAACTCACCTCGTTCGGCAAGAGCTTCCACGAGGGGAGCAACGGCCCAGCTGACCGCGCCGGGCACGAGTCCCAGCCCCAAGCCGTCGAAGCACTCCAGGGCCGCTTGAGCGTCGGCCCATGCCTCCGTTACCCGCCCGAGCCGCAGCGCGACCTGCGCACGCAGGGACCGCATCACGGCGAGCATCGGGGGAAACGCCCCGACCTGAGCGTCCCGAAGACCGTCGTCGCAATGGCGCAGAGCTGACCCCAGCGCGTCCGCGCGGATCAGCGCGAGCAACGCGAGAACAGGCGGCAAGGCTCCTTCGCCCAAGACCCCACCGGTCAGGGCTAGTTCAGCAAGGTGCACCGTCGTCTCAGCCGACTCACCGAGCTGGCTTGCCTGATAGCTGCGCAAGGCAGTGACACCCTGTGCAGGATCCCCGGCACGGTCCACCGACTCAAGGTTGGCCAGCCGTGCACAGCCGTCGCCGGCACTGGAGATCTGAGCGACCTCCAGGGCGACGAGGTCGCTCTCACAATCGACGGCTTGGCTCGGGTATTCATACCCGATCTTGGCCCTTGCTTCTTTCAGCAGAGCGATACCCGTGTCGTATCCGGCGGTCAGCCCCAGCGCCTGGGCAGCCGTGCGGGCGGTCTCGACCCACATACGCGGGTCGTCCAGCTTTTCCAGACCGCTCACGAGGTGCTCCACAGCTGAGGGAACCTCGACGCCCAGCTCCGTACGGCCGAGCGAGATCAGGGCGGTCGCACGACGACGGTTGTCGAGCGAACCACGGAGCAACCGGCGAAGGTACAAGACGGCGATCCTCTGCCTGCCCCCGATCATTGCCGTCCGGGCCGCGGCATGGAGGACATCGCAGACCCAGGGGGCATCCAGTGCCGGGCTCTGCAGGAGGTGAGAGGCGACACTCTCCGCCGGTGCCGCGCCCTGGTACAGCAGGCAAGCCGCACGGGAGTGGGCAACGGCCCTGTCGACTTCCGCGAAGTCACCCAGCAGTGCCGTTCTCGCCAACGCGCAGGTGAAGGTCAGTGCATCGCTTGTGCCACTGAGCACACCCGTCCGGGTCAGCGAAGACACCACCTCTGCCGCGACGGCGCTCTCCACCCCTGCTATCGCCGCAGCCCAATCGAGCCGGGCTTGATCACCCAGCACCGCCACCGCCCTGGCCAGACTCAGGGCATACGGCGATACCCGGCGCATTCCGGAGTACAGCGAAGGAAGCAACTGGGGTACATCAAGATCCCGAAGGGCGGGCGCCACCGCGGCCGTCGGCTTGACCCCGTCATCAGCCAGCGCGGCGAGCAGCGTGCGGAGGGTGGCCGGGTTGCCGCCCGTTGCCACGTGACAGGCCTGCACGAACTCCTCGTCAGGGGCAGCGCCCAGGAACGCTTCCGCCAGGAACCCCGTACTCACCTCGGTCAACGGACCCAGCCGCAGCTGCTGGGCGCGGCTCTGGATCTCGTCGGTCACAGAGGTATCGGCGCTCCGTTCACTTTCGCTGGTACTGATCAGCCCGGCGACAGGCAGGCCCCTGCCCGGACGGAGCAACCGATTCAGCCAATGCAACGACGGCGCGTCGGCCCATTGCAGATCATCGACCGCGACGAGCACAGGCCGGCGCACAGCGACCGTGGCCATCAGGCGAAGCAACGTCTGCAACCCGCCACTGCTCGCGTCTCCCCTGCCATCCAGGCCCTCTGCCCCGAGCACCCGTATCGCCTCGGCGACCGTTCCTCCCAGCAGCGCGTCCCGGTCCGGCCCCGAGGGGGCGTAGCACACCGGTTCCAAGAGCTGCCGGACGACACCGAGAGTGAAGTCACGATCGCACGGGGTGGCGCACGCCGACAGGACCACAAAACCTCGATCATGTGCCGATTGGCAGCCCCTGCTCAGCATGGTGGTCCGCCCGGTACCGGCGAGCCCCCGGACGACGAGCAGACCGGAGACTCCGCGAGCGGTATCGTCCAGGAGATTCTCCACGCGAGCCAGCTCAGCATTTCGGTCCAGAAGGTACGACGCCGAGTTGCTCATCGGCTCCCCTTGCATTCCAGCGAAGATGCCAACTGCGCCCTTTACAGGCCACGGGTTGGAAATTCTTTATCTTGGTCGGTCGTATATGCCTTGTGCCTGGGCGCGGGTGAAGTCTCCGTCACACAGGGTCATCGCCACGCTCAGGGTGGTGAGGAACAGCAGTCAGGCGAAGGCGGGCTGCCGAGTGTTCCCATCGGTCGAGAGTGCCCCTGGAATGGAACGTTTACATCCGTCAAGTGACGTAGCAAACCAGTCCACCGATGGGCTTCTGTAATGATCTTTTGAGCGGGTTCTCAGGCCGTTGCCCGCGTATGGGCAGAACGGGTCCTGACGCGGCCGGGCGCCCGCGCGCCTCAGTCGTTGGCGACGACGGGGTAGCGGGGCTCCCGCTCAGCCATCTGCTTCAGGGCGTCCTTGCGGCCCTGCTTGCTGAGCCGGTCGATGTAGAGGTAGCCGTAGAGGTGATCGGTCTCGTGCTGGAGGCAGCGCGCGAAGTAGCCGGTGCCCCGCACGGCGATCGGGTCGCCCTTGGCGTCCTGGCCGCGGACCACGGCGTAGTCGGGGCGGGCCAGCTCGGCGTAGGCGCCGGGCACGGACAGACAGCCCTCGTTGGAGTCGTCCAGCACCCGGCGCTCGGCGGGCAGCTCGTCCAGGACGGGGTTGCAGACCACGCCGACGTGCCGGACGCCCTCGGCGTCCGGGCAGTCGTAGACGAAGACCTTCCGGTCCACGCCGATCTGGTTGGCGGCCAGACCCACTCCCTCGGCGGTGCGCTGGCTGGCGAACATGTCGTCGATCAGCTGCGCCAGCTCGTCGCCGAACTCCGTGACGTCCTTGCACTCCTTGTGGAGCACCGGGTTGCCGACGACCGTGATCGGCCGCGAGGTGCCGCGCTCACGGTAGGCGGCCTCCCGCTCCCCGGCGTTGGTGACATCGTCGATGAACTCCTCGTCCACGCACCGGTCACCGCCTTGATCAAACACAGGCTGTTGGGTCATCTCCGCCTTATGCCTTCCTAAAAATCCTGAATAGTTGCTTTACACGTCGTACAGCCGTGGCGACAGCACGGAATCCCTTACACGGATCGAACCGTGCGTACTGGCGACCTTCGCGCTGGACTTGATGTTCGGTTGCACTCGACCACGTGATTGAGGCTGGCGCGAATGCATTCCTGCTCAACGAGTGACTGTGGCCAGCACGGTCGCAACCGACCCTAGCTGGGGCTGTGGTTGCCGCAGAGGGTGACCTTCTCTTCCTCGGTCATGGGGCGGGACTGCTTTCTGAGGACGGTGTAGGTCGCATCGGCCTCGACGTCGGTGAATTCGCGTGGCCCCCTCATGGTGAACTCGTTGACATCGGCATTCGATGGGTCGAATCCTGCAACCTTCCACGTTCCCCGCAGCTTCTGGGCAACGGGAACCTTGTCAAGCCAGGAACGTGTGTAAGGCGGCTGATTGACGGTGTCGGTCACGCCTTCCGTCCTCGTGTTCACCGAGCTGTACTCGATCTTCGGCAGCACCGGGACGTTTTTGCTGCTCAGCTGCAGTCCGATGACGATGCCATTGCCCTGAGTTTCCTCCTCCTTGTAGGTGAAGCTGCCCGGCTGCGAGGTGCAGTTGTCGTGAATCTGCGACACCCTCTCCGGTGCGCCCTCACGGGCATCACCGGTGAACTCGCCGTTCACGATGGTGCACCACTCACCGCAACGCGAGAGGAAATCGGCCCGCTTCTCAGGATCCTCCAGCGGGTCGGGACCAGGGGCCAGATCGGGCGCGGGCGCGGGCGCGATCCAACCGCCGAGGCCCGAGTCTGCCTGCGCCGGGGTGACACCCAGGAGCGACGTCGCCGAAACGGCCAACGCGCCCACCACGACGGCCTTCATCTGCCGACCCCTTCCCGACAGACGAGCACTGCGTATGCTGGCGTTCATCTTCATTCACCTTACTTTCACTTGGGCTTTGCGCCCTCAAGGTTGGGAGCCTTACGGGAGGGAGTCCGTCAGCGATTCCTTGCAGCCTCGGGCGCATTTCTTCGCCGTTGACCTTTTCGCGTATTCGGTTCGCCGTGGCCCGCTGAGAGTGTCATGCGCAGAGCGGCGAATCATCCGTCAAGTGACGTACATGAATGTTGAGTTCGCGCGACGGTGTTCTTCTCCGCCCTCATGTTGTCCGGCCAAGGGGCACGCCGCGTTTTGGCGAAGACACCCCGAGGGCCTTAGGTTCGCGCGTCGGTCGATGGGCACCAGAATTCCCGGGGCGCCACCATCACCGTTCCTCGTTCATGCGACGGATGGTTTCAGTCGCTAGTTCCACACGTGACGCCATCCCGAGCTTGTGGAGAATGCGGGACACATGCGTGCTGACGGTGCGTCGTGAAATGCACATGAGGTCAGCGATCTCGGGGTTGGAGTGGCCGCCCGCAACGTGGTCGGCGACGATGCGTTCGGTGTCGGTGAGTGCGTTCCAGCCGTGGCGGATGCTGCTGCGCGGACCCCGTGTACCGCGGCGTACGTCCATGGTGCGCAAGCGGGACGCGGCGCGTGCCGCGTCCCAGCCGGCGTCCAGGCGGGCGTAGATCTCCAGTGCCTGGTCGAGCAGAGCACGGGCCTGCGCCGGTCGCCGGCGGCTGGCGAGCAGTTCGGCCGCATCGGTGAGGACGTGTGCCTCACTCAGGGGTCTCGGCGCCTCGTGATAGCAGCGTGCCGCCTCCAGGAGCAGGTCCGGGTCCTTCTCCAGCAGCCCCTGGCAGCGGTAGGCGTCACCGAGGTGGTACGGCCCGCCGCTGTGGTCGGCCCGCGCCTTGGCTGCGGCGGCGTAGCGCTGAGCGTGCGCCGTATTGCCCCGGGCCAGGGCGAGCCGAACGAGATCGGGGGTCAGAAAGCCGAGGATGAGGCGGCTGGGCAAGTGGCCGATGCCGTGGTCGAAGGCATGCGCCAGCCTGCTGTAGGCGTGCTCGGATTCACCGTGGGCCTCCTCTGCGAGGGCTCGGGCACACAGGGGCAGGTACTCGTAGAACCAGGCGATCGTCCCCCTGT
This sequence comes from Streptomyces sp. bgisy130, assembly GCF_057708345.1. Classification (NCBI taxonomy): domain Bacteria; kingdom Bacillati; phylum Actinomycetota; class Actinomycetes; order Kitasatosporales; family Streptomycetaceae; genus Streptomyces; species Streptomyces sp. bgisy130. Next base: position 28,976 of record NZ_JBYISA010000025.1, read on the forward strand.
CGGAGGCGGCGTCCACGGCTGTGAGGTGCGCTGCGGCATCGCTCCGCTGGCCGCGGTGTACGGCGATCAGCGCCGCCACGGCGCGCAGGGCCCGGCTCATGGCGAAGTGCTCGCCCGGATCGAGCCCGGCCTCGACCTCAGTGAGGGCATCGTCCCAGCGGCCGGTGTGGAAGGCGAGAAGGGCGCAGGACAGGTGGTACCACGGCAGGAAGACGCCTCCGGTTCGCTCCGCGGCCTTGTGGACGGTGGCCAGGGTGCGCTGTGCGTCGGCGCCGCGGTCAAGCTCGATGTAGCTGTTTGCCAGGGTGAGTTGGAGACTGATCCGCTGTGCAGGATGGGGAGACTGTGCTGCGAACCGGGTGGCTTGCAGAGCCAGTTGCAGTGCCTCGGTTCCGGGCGCTTCGAGGAAGCGCTTGGCGGATAGTACGTTCAGAGCGTTGGCCAACGCAGGGCCGTCACCATCGGCTTCGCACCGGGCGGACGCCGCCACCGCATCGGCCTCCGCGAGCCTGCCCAGTGCGAACAGACACACCGCGCTGAATGCCCGGAACCGTGTGGCCTCCGTCGACGGCACACTCTCGCTGCGGCACGCGGCGCGGGTCTCGGCCAGCGCCAGGTCCGCCCGGCCGCGGCCGAACGTTGCCTGCACGATGATCCAGCGCGAGCCCCACTCCCATTCCGGCGCCGCCGGTCTGAGCAGTGCGCAGCGTGCGCTTTCCTCGGCTTCGGCGAGTTCTCCCAGGGAGAGGTGTGCGAGGGCACGGTGCAATTGGAGCTCGCCCTGGTGCGGATCGTCGGGGCCGGTCAGCGTCAGGGCTGTATCGAGCAGCTGGATCGCCATGGCCGGGGCCCGGGTAGCGAGGGCGGCAGCGGATCCTCTGAGCCAGGAGACAAGGAAGGCGCCCGCTGCCGGAGCCGCGGCGAGCAGATGCTCGGCGACCCGTTCGGGTGCCGCCCCGGCGTCGTCAAGGGCGTGCGCGGACTTCAGATGCAACATGGCGCGGGTCGAGCCCGCCAGGGCGTCGTACAAGGAACGCCGTATCAGGTCATGGCGGAAGTCCAGATGGTTGCCGGCATCATGCAGAATGCCGGACTCTTCGGCCTCAGTGACGATGCTGAGCAGTTCGTGGGTCGGCCTGTCCAGTACTGCCGCGAGTTCGGTGACCGTGCAAGGGGCTCCCAGCACCGAGGCGACACGGAGCGCCTGCAGCACCTCGTCGCGCAGAGGACTCAACCGATGCGTGATCAGTGCCGTCAGCGACGGTACGGGGTAGCCGGCGGTGGATTCCGCCATCTCGTCGTGGAGCTCGATCGCCTTTTCGCGCAGCAGGGCTGCGGCCAGCTCCATGACGTACAGGGGGTTTCCCGCCGCTTCCCCGGCCATGGCCCGTAGCCGTGGGCCGGGTGCAGCGCCGCACATCCCGGCCAGCACAGCCGACACATCGGGCGGACTCAGCGGCACCAGCTCCAGCACGGTGGGCCGGCCGAGAGCCGCACCCCGTACGAGCCGGTCGACCGCGCACCCGGGACCCGGCCGGTAGGCCCCGACCAGGAGGAGCGGGAGCTGGTGCACCGACCGCATCAGCCGGTGCACCACGTGCAGGCTCGCCGCGTCGGCCCACTGCAGATCGTCGAGGAACAGCGCCAACGGCTCTCGCGTACACAGGTCATCCACCAGGCCCAGCAGCGCCTCGACGCTAGCGAAATCCGCCTCACCCCCGCCTGCCATCGCACCCGGCATCCCGAAGCGCCCGTGCCCTTGCAGGATCTCGGCGACACGGGAGCGAAGGACGTCGCCGGATGGGCTGTCCACCCCCAGACAGGCCGCAATCGTGGCAAAGGGGCGCTTTTGCGCCATCTCCTGTGCTGCCGTGGTCAAGGTTCGCAGCCCGAGCCGCTGGGCGGTCGCGACAGCCGCCTCCATTACGGACGTCTTGCCCAGCCCCGTCTCCCCGATGACGAATGCCGTCTGCCCCTCACCTGCCGCCGCGGAGACCGCCAACCTTCGCAATTCCGCCGTCTCGTCCTCACGACCGAGAAGACCGCGGGCGCCGTGTTCCATGACCTTGCCCCTTTGTACCGGCGACAGCCGTGACGCCATGGGGGCTGGTCCGGCCGGAGCCCATGGCATCGCTGTGACTGCCCTTGCCTTCAAGCTAACGCCCCACGTATCCCCTCCCAAGACCAGCTATGGGGAGCTTTCCGTGGCCGCCTTTGCTCGGGCCTTCCGTCGACCGGTTGCTGTCATGGCCATGATGCCGAGTGTGAGTGCGGCGGCGCCGGCTGCGGCGTACGGGATGCTGCCGTTGTCGCCGGTCGTCGCGAGATTACCGCCGGTGCTGTGGTTCTCGGCGTTCTTGCCGGTCTCGGTCCGCGAAGCGGTCGGCGTGACCGCCGGCCGACCGGCACCGCCGGCGGCATGCTGGTCGGCGTGGTCAGCCGTGGGTTGTGGCGGGGTGTCCGATGCCTGGCATGTCACGTCGCCGGTGGGGAGTCGGCCGGTGGTGAGGTAGGTGGTGACTGCCTGGTCCACGCACGGCGGGTGCGGGTTGGCGTAGACGCCGTGCCCCTCGCCTCCGGCGACTGTCACCATCCGCGCGCCTTTCATGGCCTTGCGCAGGCCCATGGCACCGGGCAGCGGGGTGGAGTCGTCCCACTCGTACTGGAGGATGAGCGCAGGTGTGTCGTTGTCGACCACGGTGCGCGGTTCACTGCCCTTGGTCCAAAAAGCGCAGGGCGTGATACCGGCGGTCAGATCACCCACGAGCGGATACCGGGCTTTGTCCCGCGCCGCATCACGGCGGTACTGCGCAGGGTCACGAGGCCACGTGTCCGCATCGCCGCACACGATGGACCAATAGCCGGCCACCAAGTCGTCGACCAGTGCCGGGCTGTCCGTGGCGGGCAGGGGTGTGCTGGCGGCCTTCTTCCACCGGACAATGTTCTCGGCCGCCTCACGGACCATGGAGAACCCGGCGAAATTGCGGATGTCGGCGCCTGTATAGGTTTCCCCGTCGTCCTTGATGGGTGTGCGGTCGGCCTGGGCCACCAGGTCCCAGAAGGCCTTGCGGACCTTGGCCGGGGTGTCACCGAGGCGATAGGCCGCATTACGCTGTGCGGTCCATTCACTCCATCGCCGGAACGCGCGTTCAGCGTGGTGCGCTTCGCCGCGAATGTATTCCCGCCAGACACGGTTCGGGTCGATCGCGCTGTCGAGGATGAACCGGTCGGTGCGGTCCGGGAACATCTGCGTGTAAACGGCACCGAGATAGGTTCCGTAGGAGACACCCAAGTAGGAGATCTTCTTCTCTCCGAGCACGGAGCGGATCACATCCATGTCGCGGGCAGTGTTGCGGGTGGTGATGTGAGGAAGCCTGGCGCCGTGTTTGGTCCGGCACTCCTCCGCCACCGTGCGCGCCCATGCGACATTCTGGGCGAACGTCCGAGGATCATAAGGGTGTCTTCGTTCGTCCTCCGCCTCGGTCAGCCCGCAGCGCACGGGTGCGCTGCTCCACATGCCGCGGGGATCGAACCCGATCAGGTCGAACCGGTCACGTACCGAATCGGGCAGCTTCAAAGTGAAGGGCATGAATCTGCCCGAGTCGCCGGGCCCACCAGGGTTCATCAGCAGCACACCGTGCCGTTTTCCTGACTCCCGTGCCTTCATTCGGGAGACCGCCAGCTCGATGGTCTCCTCGCCAGGACGCCCGTAGTCGAGCGGCACCTTGATCTTCGCGCACACCAAGTCCGCCGGCGCGCGGGGATCGCATCGCTGCCACGCTGGCTTCTGCCGGGCATATTGGCCCAGGGGGGATGCAGCAGAAGCACTCGCAGGAGACACGCTCGCTGCTGCCACAACGATCGCGGTCCCGCCCAGAAAGGCACCTATCCATTTGCTTCGCACAGTCGGTTCCTTGTCCTTGGCGCGGTTCTCAGCAGACAGCAAGGAATACTTCCCGACGCCAGTCAACGGAGCATCGGCCCGCAGGGCGACTTCCGGGTCAGACCCTGGAGGTACGCCCGGCGGCGCGCTCCCCCCTAGATGAGGATCGCCAGGCCGCCCCCAGAGTGCGGGTGCAGATGCCGGCGATCGCGCCGAGAGCAGGCAACCCAACCCTTCGGTCTCAATATCTGCACTGATCAAGTAGCAAGGCGCGTATTTCTACGCTTTCCGACGCCCGGACAGACAGACAAGATGGTGGCCAGTCGGCGGAGTTCGTCGCATGGGCTGAGCTCGAACGTCAGCACGGCGACCTATTCGCAAGGGCGCCCATGATAGCCCGGCCCTCAAAGGGCCGGGACTTCTGAGTGTCCTGCAAGGCGTCCCTCCGGATTCGCGCACTCACCCGTAGCAGTGTCCAAGGGATAGTGGAGTGGCACAGCCTTTCCGTCGACTCAGACGTGTCATAGCACGAATGGCGATTGCACATCGTTTCCATCTGGACGGTCGAGGGGGGAGGCCCGTCATGAAGTCCCTTATCGCCGGCCGCACAGTTCAAATTCCGGGAACTGCCCATCGCGCCGTCATACCCTCTCAGGTGCAGCAATTAGCGTCGCCTTGCTCGACGAATATCGCGATTTCGGAAAATTGGCTCGCATTCGCCGTTCAGCAACGTCGATCTGCGGCGACAGTTCCAGGAATAGCCTAACGACTTCACCGGAAAGCGTTTCACCGAAAAACAACAAAAAGGATCAGGGAATCTAAAGCATGGGCATGCATCGCAAAATACGTGTCAGCCGAACGCGTAAATGGGTCTCTGCAGCAGCTGTTGCCGGAGCTTTCACTGCCGCATTTGCTGCATCAGAGACGGCCGCCTTGGCCGACAGTAAGCCGGACGCGATCGAGAGTCCCCTGTCGGCCTCTTCCGACACATCTGGCAAGTACGCTGGCGACGGCCCGTACGAGGACTATCCGGGGCCTGTTGGATACTTCGTTGAGGGGAAGACCGGTCCGGTCATCCTCGCTCTGGCCAAGCGTCTCGCCGATATTGGCTACCTGGCGCCCGATCAGGTGAGTTCCACATGGGGCGGGACGCTACAGAGCGCCTATCAGAAATGGCAGGAGCATCTGGGATACCAGGGTGCAGATGCGAACGGCATGCCCGATCCCGCATCTTGGGCTGAACTCAAGATTCCCGCGACGGATGACGCTTCCACGTCGACCACGCCACCGGCACCGTCCACCGGCCAGCCTGAAGTAACGCTCGGCAGCCTTGGCCCACAGGACTACGTCGCTCTATTGATGGGTGATCGGGTGGCTGACCTACTTCGCAGCTGATTGCCTGGCGGTGAGACGGGAGGCAGGCACGAGTTTCGATGACCAGGAGAAGTCCCCTGACCATCACAACGGAAGTCGTGCCTGCCCACTCACCATCGCCATTCTGCCGGTCTGGGAAGATCTACCGGCACCGCACCGAGGTCAGCAGCCGCTATGTGCGCACACTTCCCGATCGCCAACTCCAGCATCGCCCGCCACGAGCAGGCAAGCCAAACCCTCCGCCTCACTAGCTGGACATGGTCAAGTAGCAAAGAGCGTACTTCTACGCTTTCCGACGCCGGGGTGGACAGGAAAGATGATGGCCAGTCGGCTGAATTCGTCGCACGTGCTGAGCTCGATCGTCGGCGCGGCGACCCATCCGCAAGGTCACCCATGACTACCCGGCCCTCAAGGGGCCGAGACTTCTAGGGTCCTGCAAGGTGTCCCTCCGGATTCGAGCACTCACCCGTAGCAGCGTCCAAGGGATAGCGGAGTGGCACAGCCCTTCCGTCGGCTCGGATGCTATAGCACGAATGGCGATTGCACGTCGTTTCCGTCTAGACGGCCGAGGAGGTGAGACCCGACATAACGTCCCCTATCGTCAGTCGCACAGTTCAAATTCTGGGAACTGCCCATCGCACCGTCACTACCCTATTGGGTGCAGCAATCAGCGTCGTCCTGCTCGACAAATATTGCGATTGCGGGGAAGTGGTTCGCATTCGCCGTTCGGCGACCTCGTCCCGCGACGACAGTTTCCAGGAATAGTCTGACGACTTCACCGGAAAGCGCTTCACCGAAAAACAATGAATAAGGATCAGGGAATCTAAAGCATGGGCATGCATCGCAAAATACGTGTCAGCCGAACGCGTAAATGGGTATCCGCAGCAACTGTTGCCGGAGCCTTCACCGCCGCGTTGGTTGCATCAGAGACAGCCGCCTTGGCCGACAGCAAGCCGGGCGGGCTCGAAAGTCCCCTGTCGACCTCTGACGAGTTCCCGCACTCCAGCACGTCGGCGCACCGTCAGACGCTCACGAGTTCGTCCGCATCGAGCGCAGCCACCCAGGCCTCTCCGGCTCGGGCCACGCCGGGGGGCGGCGCTGACCAGAGCACTGACCAGGGCACGTACGAGGTCTATCCGGGTGATGGATTCTTCGTTGAGGGGAAGGACAGTCCGGTCATCCTCGCTCTGGCCAAGCGCCTCGCCGAAATCGGATACCTGGCGCCCGATCAAGTGAGCTCCAAGTGGGGCGAGGCGCTACAGAGCGCCTACCAGAAGTGGCAGGAGAATCTGGGAGGTCGGGGTGCAGGTGCGGACGGCATCCCCGGTGCCACATCGTGGAATGAGCTCAAGGTTCCCGCAACGGGTGACGCTTCCACGCCGACCACACCACCTGACGGCAACGCTCTCGAGCCGTTCCCGGGTAAGGGGTACTTCGTTGAAGGGAAGGACAGTCCGGTCATCCTCGCTCTGGCCAAGCGCCTCGCCGAAATCGGATACCTGGCGCCCGATCAAGTGAGCTCCAAGTGGGGCGAGGCGCTACAGAGCACCTACCAGAAGTGGCAGGAGAATCTGGGAGGTCGGGGTGCAGGTGCGGACGGCATCCCCGGTGCCACATCGTGGAATGAGCTCAAGGTTCCCGCAACGGGTGACGCTTCCACGCCGACCACACCACCTGACGGCAACGCTCTCGAGCCGTTCCCGGGTAAGGGGTACTTCGTTGAAGGGAAGGACAGTCCGGTCATCCTCGCCCTGGCCAAGCGCCTCGCCGAAATCGGATACCTGGCGCCCGATCAAGTGAGCTCCAAGTGGGGCGAGGCGCTACAGAGCACCTACCAGAAGTGGCAGGAAAGTCTGGGATACCAGGGCCCAGATGCGGACGGCATCCCCGGTGCCACATCGTGGAATCAGCTCAAGATTCCCGCGACGGAAGACGCTTCCACGTCGACCACGTCACCGGCACCGTCCACCGACCTGCCTGGCGGTAATGCTCAGCAGCCGTGACCCACAGGGCTACGTCGCTCTCGATTGATGGTGATCGGGTGTCTGGCCTGCTTCGCAGCTGACTGCCCGGCGGTGAGACGGAGGCAGGTACGGGTTTCGGCGATCAGGAGGAGTCGAGTCCCCTGACCATCCCAACGGAAGTCCGTGCCTGCCCACTCACCAGCGCCATTCTGCCGGTCTGGGTAGATCTGCCGGCATCGCACCGCTCTCACCCGTCGGCCCCTCCGGGCGCGTCAGGACCGGCACCGCGACAGCGGGCCGGTCCGCGTGCAGGCTTGGGCAACTCGCGGCTGGCCAGTCGTGTCCGGGTATACGACCTCCAGATGCGAGCTCAGACCTGGCTGAGGGCGAGGACGCAGCAGCTTCACCACTCCAGGTGACGAGGCCATGGCCTGTTTGTCGGGTGGGACATCACACAGCTTTGGAACGGCCACCGCCGCAACTCTGATTCTCGGGCTCCCCGCATGATCGCCCGGACACGTCCTGAGCGGCGGCGAACGTCGTGCCGACGGGATGCCCCTGTTCCCTCAGAGTTCAGTTGTTCCGTGACCGGTACGCGCCGAGTTGGAATGGAAAGATGAAACTGGAAGCCCTTTCGCCGGTGTTCAAGGGCAGACTGCATGATGCCCGCACGGCGCCCTCGATCGGCAGATGGCTAGGGGTGGTGCTTGTCCTGTGCTTCATCGCCGGGCTGGTCAGTCACTTCATGCAGCATCCGCCGGGCTTGCTGCCCAACAGCATCCCAAGCCGCCCGACGTGGGGTTGTCGGCTCAGTCAGGGCCTTCACGTCGTCTCTGGCACCGCTGCGGTCCCGTTTGCTGCTGACGAAGCTGTAGGCGGTGTATCTGCGGTTGTTCGGGGGGCCGCCGTTGCGGTCGGTCAAGCACGCCCTGGTACGGCTGCCGGTCGCGGTGCTGATGGCCGACGCCCAGTTCGCATGGGCGACCGGGCTGTTGAACACGGTCAGTGGTATGCGTGGCCGTTTTCGTTCGCATCCGTGCACTACGCGGTCAAGGCACATGGGACTGGCCGGTCGCCCAGGACTGTGGCCCTGTTCGCGCCCCGCCACCCGGACCGGGGCCCGAAGGGGCTTCCGGTCTACCGGCCCCCCGCCGCGGCGGGGGTAGGCGGGAACGCTGCCGAGGAGTACTGCCTGGTGGTGGTGACCAGCGTGCAGCCGTACGCCCTGAGCCTGGACGAGCTGCGCGCCCTCCCGCAACACCAGGTGGAGCTGCTGGCGCGTGCGGGGGCGTCGGCGCATGCGCGCGTACGGGTGGAGTCATTGGAGCCGAGAGGCGGCTACCGGGAGCTCGGGCCTGAGCACGCCCGCGATCCTCTTACCCTGCTCGCCCTGGGCTCGAACGGCGAGGAACTGCACCCCGACCACGGATACCCAGCGCGGTTCATCGCCCCGGATCGGCCGAAGGCATTGGGCGTGGTCCTGGGTGCGGCCGGTGTGGTGCACATGGCCGCGGGGGTGGACGTCCGCGACCCGATAGATGTTCTGATGTGGCTCGGCGGAGCGGTCCTCCTACACGACGTGGTGATCGCCCCGTTCGTGCTGCTGGTCGGATGGGTGCTGGTACGCGGCGGTGGGCGCAGTCCGGTCCGCGGGGCGCTGCTGATTGCGGGCGTATTGACGACGGTGACACTGCCGGTGCTGCTGCGGTCGGGGAAGACGGCCAATGCCTCGGTGCTGCCGCTGGATCATCCGCACAATTGGCTGATCGCGATAGTGGCCGTGGCCGCGGTGACGGCGGTTTGGCTGGCCGTGAGGGGGTTCGGGCCTGCTCATCGGCAGCCCAATGCGTGACTCTTTTCGTGCCTTCTCTCCCGTGGGACGAGCCGTCCTACCGGCACCGGATGCGTTGCGAGCGGGCGCCGGAGCGCCCGGGCAGCCCGCCTGCGTGTTCACGACGCCGGCTTCGGGTGGCGCTCGCCCTGCTGCCGGTGGCGTCGGCACCCGGCGAGGACGCGCGGGAGCACGATGGCCCTACGAACCCGACCTCGCACCGAGTGCCCCGCCACCGGCGTGCGTCTCCCTACGTTTGGTGGCATGTTGATCCTGGTCACTGGAGGTGCGGGCTTCATCGGCTCGCACCATCGTCACCGCCCCCTCACCACGGGGCACGAGGTGCGCGTCATCGACTCGTTGCTGCCCGCCGCCCACCGCACTGCACCGCCCATCCCCGACGGGGTGGACTGCCGGCACGCCCACGTCCGCGACGGGGAGGCCGTGGCCGACGCCCTGCGGGGGGATCGGCCACGGCCACAGCGCGCCCGGCCGGCTTCTGGCGGGATACGCCGTAGCCTGGCTCTGTTCGCCGCTGCCGTGTGAACCGTGGGCAATCCCCCGGCCCGCGCCACGTCCGTCCTCGTACTGACAGGATCGGCCGCGGTCGCCCTAGCCGAACTCACCGCGCAGCCGCGCACCAGCACCGACATGTACGGCTACGCCTGGGACGGCCGCGTCCAGCCGCCGGAATCTCCCCCTACGCGTACCCGCCCGCCGAGCCATAGCTGACCCGCCTGCGCGACGACTGGCTCTTCCCCAACAAGACTTGCAGTGGCTGGGGATTCGCTCGCACCAGCGACGGCCTCTTCCTCCGCAGCAACCGGCCCACCGTTCCCACCTGGTACCTCGCCGTTCACGCGCTGTCCCTGCCGAACAGCCTCCACGAGCCCCTCCATGTCGACGGCGCCGTCCTAGCTTTCGGCACGACCCTCGCGCCGCTCCGCGTCCCGCGTCGTCGTGGTGACCTGCGGCCGGACGACGGCCGGCCGCGCTGTGGGCCTGGTGCCCGCCGGTAGCCCTTGAAGCGGTCAACAGGCCCACAGGACACTCTCGGTCTCCTGTTCGTCGTGCTCACGCTCGACACCGCCATCGCAGGAATCCTCCGCGGTGGGCTGCTCGGCGCCGCGATCGCCGTCAAAGTCCTGCCTGGCCCTGCCCTGTTGTCCGGAACGCGGACCAGCGCGCGTCGTCGCGGGCGCCATAACCGCAGTCGCGTTCGCCTGCCTGCCCCACGTCCTCGCCTCCGGCGCGGGCGCCCTGGGCTACCTGCCCCGGTATCTCCACGAGGAGGGCTACCAACCCGGGCACGTACACCGCTTCGCCCTGCTGCGACTGGCGCTGGCGGACGCCGCCGCCAGTGCGCCCGCGGCAGTACTGCTCACGCTGACCGGGCTGTACGTGTGGCGGCGCGGTGACCCCACACGCTCCTGGCGCGGCGCCCTGTTGCCCACCGGCGCGACCCTGCTCCTGCTCTCCCCGAACCACCCCTGGTACTCCCTGCTCGTGGTCGCCCTCGTAGCCATGGAACGGCCGCTGGGAGTGGCTGACCGTCACCCTCGCCGGCACCACCCTCTACCAGGCCGGCCGGCTCTTCCCCGGATTCCCCCTCCAGGCATGCGCCTACGGAGCCGCAGCGCTCGTGATCGCCACCGCCACATGCCTCCGCTCCGGCCAGGCGCCCCGCATCATGAAGCCGCACGGCGGCAACCAACCAACTGACCACACCTGGACCTTACGGAGGAGCTCCGAACGCCGGCAGAGCTTCGAGACGAAGATTCCAGCAGACACTTTCGCCGCGAAGCTGCGGCACGACAAGCACGAGGGTCTCTCCTCGAAGCGGACGCTGTGGTGCCGAGAAGTCCTTCCACGCAAGTCAGGAGACAGATGGCGTTGGGTGCCACGGCGGTCGACGTCGCAGCAGTACGATGACCGATCATGCTGCTGCGCCTGATCTGTCTGACCGTGGCAAACGCCTTCACCATGCTGCGCCGGGTCGGACAGAGCCTGATTCATCAGGCTCCCCCTGGCACGGCGCGAAGTTCTCCACCGCCCAGGTGGCGATCTGGGTGCGTGAGTCGAAGCCGAGTACGGCGAGCAGGCGATATACGTGTCCTTCCACCGTGCGTGGGGACAACACCAGCTTGGCGGCGATCTGCTTGTCGGTCAGACCTTGGGCAAGCAGCTCGATCACCTGCCGTTGTCGTCGAGTCAGGGGCGTTGGGGGGGCTTCAGGGATGGGGGCTGTGGGTGTGGTGGGTGTGGTGGGTGTGGTGGGCGGCTCGCCGAGTGCGTAGTCGGTTGCCTGGTCCAGTGTGAGCTTGGTTCCCCTCTTCGCGGCGGCGGCATAGGCGGAATCTCCGAGGAAGCCACGCAGCCGGGCCTCACATTCGCTGTGGTAATGGAGGAGGCGGCCGAGGCCGGGCAGTGCGATGCCGACCGACAGCCAGGCCGTTTGGGCGGCACCTAGGAGGGTGGCGGCCTGTTCGCTGCGTCCGTCCTGCGCTGTCGCCCAGGCCAGGACCTCAAGGCACTGGGCCGCGCCGAGGAGGTTGCGGCCGGATCGGACGATGCGCAGCCCGTCCTGGAGCAAGGGGATCGCGCGCCGGGTGTCCCCACAGAGCCAGTGCTGGAGCCCGAGGAGCCACAGCGCGTAGGAGCGGGACCATCGCGCATCGTGGGCGTCGCACAGGGCCAGACACTGTTCCGCCATCGCGGAGGCGCGCGGGTCGCCGGTCAGACAGTAAGCAACAGCGAGGAGGAACAGGGCCGTCCACTCAGCCCACAGGTCCGCGGTGGCGCGGTGGCGGTCGAAGGCCTCCTCCAACAGGCACACCGCTGCGGGAAAGTCTTCTCGAAAGAGTGCGGTCAGTCCGGCGAACTGCACAGCGTGGGCCAGGGATTCCGCATCACCCAGCCGTTTCGCAAGGTCCTGGCATGCATCCAGCCGGGCCTGCGCGGTAGAGATATCGCCGAGCAGGAGGGCCAGCCAGCCGTCGACCCACAGTGCTCTGGCTCTGGCCGGGGTCGGCTCGGCATCCCGTGCAAGGGCCTGGCCGAACCAACGGCGTTGCTCATCCAGACTGCCCGCACCCAGCGCGTTGCCCCACAAGGAGGTGGCCAAGACGAGCCCGGCGTCCACTTCGTGCGGCGTGTTCAGGCAGAACTCCAGGGCCGCGCGGATGTTGGTGCGCTCCAGATACAGACGGGTGGACCAGGCCTCCTGGCGTGCGCTGAACCAATCGGCTTCCGCACGGGCGGCCAGCTCCCGGTAGTGGTCACGGTGCCGGCGCCGTACGGCCGTCTCCTCCCCTCCAAGGCGCAGCAGGTCGCGGCCGTATTGGCGGATCGTCTCCAGCATGCGGTAGCGCCCCAGCCCGCGCCGGCTCTCCATCGTCAGCACGGATTTGTCCACCAACTCCAAGATGACACCAAGGACTTGCTCGCGGGCTAGCCCTTCCCCTGCGCAGACCGCTTCGGCCGCTTCCAGGTCGAAGCCACCGCAGAAGACGGAAAGGCGTGCCCACCCCCACTGCTCCTGAGGGGTGCACAGGACGAAGCTGCAGTCGATCGCCGCGCGCAGCGTTTGCTGCCGCGCCGGCGCGGCGCGGCTCCCCTCGTTCAGCAAGGCCAAGCGGTCATCCAGAGCGCCCAGGAGCTGTTGCGGACACAGCACCCGCAGCCGGGCCGCCGCCAGTTCGATGGCGAGCGGGAGGCCGTCCAACCGGTGGCAGATACCCGCGACGGCCAGACGATCCTCCTCACTGAGTGTGAATTCGCCGAGTACGGCCGAGGCCTGCTCCACGAACAGCTGCACCGCCGCATACCGCATCATGGCCCTCGGCGGCGGCGGCCGGTCAGGATTCGGTGTCGCCAGCGGCGGTACGGTCAGCAGGGACTCGGCGTCAATTCCGAGTGACTGTCGGCTGGTCACCAGCACCTTCAAACCGGGCGCTGCGGCAAGCAGCGTGCGAACGAGGACCGCGCTGGCTTCGAGCACATGCTCACAATTGTCCAGCACCAGCAGCAGCTGCTTGTCCGCGAGGTGATCGACCAGCACCGTGACTGCCGGCAACGCCGATTTGTGGTCAAGGCCCAGCGCGGCCAGCACCGTCTGTGCGAGCAGCGCGCCGTCCTCCACCGGCCCCAGGTCCACCACCCACGCTCCGTCGGGAAACGAGCGTCGAACATCGCGAGCTACCCGTAGCGCCAGACGGGTCTTGCCGATTCCGCCAGCACCCGTCAACGTCAACAGCCTGCTTCGAGTGAGCAACGTCCGTGCCTGCGACATCTCGCGCTGTCGCCCGACGAAGGTGTTGACTTCCGCTGGTATCCATCCAGCATCCCGTCTTGAACCTGCCATGGGACTCGCCCCGTCTTCCTCAATGAACTCGTTGCGGCAATCGGACTTACGACGAGTTCCACGCTGGACCACCGCCGTCGGACAGGAGTGCACCGCGTAAGTCCCACCCGAGTCCCGACGTACGGGGACCAGCGAGCCTGCGGAGGGCTTTCCTTACTTCCCCTATTGCGGTGGGTGTCGGAGCCACGATTCCGCTGGGGACTGTCAACGAGAACCGGACCGCTGTCCGTCGGCCGACGACGCATGCGCGGCGATAGACGGTGTCCTCCCTGAACGCGTGGGTGGAGGTGCGGTTGTCCTGGCGGGTGCGGCTGTCGGACGCGCTGGGTCGGCCCGCGGGCGAGCCGGGCCGCTCCGGGGCGGCAGCCGCGTGTGACATGGCACTCCGTAGTTTGTTGGGTGGCCCGGGAGGGCCGGACGTGGCTTATGGGTGCGTGCCTTCAGCGGCTCCCAAGGAGTGGCTGTCCGGTACTCCGGGGCGCCCTCACTGCTGATTGAAATCTGCGCGCTTTGTACGGCCGCTGTCTACGGTGATGACGGTGGGGTGTTCCTCGGGCCGACGGCATGCTGTGCGGAACGAGGAGGGGCGAGTGAGCAAGCCCCAGGCCCAGGTCTGGGCCGTGATCGACGCAAGTAAGGGGCACCACTGGGCTGGGCCTTCGACGACAGCAGCCACAAGGGTGCGCTCGTCCCGCTGACCGGCTACTAGACCCCGGCCGCCATCCGGCGCCGCAGCCCGGGTCCGGCTCACGGCGTGGCTGGCCAACCGCAGCGTCCGCGGCGCCGACGCGGTCGCGGCCACCGCCCTGGAGGCGGCTCAGACGCAGCATACCGCGCTGTCCGGCGAGGACGTTGCCGCCCAGGTCGTCGCTGACCTGACGGCACAGGTCCTGGCCCTGGACGACCGCTTGAGGCGGATCGACCGGCAGATCCGCGACGCTTTTCGAGGCGATCCGCAGGCGGAGCTCATCGAGTCCCGGCCTGTCATGGGTCCGATACGGGGAGCCGAGTTCGTCGTCGCTGCTGGAGATCTGTCCTCCTACATGGACGCCGGCCACCTGGCCTCGGCGGCCGGCCTGGTGCCCGTCCCGCGCGACTCCGGACGACGGACCGGCAACCTCCACCGGCCCAAGCGCTACTGTCGCTGCCTGCGCAGGGTGTTCTCCATGTCCGCCCAGACCGGTGTCATCCGCGAGGGACCGAACCGGGACTTCTACCTCAAGAAGCGCGGCGAGGGATGCAAGCACGTCCAGTCCGTTCTCTCCCCGGCCCGGCGGCGGGCCGACGTTCTGTGGGCGCTTGTGCGCGACAGCAGGACGTTCACCTCCGCCCCGCCGGTCACGCAGGAGGCTTGACTTCATCATTGAGACTCCTGGGGAACGAGACGGAAGACATGACTCATTCTTAAAGCGCCGGATCGGGCCGGTCTTCGCCCGATAGACGTATAGCCGGACCAGCCGCTAGTGGCACCCGCATCCCGGCCGTCATCCTCAGGTCTGACCTTGGGCCTGAAGAGGTGGGTCAGGGTGAAGTTTCCGACCCGTAGCATCATCGCTTCGCGGGGACCTGAGGTGAGGGATGCGGGCTCTCGGAGACCTCCCCCGCATTGCGCTTCACCCCAGGCACGGACGAGAACCGGCCTGGCTCCATCGGCAAGCCGATGTGGGGCGTGGACATGAAGCTCATCAACCGTGACTGGAGCGCACTCCCCGACGGCCCCGATACGGTCGGCGAGATCGCGATCAAGGGACACTCGGTACAACCGCCCCGAGGTCTCCGCCGAGGCGATCAACAACGGCTGGATCTGTACTGGCGCCCCCACCCGCAGGGATGCCGACGGCTACTACCACATCGTCGGCCGGGCCAAGGGAATGATCATCCGCGCCGCATCGGGTCTGCTTCTGAGAGGGGACGAACCGGGCCAGGCGCTGCCGGAGTGTTGAGCGTCGGTAGCCCACGGAACGGTCCGCGCCGCAAGTTGACAGGCTCCCGACGGTGATCCGGCGGCCCAGCTGGCGGTGGATGACCAGGTTGAAGATGGCGGTGGGGACCGCTATCAAGATCGCGACGACGGCCGGGGCGAGCAGCGCGAGACAGCCGCGTAGCGTCGGCGAAGGCGGGGGCGGGGGCGGGGGCACTCGTCCCGTGCTTCGTCACCTGGCTGGTCAGTCGCTTCACGCAGCATCCGCCGGGCTGGCTGGCTGCTCCACGGCAGCATCCACGGATGTCGGACCTTGCAGGAAGAGCCCGGCAGGGAGTCCTGCCGGGCCAATGCTCCTAGCTTGATCAGGCTAGCGTTCGGGCGCACGAGGGAATTCCTGGCCTCCAAGTATCCCCTGTCGAAGGCTACCGAATATCAGGGATCGCGTCGTGGACGTACTGGGCGTAAACATTCCGCCTAGAAGAATTTCATGAGCGATGCCAGGACTCCCCAAGCAGTGTTGACAATTGCGCCCACATCGGCGGCAGAGATGTTTGATGTGCAGCCCTGCTGGCCGCTCTCCTGCTTTGAAAACACCTGACTGTCGCTCTTCTGCTCGAAACCCGAAGACGAATCACACGTCGCGCCGTACATGTGATACGTGGCGTTCGCGTGTGGCCCGCCAAGGGTCCAGACTGCCGTGATCTTGTCGTTCTCACCGGCGCCGGCAAATGAACCAGCGGCGCCATCGGCGAACGCGTAATCACCCAGCTTGTAGCCCGTGTATCGGCGGAGGGTTATCGTTGCCGAGACCTTCCCCGCTGGCAGCGTTGCAGTCCGGCACTGATCGACTGGGAACGATTCGATCGCGTAATGGCCCGAAGTCTCTGTGTCGCTCGACGCATCCGCCTTGACCTTGTAGTCGATGACCGCCCTGGCGGCGTAGCCTCCCCAGTTGCACACCTCGATCTTGTTTTCGCCCAAGCTGATCGCAGCACCATTGCTGGGCGCGGGCGGCGTGGAGTTGTCAGAAGTGGTGATGGACCATTGCTGCTTCGTGTTGCCACCGTCGCAGGCACTCACTCCCACCAGGGTCCCGCTACTCACGTCTCCGCTGGGAGCGATGCACATGTTGTCTCCGACATGGCGGATCAGAAAGTAGTTCGTTGCGTCGCTCGCCGGCTGCAGAGTCCAAGTTCCGGACGTCGGACATGGCTGCTCGTTGAAAAGCCCACTGGACGGTTCCGCGAGACAGACGACAGACCCTTGATCGGTGAGCTGCAGATTGAACCATCCGTCGGAGGCCGGGACAATGGTGAACTGTTGATTCGACTTCGTGTTCGACGGCCCCAACTGTTCCGTTGCGGCAGGTGCAAGCTGGAGGGAATTCGGCCCAACTTGGCGACACGGCGGAAATGCATTTCCATCTGGAATCCCACCGTCTTCCCATGGGGCCACATGTTCAGGATCTTTGCACACCATTGGCGGGATGTGCTTAAAGCTCAGTCCGCTGTCATTCCTTGGACTGATGGAAACGTAGATGTCACTACTTCCACTGTCTGCGTGAGCGATGGCGGTAGGGAGCGGGGCGATGACGATCCCCAAAGCGGCGATAAGTGCGGCCAGTACTTTGGTGGCCACCCTCGCCGGAAGACTGTGTTGGCTGAGTGCGGACATGTTCCTTCCCCTGTCTCGTGAGGTGGAAGAATGAGCTGATGCGGAAGTCGACTGAGACGTTTCCGCCCTAGGCGCTGCGGAGGCACCGCTGCGCCGGTGGCTGTAAGGTCTTTCCAAAGTCTCCGGAAATCGACATGCCCGCTGGTCAGATGACTGAGAACGTAGCGCTGCAGCGCTCCGCGCACAATCGTAGAATTACCTGATTGCCACCTCTCTCTCCCCCCCGCACGGAAATGGATCTCGACCATTCACACGCCATGCGTGGAAGAGCTCGAGGCAGCACCGTGCGGTGCGACAGCACAGAGGCCGCTGCACGGACTTCGCTCCACAGCTCGCCGCGCGAGCAGCGACGGTGGCCCTACGCCTGCTTGACAAAGCGCTGGAGCTTCTCTGCCCCGACGATCGGCGCTGCCCCCACCTTGCAGCTGTCCCGAGCGATCGGGCATCTCTCATCCGGGCGCTTGGCCCAGCCGGAGGAGCCCGGATCCGGAGTTGGCGAGCCCGCTGCGCTGGATCATCGTTCAGATCGCCTGCGCGCGACCGATTCGACCTGACACTCACGGAAGCGCAAGCTGCAGCCAAGAGCGCTGATGTGCCCATGACCGAGGCGCTCCGGTTCACTGCGTTCAGCCCGGTGTGCCGTTCGACCGGGGTGAGCTGCCGGAGGTCGGATCTGTCGCGGTGATCCCCCGGCGCGCAGCCCAGGCGTACGGCGTCGGCGACGCCCCCTGCCGGCCAGGCGGTTCCTGAAATCTCCCGATACCAAGGACCTGGAACTGGCGCGGCAGGCATCTCGGTTCGCGCCGGAACAAGCCACCCGGCCCAGCGGATCGAGCGGCACTCGCCCTGGCCAACTGCTGCATCGAGCTCAATCGCAATGACGGGGCAGAGGCTACTTTCGTGGCCGTCCATGAGGCGACGGAACGCAGCGGGGGTGTCGTCCTGCTCGGGTACCACCTCTCCTCTGGCACCACCGGCGCCAGGGGCTGCGTGCCCATGACGCGGATCTGCTGCTGGAAGCGGCCCGTTGCTCTCGCGAGGCGCGGCCACTGAGTGAGGCACATGTGTGCGGCGACGCTGCGGAGCTTGGCTCACAATCGATGCCCGACCGAGTCCCGTGTCCTGCTCGATCAAGCACTGGAGGTCCACGCCTGCGCACCGCTGCTGTGCGCGAGGGCGTCCAAATCGCCGCTCTGCTCGCCCGCGGCCTGACCGACATGGAGATCGCCGTCAAGCTGGCGATCTCCTCGTGCACTGCCGAAGGACACGGCCACCGCACCCTGGCCAGACTCGGCGTCTCCACCCGAAGACAGCCCACCTGGGCCACGGCCCAGGTCCCTCAAGCGCTGGAGAACGCCGATCCACGGTCTGGCGCAAGAAGCGTACAGAAGCGAGTAGTCATACGCTTCCCGGATCTCAGAGCGTAGAGCACTCTTGGTGGTGCACATCCGGCGCGGCACGCGGTACAGGCGGCGCGTGACGATCGCGGACCACACATGCTGGCGTCCGTGGTGAAGCCGCGGGCTGACATGGAGCACCAGACAGGTGCCGAAGCCGGTCGGGCCCACTCCATGAGCTGGATGTGCCGGTAGGGGGCCGGTGACCACCAGCCCGAAACCGACACACGCTAGCCGTTGCCCTGATCGGGGCGATGGTCTTCAACGCACCGGGGGCGGCAGTCTCCCCCGTCGCGTACGCGGAGATCTTCCCCCGGCGTACACACCGCAGGGGGCCGGATTCGCGGCCGCCGTCGGCGCAGCGCTCTTCGGCGGCACCACCCCGTATCTACAGACCCGGCTCAACCGTTCCGGTCATGCGGCACTCTTCCTCGGATACGTCACCGCCCTCCTACTGATCAGCTCGTTCGCTGTCTGGCGGATGCCGGAGACCAAGCAAATTGCCCTCAACTGAGCCGCCCCCGGAGCGCCGAACCTCTGCGTAAGCGCCCGGCGGCGCCCCACGAGCCACCAAGAAGGTGAGTACCTCCCATGACCGAGTTGTCGGGAAGCCAGCAGGGTAAGGAGCGAAGGTTACACCTCCTGACCATCGACTGCATCGACAGTCGCCCGGGTGACATGAGCCCGCTGCGACAGCGTCGTGTGGCCCGCCCCGTGGCTCGCCGAACCGCTGTCGCCTCCCGCCCACCGCACGTCCGCAACCCCCTCTCGAAACGGAGTAGTCAACAGCATGAGCAGGGACCCCCTGACCGACCAGGAGCAGCCAGCCGGTCTCGACCTCGACCAGT
Source organism: Streptomyces sp. bgisy130 (assembly GCF_057708345.1). Classification (NCBI taxonomy): domain Bacteria; kingdom Bacillati; phylum Actinomycetota; class Actinomycetes; order Kitasatosporales; family Streptomycetaceae; genus Streptomyces; species Streptomyces sp. bgisy130. The sequence continues at coordinate 48,234 of NZ_JBYISA010000025.1, forward strand.
TCCAACAGCTGGTGGACCTGGTCGAGTACGACGAGAGCACCGACCTGATCCCCGTGAACGGGTGGGACGCGATCGTGTTCGTCGTCGGCAACGCCACCCAGGCGGCTCACTACTACCAGTCCACGTGGGGCATGGAGCTGGTGGCCTCTTCCGGCCCGGAGAACGGCAACTGGGACCACAAGGCGTTCGTCCTGCAGTCGGGCTCGATCCGCTTCGTCCTCAAGGGCGCCGTCGGCCCGGACAGTCTTCTGGCCGACCATCACGCCGCCCACGGCGACAGCGTGATCGACATTTCCCTCGAAGTCCCGGACGTGGACAAGTACATCGCCCGGGCCCGCCGCACCGGCACCTCGGTTCTTGAGGGTCCGTACGACTTGAGCGACGAGCACGGGGTGGTGCGCGTCGCCACCATCGCCACGTACGGAGAGACGCGCCACACGCTCGTCCAGCGGTTGGTGAACGGGGCCCGCTACGCCGGCCCGTACCTGCCGGGCTATAAGCCGGCCACGAGCAGCTATGTCAAACGCGACGGTGCTCCCAAGCGGCTGTTCCATGCTCTGGACCACATCGTCAGCAACGTCGAACTCGGCAAGATGGACGAGTGGGTCGGCCCATACCACCGTGTCATGGGCTTCGTGAACATGGCTGCGTTCATCAGTGATGTTATGTCGACCGACTACGTGGCCCTGATGTCGAAGGTCATCGCCAACGGCAATCACCGCGTGAAGTTCCCGCGCAACGATCCGGCCATCGCCAAGCGCACAGCGCAGAGTGACGCGTACCTGGAGCGCCACCGCGGACCGGGCGCCCAACACCTCGCCCTGGCGACCAACGACATCCTGCGGACGGTCGACGAGCTCCGCAAGGAGGGCATGGAGTTCCTGTCGCCCCCGGACGCCTATTACGAGGACCCGGAGCTGCGGGAGCGGATCGGCAAGGTGCGCGTGCCGATCGAGGAGCTGCAGAAGCGGGGCATTCTCGTAGACCACGACGAGGACGGCTACCTGCTACAGATCTTCACCAGGCCCCTCGGCGACCGGCCGACGGTCTTCTTCGAACTGATCGAGCGGCACGGCTCCTTCGGCTTCGGCAACGGCAACTTCAAGGCCCTGTTCGAGTCGATTGAGCGCGAGCAGGAGCGACGCGGCAACCTCTGACGCCGAGCACCACACGAGGACCACGGCCGACAGCTCCGGGGCATGCCCCATCTCGGCGCTGCCCGTCCCGGTGACAGTGCATACCCCCGGCGTTCGGTGTCCGTGGCAGCCCTCGGCGTCACCGACCACGAGGCAGTGGCTCGCGCGGTCGACGAGGCGACCTCGCGATTCGGCAGGCTGGGACCGGTATAGCCAACGCCGGGGCCGACACCGGGGCGACACCAGTGAGGGCCGCTTCGAGGCGCACCGCGCGGCGGTCGACGTCTATCTGCTGGGCGCGACGGCGACTATAGATGCTGCCGTCACCCACTCCCGCCGTCAGCGCGGCGGGCAGGTGGTGGGCATCGCCCCCGTTGCGGCGGCCTTCGGCGTGCCGGGCGGGTCGCTCTACAGCGCCTCCAAGGCGGGGCTCACGAGATACCTTCAGTCGCTTCGTGGAGGGCTGTGGAAGAACAGCATCATCGTGACCACCATCGCCCCGGGCTACATCGCCCCCCGATCAACGAACCCCTGGTCGACAAGCGGCCGTTCCTCATCGACTCCCGCACCGGTCTGGAGCACTGAGGAGCCACGATCAGTCGTGGCGATGGTGGGAGCGCTCTCCGGCTCTCGCTCCACCCAGGGGCGTACACCTTTGCGCATCGCAATAGGAAATGCACCAATTGGCCGTGGGAGACGGCGCGTTACCGTGATTTGAGCGTGACTTGCCCCCCGACCATGAGGTAATATCCACGCAAAGAAGTGTTCACGTGATGGCCAAGCGGACCACCTGGCGTGCTGACGCAGTGGCGCGTGTGTGCTTTGGCCAATGGCCGTGACCTTTGGGGGAGATGCGCTGATGGAGTGGCGGCGGACCCCCTGCGTGTGCGACCGCTGGTCGGCATGGTTGCTCCCGGACCGCAGACGTCCCCGCTCCCGCCGCCATACGGTGGCGAGGCGCTCCGCCCTTTAGGCGTGGGCGCCGTCCCGTCTCGGATCACCTCTTCGTTTCGCGTCGACGATGACGCGGAATCACCGGCTGCCGCCTTTAGGCGGACCGGAACATGTTCCTTCCACTGATGACCTGAACACACCGCGTTCGCGAGCACGCTCGTGAGCGCAGGAGAAAGGCCACCATGAAGTCCCTGGTTGACAACGCGCGATCCTTCACGACGCATGTGGCAGAGCGTGCTGCGGAGTTCAGCGCCCTCGAGGCCGGCCAGAGCCCCGAGGTGCTGTTCATCACCTGCTCCGACTCGCGGGTGGTGCCGTCACTGATCACCGGTGCACGCCCAGGTGAACTGTTCGAGCTGCGGACGGCGGGCAACATCGTGCCCGAGTACAGCAGCGACCACCCCGCCGCGGAGACAGCCACCATCGAGTACGCGGTGCGGGTACTCGGCGTCCGCGACATCATCGTATGCGGCCACTCCCACTGCGGCGCGGTCAACGCGCTGGTCAGCGGGGGTGATCTCTCCAGCCTGCCCGCCGTACAGGGCTGGCTGGAGCACGCGGCCGTCCAGCCCGAGACGACCACACCCCTCTCCCCCGACGTCGCAGAGGCGGTCCAGCTCCACGCGGTCGCCCAGTTGGAGCGACTGCACACTCACCCCTGCATCGCCGAACGCGTCAAGGAAGGCACGTTGAACGTGCACGCCTGGTACTACGAGGTGCACACCGGAACAGTCAAGGCATACGGGCCGGACGAGAAGGCCTTCCTGTCGCTGTGACCCGCATCCGCCCGCCCCACGGGCCACCCAGTACTTCCACCCTTCCGCTTCCGCTGTGCGAGGAAGTCCACTGATGCTCTCCCCTCTCAAACAACCCGCCCATCTGCGGCGTGATGTCCTAGCCTCCCTCGTCGTCTTCCTGGTCGCCCTGCCCCTTTGCGTGGGGGTAGCCGTAGCCTCCGGTGTGCCGGCAGAACTCGGCCTGATCACCGGCATAGTCGGCGGCCTGGTCGTCGGCTTCCTTCCCGGCAGCAGCCTCCAGGTCAGCGGCCCGGCCGCCGGCCTGACCGTCCTGGTCTTCGAGGCCGTCCAGGAATTCGGCCTCGGCGTGCTCGGGGCCATCGTCCTGCTCTCCGGACTGATCCAACTCGCCCTGGGTGCACTGCGGTTCGGGCGATTCTTCCGCGCGATCACGGTCGCGGTCGTCCAGGGCATGCTGGCCGGCATCGGACTCGTTCTGATCTTCGGCCAGCTCTACACCATGGCCGGGGTCAAACAGCCCCGCTCCGGGATCGACAAGATCCTGGGAGTGCCAAACCTGGTCACCGAGATCGCCACCTCCGGCCAGGCCCTGACCGCGTTCGCCATCGGGGCGGGCACCATCGCCGTCCTCGTGCTGTGGAAGAAGCTCCCGGCCCAGGCCCAGCTGCTCCCCGCACCGCTTGCCGCGGTCGCCCTGGCCACCACGGCAACCCTGGTGGCCGGCTGGTCCGTACCCCGCGTCGAGGTCCAAGGGCTCCTCTCGGCGATACAGCCGCCGGGGATGTCCGACTTCGCCTCGCTGGGCAGCCTCGCCGCCCTCGGTACGGTCCTCGCCTTCGCCCTCATCGCCTCGGCCGAGAGCCTCTTCAGCGCCGCCGCCGTCGACCGTATGCACAACGGACCGCGAACCGACTTCGACAAGGAACTGATGGCCCAGGGCGTGGGCAACGCCATCTGCGGAGTGCTCGGCGCGCTGCCGCTGACCGGGGCCAGGTGGAGGAGGTGATGAACTGCTGAAACTGCTGGTGGTCCACCCCCAGACGGCCAGCCATCGGCTGCATCGACTTGCGTCGGCCGTCCAGCAACAGCCCCCGCAGATACAAGGCGCCCTTCTCACGCTGATCCCGCCGCACAAGCGGCGCGAACACCTCCCCAGCAAACTCCTCCAACCGGCCCCGAAACGCGAAAAGTTCCCCAGCCCTCATACAGCCAGCGAACTACCACGCACCCACCGTGACAAGAGCATGTAACAAAGCCCTACTAGATGACGGCCCTCCGCCACTCACAACCTTCAGCATCCCACCGGATCAGTACCTTCCCACCGCCGCGGGAAGGTGCGGCCAGGGCCTCCAGATCGACACGGGTCAGCGCTTCCAATGCCGCGTCAGGAAGCGCCGAAGGGACCTCAAATGTCAGTCGCCCGTCACCCTCGTCGATGACCGTTAGGGACTCTCCCTCGTCCACCACCGGCGGCGTACCCGATCCGGGATCCCGAACCCAGCGAGCCACCAGCCGTCGGGCGGCCTCGAAGGCGCGGTTGCCGGCTTGGGTCGCGAGTGCCTGCATGAAGGGGAGTACTGCCGCCGTACCCACGGCGGTGATGACCATCTCGGCAGACCCAGGACTACCAGGATTAGGGATTCCGTAGCCACCGGTCCCAACGCTCGCCTCGCCGGTGAGGTGGCCCTTCTCTCTCTTTATCGCCTCTTCCGCTGAATCGCGGAACGCAATCGGCTCAGCCGACTCCACCGCCATCTTCCCCTCCCCATCAGCTGGTTACGCTCCCCTTCGTAGCTTAACCAACTGGCTGCTCCCAATACCGTGACCGGTCCGTTCGACGTGGGACAGTGGCCGGTTCTGATCCCCAGCGGCGGCAAGAGAGCGGTCACAAGGAGCCATCCGGCCTCTGCTCGGCGCCCCACAGCAGCACCTTGGCGCAGCCTTGGCGGCTTCCCTGGGAGTGAGGGTCACATCGAGGGCGGCGACGTCGTGCCCGTGCCGCTGAGTTCTGACACCCACCGGTTGTCTGGCGGGCATCCCCCGCCAGACAACCCGACCTTTGCTTCGCGGCTCCCGCACTGCGAGTTGAGTCAGGTCGGGCCACGGCGTGGGCAGCATCGGGACCATCCCCGCGGGCGCTGGGATGGTCCCGCGGAGGAAGAGCGGCTCCTCGGCGTATCACTCTGCTTCCCGCACAGGCGGAGGTGAACCGGACCACCCCACTCCCCACCCCACACCACTCCCCACGGGTGTCCTCTCCGCGCAGGCGGAGGTGCCTACGGCAGTTACGCAACGTAGCTCACAGCACCGCATATGATCTCGCTGCCGACGGCGCTCTCATCCCGCTGCACGTGGCCTATCTGGGGAGAATCTGGGGAGTCTGGGCGGCGCTGGGGAGCGCGCGGGGAGCAGGATCGCGCCCTTTCCCCACGGAAGCGCGACCTCACCGGCGGACAGCCCCTTACCCCCGACAGCCTTTTGTCGCACCGCACTTGAGTCGCGGTTGAGCCGTCTCGATCGGCCCCGTGCCACACTCGGCCCATGCTCCACAGGCGTGCTGATCAATTTCTGATCGAACGGACAAAGCAAATCCGCAGGGGCCTCACGGGAACCCCGCTGATTCCCCTGGCGGACGAGCAATACGACATCGTCGCCAAGCTGGAATTCTGCAATCCCGCCGGAAGTACCAAGGACCGTTCGGCGCTGTGGATTCTGGAACAGGCGATCCGTCGCGGGGAGATAGCGCACGACACCACGGTGGTCGAGTCGTCGTCCGGCAATTTCGCGCTGGCCCTGGCTTTTTACTGCCGTATGCTCGGCATCTCGTTCGTCCCGGTCATCGATCCGAACTGCAACGAGGCCACCGAGGCCCAACTCCGCATGCTGTGCAAGCGGGTGGAGAAGGTCTCCCTCCGTGATGCGGCGGGGAGCTACCTGAAGACCCGGCTGTCCCGCGTGCAGGAACTGCTGGTCGAACTCGACTCGGCCTATTGGCCCAACCAGTACGCCAATCCGGATGCCCGCGACGCGCATTACCGCTTCACCGCGGGCGAGTTGATCGAGCAGGCCGGCCCGCTCGACTACCTCTTCGTCGGCGTGGGCACGGGCGGCACGATCGCCGGGCTCTCCCACCGGATCAAGGAAACATACCCGGGCTGCGTGGTCGTCGCGGTCGACACCGAAGGCTCGGTGATCTTCGGAGGCCCGCCGAAGAAGCGGCGGATACCCGGCATCGGCTCCAGCATCGTGCCGCCGCTGTGCGGTCAGGCGCTGATCGACCAGGTCGAGATCGTCTCCGAGGTGCGCGCCGCCGAGGCCTGCGCCGCCCTGGTCGCCAAGTACGGCTTGTACGCGGGAGGTTCGACCGGCAGCACCTATGCCGCCGTCCAGGACTACTTCGCCCGTCACCGTCCCGGCGCACACCGTCCCCGGGTCGCCTTCCTCGCCGCCGACCGCGGCCATGCCTACGCCCGGACCGTCTACGACCCCACGTGGGTCCAGCAGCTGCGCGCGGAAGCGGTAGCGCCCGCCGGCGTCGAAGCCCTGGCCGTCAACTGAAGGAGAACCACCCCGTGTCCACCCTGGCCCCACCGCCGATGACCGTGATCGGCGCGGGCGACATCGCCGCCGAGACGGACCGTCACCGTCCGGAGCTCGTCGAGGTCGTCCGTGCCGCCTACCTCGCACACGACGCCGGACAGAGCTCGAACCCGCACAGCTCGTTCCTGCGCTTCCCGCACCAGGACCGGTCGCGCATCATCTCCCTGCCCGCCTATCTGGGAGGCGAGTTCGAGGTCGCCGGCAACAAGTGGATCGCCAGTTTTCCGGACAACACGCGGCACGGAATCCCGCGCGCCTCGGCCACGCTGATCCTCAACGACTGCGTCACCGGCTATCCGTTCGCCTGCATGGAGTCCTCGATCCTCTCGGCGACGCGGACCGCGGCCTCCGCGGTGCTCGGCGCGCAGACGCTGCTCGGCGCGCGCCGTGCCCGCCGGGTCGGCATCGTGGGCACGGGGCTGATCGCCCAGCACGTATGGCGGTTCCTGCGTGATCTCGACTGGGAGATCGACGGCTTCCGGCTCTTCGACCTCGACCCGGCGGCGGCGGGCCGCTTCGGCGCCGTCATGGCCGAGGACACCGACGCCGGGATCGTGGTCGCCGGCACGGTGGAGGACGCGTTCACCGACTGCGACCTGGTGGTGCTGACCACTGTGGCCGGCGAACCGCACCTGCACGACCCCCGGCTGCTGGCCCACAACCCGGTGGTCCTGCACCTGTCCCTGCGCGACCTCGCTCCCGAAATGATCCTCGCCGCCCAGAACTTCACCGACGACATCGACCACGCCGTACGCGAGCGCACCTCGCTGCACCTGACCGAACAGCGCACCGGCAACCGGGACTTCGTCGACGGCACCCTCGGCGACCTGCTGCGCGAGCGGCTGCGCCGGGACCACGGACGCCCGGCGGTCTTCTCGCCGTTCGGACTCGGCGTGCTCGACCTCGCCGTCGGCAAGTGGGTGCACGACCGGGTCGTCGCCGCGGGCCGGGGCCGCCGCGAGAGCGACTTCTTCACCGGGGTGGGGGGCTGACGCATGAGCGCCTCACCCACCCCGCGCTCCACCGGGGACCGGTACGTCGTCGTGGTGAACCACGAGGAGCAGTACTCGGTCTGGTTCGCTGATCGTGCCCTGCCCGCCGGCTGGACTGCCACCGGCGCGCAGGGCACCCGCCAGGAGTGCCTGGACCACATCGAGCAGGTGTGGACCGACCTGACCCCGCGCTCCGTGCGAGGCGGCACGACGACGGCCGCTGACCTGGCAGCGGTCTGGCTGCGCGGGCTCGGCAGCCGTGAACGCACCGCTCAGCGGCGGCTGTTCGTCTTCCCGCACGCCGGAGCCGGTGCCTCCGCCTACCGGCTGGCGGAGTACCTGCCGGACACCGTCGAAGTCTGTACGGTCCAGTTGCCCGGCCGGGAGACCCGGTTCGCCGAACCGGCCCTGACGTCCCTGGACGAGGCCGTGGTCGCGCTCGCGCCGATCCTCGCGGACCACACGGACCTGCCGTACGCCTTCTTCGGGCACAGCATGGGCTCCCTGATCGCCTTCGAGACGGCCCGGCGGCTCCGGGCACTCGGCGCGCCCCTGCCGGGCCGGCTGTTCCTGTCGGGCATGCGCGCCCCCGACCTGCCGGACCGCGAACCGCGGCACACGCTGCCGGACGACAAGCTGCTCGCCACCGCCGAATTCGACGGCATGGAGGCCGAGTTGCAGGAACTGCTGCTGCCGCTGCTGCGCGCGGACCTGACGCTGTGCGAGACGTACACGCATCGGGCCGAGGCGCCCCTGCCCTGTCCCCTGACCGTTCTTGCCGGCTCGGACGACGACAGCGTCGACGGGACGGAGCTGGCCGGCTGGCGCAAGCACACCTCGGCCGACTTCGCACTGCACCTGTTTCCGGACGCCCCCCACCTGTATGTGCGCGGCGCGGAACGACAGCTGGCAGAGACGATCACGCGCACCTTGCCCGCACGGGGCTGAGAAAGGATCGTTCATGGCGCCGACCACCCTCGTCGCACTGTGGGAGCAGCAGGCGGCCGCGACACCCGACGCGGTCGCCGTCGTCGCGGGAGCACACCGCGTCACCTACGCCGAGGTGGACCGCCGAGCCACGGCACTCGCCGCCGAGCTACAGGCGCGCGGCATCGGACCGGAGAGACTGGTCGGCGTCTGTCTCGGCCGCTCGGTCGAGATGGTCGTGGCCCTGCTCGGCATCCTGAAGTCGGGCGCCGCGTACCTGCCCCTCGACCCGAGCTACCCGGCCGACCGGCTGCGGCACATGACCACCGGCTCGGGGGCCGGGCTGTGGGTGTGCGACGCGGACCACCGCGCGCAGGCCCTGGCGTCCGGCGTGGCCGAGGTCCTGCTGGTCGAGGACCTCCCCGCGGAACCTGCCGCACCGGTGGCCCCGGTGGTACGCCCGCACCACCTGGCTTACGTCATCTACACCTCCGGTTCGACCGGCCTGCCCAAGGGCGTGGCCGTCGACCACGCGGCGCTCGCCTCGTTCCTGCGGAGTGTGGCCGAACGCCCCGGCCTCGGGGCGGACGACCGGGTCCTCGCGCTGACCCCGCTGTCGTTCGACATCTCGATACTGGAGCTGTTCCTGCCGCTGACCCGGGGAGCGACGGTGGTGATGGCCCCGCGCGCCGCCAACACCGACCCCGAGCTGCTGGCCGCCACTCTCGCCGAGGCGGGGGTGAGCGTCGTCCAGGCGACCCCCACCACCTGGCGGATGCTGCTGGCGTCCGGCTGGACGGACGGGCACGGCCGGGTACTGCTGTCGGGCGGTGAGCCGCTCGATCCGCAGCTGGCCCGCGACCTGCTCGCCACCGGCGGCACCCTGTGGAACCTGTACGGGCCGACCGAGGCGACGGTGTGGGCCACCGCCGCCCGCATCGACGCCGTGGCCGACCGGGTCACGGTCGGCACGGCCCTGTCCAACACCCGGCTGCACGTCGTCGACGAGGGCGGGCGGGAGGCCGGCCCCGGAGTCACCGGCGAGCTGTGGATCGGCGGCGCGGGTCTGGCGCGCGGCTACCTCAACCGGCCCGCGCTGACCGCCGACCGGTTCGTGCCCGACCCGTTCGGGGACGCCTCCGGGCGCCTGTACCGGACCGGCGACCTCGCCCGGTGGTCCGCCGACGGCATGCTGGAGGTGCTGGGACGCAACGACCACCAGGTCAAGGTGCGCGGCTTCCGCATCGAGCTCGGCGAGATCGAGGCGTGTGTGCGCAGCCACCCCCTCGTCACGGACGCGGTGGTGGTCGTCGACCGCGAGGCGGCCGGCGGCGACCAGTTGGTGGCGTATCTGGTGCCCGCGCACGACGCGCGGAACGTATCCGGGGACCTGCCCCGCCAGATCCGTGACCACCTCGCGCAGCGGCTGCCCGCCCATATGGTGGCCCAGGGCTACGCGGTGCTCGACGCCCTGCCCCGCACCCCTGCGGGCAAGGCCGACCGCGGCGCCGTGCGGCGGATCCCGCACAGCCCGGTCCGGGCGAGCGGGCCGATGCCCGACGACGCCCCGCTGCCGCCGCACACCGCGGTGGTGCGCCGCGTGTGGGCCGAGGTGCTCGGGCTCGACGAGGTGTCCCCGTACGACGACTTCTTCGGCCTGGGCGGCCAGTCGCTCACCGCGGTACGGGCCGTGGCCCGGCTGCGCGCGGAGCTCGGCGTGCCGGTCGACGCCCGGTCGGTCTTCGCGCATCCGACACCCGCCGCGCTCGCCGCCGCCCTGGACGGCGTGGCGCCCTCGGACGACGAGCCGATCCCCGCGGCCGCGACCGCCGCACTCTCCTTCGGCCAGGAGCGGATCTGGTTCTTCGAGCAGCTCAACGACGCGGTGCCCGCCTACCACCTGCCGGTCGCCCTGGGCCTGCCCGGCGGGCGCGTCGACCTGACGCTGCTACAGGACTGTCTGTCCGCGCTGGTGCGACGGCACCCGGCGCTGCGCACGGCCCTCGTCGCCGTCGCCGGCCGGGGCCGCCCCGAACTGCGCGAGCCGGGACCGGTGCCGCTGCGCCGCACCGAGGTCGCCGAGGAGGACCTGGACGCGCTGATGACCGAGCGGATCCGCGCCCCCTTCGCCCTCGACCGCCCACCGCTGCTGCGCGCCGACGTGCTGAGCACCCCGAGCCGTGACATCACTTTGCTGACGATCCATCACATAGCGTGTGATGGCGCATCGGTGGACCTGATGGTGCGGGAACTGGGCGAGCTCTACACCGAGCTCGCCGCCGGCCGCCGCCCCGCCCCGGCACCGCTGCCCGTGACGTACGCCGACTACGCGGCCTGGCAGCGCGAGCGGCTCACCGGGGCCGAGCTGGAGCGGCTGCTCGACCACTGGCGCACCCGGCTGTCCGGCGTGCCCGTCCTGGAGCTGCCGACCAGCCGGCCCCGGCCGGCCGTCGCGAGCCACCGCGGCCGCCGCGAACTGCTGCGTATCCCTGCCGACTTGGCGCACCGGCTGCGCACGCTGTGCCGAACCGAGGGAGTCACCCTGTTCATGGGCCTGCTGGCCCCGTTGCAGGTACTGCTCGGCCGGTACGTCGACGAGAGCGATGTCGCCGTCGGCACCCTGACCGGCGGCCGGCCGCGCCCCGAACTGGACGAGGTCGTCGGCTACTTCGTGAACACCGTCGTCCTGCGCACCGACCTGTCCGGCGACCCGACCTGGCGCGAGCTGCTGGGCCGGGTCCGCGAGGTCGCCCGGCAGGCGTACGCGCACCAGGAGCTGCCCTTCGAGAAGCTGGTGGCGGAGCTGAGCCCGGAGCGCGACCTGAGCCGCAACCCGCTCTTCCAGGTGCTGTTCGCCCTGCACGAGGAGCCGGCGGCCGGTCACCTCACCGAGCTGTACGACCGCAAGGAGCTGGAGGGACGGCTGGGCACCGCCCGCTTCGACCTCGCCCTCGACGTGACGGACCACGCCGCCGGGGCCGGTGACCTCAGCATCTCCGTCGAGTACGCCACCGACCTGTTCGACGCGGACTTCGTCCGGGGCCTCGGCCGGCACTTCCTGCGGGTGATCGAGCAGATGGTGTCCGGCGCCACGGCACGGCTGTCCGAGCTGGAGATCGTCCCGGCCGATGAGCTGCGCGCCCTCTCCACCGGCGACCGGACCGAGCCGCTGCCCGAGCCGACCACCCTGGTTGGCCTGTGGGACCGCCAGGTGCGGACCACCCCGGACGCGCTCTGTGTCGTGGGCGACGGCCGGTCGCTGACGTTCGCCGAGACCGACGCGCGGGCCTCGGCCCTGGCCCGGGAGCTGCGGGCCGCGGGCGTGCGCCCCGAAAGCCTGGTCGGCGTCTGCCTGGAACGCTCGGTGGAGCTGGTGGTCGCCCTGCTGGGTGTGCTGAAGGCGGGCGGCGCCTACGTCCCGCTCGACCCCGGCTACCCGCCGGACCGGCTGCAATACCTGCTGGCCGACTCGGGCGTACGCCTGGTCGTCGCGGACCCGGGGCACCCCACCGCGGCCCTGTTCGGCGACGGTGTGCGGCTCGTGGCGGTGGACCAGGAACCCGGGGCGGACCCCGGGCCGGCCGAGGAGGCACAGCCGCACCACCTCGCCTACGTGATCTACACGTCCGGCTCGACCGGCAACCCCAAGGGCGTCGCGATCACCCACGCCAACATCACCGGGTTCCTGGAGTGGAACCAGCGGCTGTGCAAGCTCACCGGGCGGGACCGGGCCCTGCTCAACCACTCGGTGGCGTTCGACAACTCGGTCTGGGAGATCTTCCAGTGCCTGGTGTCCGGCGCCGAACTGCACCTGGCGAGCCCCACCGCCGCCTACGACCCCGAGGAGTTCCTGCGGGAGGTCGCCGAGCGCGGCATCACCACGCTCAACGCGACGCCCTCGCAGATGCGGATCCTGCTGGAGTCCGGTACGGATCCCGCTCCCCGACTCGGCTCCGTACGCCTGGTGTTCACCGGCGCCGAGGCCGTGCCGCACGAGGTGGCCTGCCGCATCCTGTCCGCCACCGCGCCGGGATGCCAGGTCTTCAACGAGTACGGGCCCACCGAAGCGACCGTCACCTCGGCGTTCTGCCCGATCACCGAGGAGTTGCTCGACCGGCACAGCCATCTCCCGAGCGTCCCGTTCGGCCGGGCGACCGGCAACGCCCACCTCTACGTGCTGGACCCGCGGCTGCGCCCGGTCGTCCCGGGCTGTCGCGGCGAGCTGTACGTCGGCGGCAGCGCGGTCGGCCGCGGCTATCTCGGCAGGCCGGCCCGCACGGCCGGGGCGTACCTGCCCGACCCGTACGCCGCGGAGCCCGGCGCCCGTATGTACGCCACGGGCGACGTGGTCCGGCTGCTGCCGGACGGGAATCTGGTCTTCCTCGGCCGCAACGACCACCAGGTCAAGGTGCGCGGCTTCCGCATCGAGCTCGGCGAGATCGAGTCCGCACTCCAGGGCCACCCCGCCCTCGCCGAGTGCGTGGTGGCCGTGCGCCGCACCCGTACCGGCGTGGACCAGCTGGCGGCCTACCTGATCCCCGAGCACCCCGACCGACCCGCTCCGGATGCGGCGGAACTGCGCGCCCACCTGGCGGAGCAACTGCCGCCGTACATGCTGCCGCAGAGCTACACCGTGATCGACGAGATCCCCCTCACCCCGAACGGCAAGGTCAACCGGGACGCGCTGCCCGACCCCCGCCCGGTGCCCGCCCCGGCCCCCGCCACCCGCCGGGCCGTCACCAAGCAGCAGCTCCTCGTCGCCGAAGTGTGGCGGGAGTGCCTGGGCGTCGAGGAGGACTTCGGGCCGCAGGACGACTTCTTCGCCGTCGGCGGCACCTCGTTGACCATCGCCACGGTCGCGGGCCGGCTCGGCGAGCGACTCGGGCGCCGGGTCCCGCCGGTCCTGGTCTTCAGAAACCCCACCCTCGCGGGCCTCGCCGAGGCCCTGGAGGCGGACACCCAGCGGTGACGCCAAAAGCCGCCGCCCGGTGTGCTGCCGGGCGGCGGTTGGCGTTGAGTGGGGTGAGTGCAGTGAGCGCAGTGAATGCGTTGAGTGCGTTGAGCGCGGTGCGCACGGTGTGCGCTCAACAGGCGCGGGCAGGCTCAGCCAACGGGGTCGCCGTCGCGCTGCTCCACAGGGGCGACGTCCCCGGTCGGTGCGGCCTCGCTCGTGGCCGCGGGACGCCGGTCGAGCCCGATCACGAGCGGTACGGCCAGCACGCTGATGGCGGTGAGGAACACCCAGGGCAGCGCCGCACCGCCCTCCAACAGCCCGGTGAGCAGCGCCGGGGCGACGGCACCGCCGACCGACCAGGACATCTGGTAGACGCCCAGGTAGCGGCCCCGCAGATGCTCGGGCGCCATCACCACGCTCAGTTCGCTGGTCGGCGGCGAACCGAGGATCTCGCCCACGGTGTAGAGCACCATCGCGACCAGCAGCCCGGCGATCACCGCCCAGCCGGGCAGCACGAGCAGCGTGCCGAAGACGACGAACGCCGCCGCGTTGAACAGCAGGGCCAGCACCAGCACCGTCACCGGCCTGCGGGCCTCGATCCACCGGCTGGCGAGCGTCTGGAGCAGCGCGACCATGGCCGCGTTCAGCACGACGAACACGCCGACGATCCAGGCGCCGACACCGAGGTTGTCCACCGCGTAGACGGCGAGCAGCACCGTGATCACCGTGGAGGCGAAGACGAAGGAGATATTCGTCGCGACCAGCCGCAGATACCGGGTGTCCTTCAGCACGGTGCGATAGCCGCCCGGGAGTTGTCCGGTGGTTTCGCCCGCCGCCTGCTCCGGCTCGGCGGACTTCGGCTCCGTGGGCTTCGGCTCCGCGGGCCCGGCGCCGGCCGCCTCGCTCGTGTCCGCGCCCCGCAAGGTGATCACGAGCCAGCCCGCGACGGCGAAGGTGACCACGTTGATCACCATGACCGCCCGCAGCCCGGCGACGGTTCCGATGCTCAGGGCCACCGCGGACGCGGCGCCGCCGAAACCGACGCCGACATTGCGCAGGGCACGGACGAAGCCGAACCAGCGGGCCCGCTCGACGCCCCGGGCGACCAGCACGGTGAGCGGACTGTTGCCCATCCAGAAGGCGGTGGAACCCAGCTGCACCACGAACTGCCACAGCACGATCTGCCAGACCGCGTGCGAGAACAGGAAGCCGATGAATCCGGCCACCGAAATCCAGTTACCCGCGGCGACCACAAGGCGCGGACCGTATTTGTCCAACAGGCGCCCGATGAAGAGCGGAAAGGGCAGGACGAGCAGCTGGCCGACGGTCAGCGCGGCACCGACGGCGGCCAGTGACAGCGACGTGGTCTTCACGAAGAAGACGACGGTGAACGCCACCACCAGCCCGTTTCCCAGGCTGTCGATCAGATTGGCCGTGACGAATCGGCCTCTTCCCGCGAGGTCCGGCAGACCCCAGGCCGTCTGAATCCGCCGCCACGCAGAAGGCGCGGGGGAAGGCTGCGGCATCATCACGTCCCTCTACTTCGCTGCGTCGGCGGGCAATTCGCCCGTGGCAGGCACTTCGCCCCCGGCGGGCAGCTCGCTCTGTTGGAAGACGGCCGCGCTGCGCGCCTTGACCTGCGACAGGATGGAGATGATGCCGCTCGAACCGGCCGGCACCATCTTGGCGAATACTCCGGCACAACCAAGCGGGGTGTAGAACATGCCATAGGCCGCGTGCCATGCCTCGGTTTCCCCGGATACCGGGTCCACCACAAGCTCGGGCCGGGGGACCACTCTCTGCTGTACGACACATCCTTCGGCGGCGGAGTCCTCCAGAGCCCGCCGCCAAGTGGCGTCGTCCGTTTCCCAGCCCACCACGGCGCCGGCTCCGCCGCCGCGCGCGTTGACCTTCAGGATCAACTGCTCGCGCCGCTCCAGGCATGCGTCAACGAGGTCGGTGTCGGTCTTGAGCGCGTCAGTGTTGATCAGCCGGGTCCAGGGCAGCACCCGGTCGATGAGCCGGCACTCGTCCGCGCTGAGGTTGCGCCGCCGGGCCGGGTCCGAAAGCAGCGCCATACACGCCTTGTTGGCGAACATGTTGCTGGACAGCGGGGTCCACAGCAGCGTCCCGCCCGCCCGGTACGCACGCAGCAGGGGTGCGACCAGGTCCCAGCCGTCGGGTTCCTCGGCGATCTGGTCCGGGACGAAGGCGCGGAGGACCACGTCGATCTTTGTGTCCCCGAGGTAGAGCGCCCCACCGCGTTCGTGCACCTCGGAGATCTCGGCCATCAGGATGTCGAGGCCCGCCCAGCGCAGTGCGGACTGCTCGTTGCGCCAGGCGGCGCCGTAGTCCGTCAGACCGCCACGCCATTCCAGCATGGCCACCACCGGGGCGCGGCCAGGTGCCACCTGGGCACCGAAGCGGCGCAGCGCCTCCGCCGCGGCGCGAGCGGGATGCAGATAACCGAGCCGGTTCCGGCGCGCGAAGCCGGCGAAGTCGTCGACCTCCATCGTCGCCCGGGCGATCTCACCCGCGAGGCCCCAGCCGCCGGCCTCGCTCCCCAGATTGAATTCGAGGAGTTTGAATGAGGTGCCGTCGTGATACATGTCGGCCCGGCCATAGTGGGGTGGCATTTCGTCACCGAGCTGCCGTATCGCCTCCCAGTGGCCCTCGCTGATGCCCAGCACCGAGCGAAATGATTCCAGATCGCCGCCGAACATCCGGTCCGGCAAGGAAAGGAGTATTTCGAGGAGGTGCTGAAGGTCATCTCCGAAATCGCGAATCTCACGCTCGGCCACGAAGAGGGGTCTGGCCAAATGCTCGCCATGCCAAGCTGCGAGCGTCGGGAAGTTCTTGACGTGCTCGGCGACCGTTGTCAAGTCGCTGCCCGGTGTGCGGAACTCCTCGTTGTACTGGGCTGTTACCCGCTCCGCCGACATGAAGTCTCCGCTCCTGCTCGATGGTGACCGGGCCCCTCGGCCCGCAGGGTTCATCGTTTCATCCCGGTCTTCGGTGCGACTCAATTGCGGCTCAATTATCGGCCAACGGCCCCTGTGGACACGGGACATCTGTGGTAACACTAGAATGCCCGCGGCAGCCGCCACTTCATGGCTGAAGAATGCTCCATCAACTCCCCCTCACTTTCCGGAGTAGCATCAGCATGCGACTGAACAAAAACCAGGTCGACGACTACCACTCAAATGGATTCTTGCTGCTGGAATCCCTCTTGGACCAGCGAGAAGTGGAAGCACTGCGCTCCGCGTTCGAGCGGGACAGCATGGTTCCCGGCCCGCAGGTCGTCACCGAGGAAGACGGGACGGAGGTCCGCGCGGTGTACTCCTCACACCAGCGGCAACCGGAGTACGCCGGACTCATCCGCGACCCGCGCATTCTGCGCCCCGTCCAGCAACTGCTCAGCGACAACGTCTACATCTACCAGTTCAAGATCAACGCCAAGTCCGCCTTCGGCGGCGACAAGTGGGCCTGGCACCAGGACTACCTCGCCTGGCGCCTCGCTGACGGCCTGCCCGCCCCCCGGCAGATCAACGTCGGGGTCTTCCTGGACGACGTGACCGAGTTCAACGGGCCGGTCATCTTCCTGCCCGGATCCCACCGCAAGGGGCTCGTCCGCGAGGGCCGGGAAGACTCCGCCAAGTCCGACCAGCACCTGGACCCCGACGACATCTCGCTGACCCCGCGGCAGCTCGCCCAGCTCGTCAGCCACCACGGAATGTCCAGCCCCAAGGGCCCCGCGGGCTCCCTGGTGCTCTTCTCGCCGGAGATCGTGCACGGTTCGGCGCCCAACATGTCCCCGTTCACCCGCCGGCTGCTCATCGCCACCTACAACGACACGGCCAATCTGCCGCAACCGTCCGGCCAGGCCCGTCCCGCCCACGTGGTGTGCCGGGACACCGAGCCGCTGCTCGCCCTGGACGTGCCGTTCTCGGAGAACCTCGAAACGGTGAGGGGATGACGGCCGGCGCCCCGCGCGCCCTCCACGGCCACTTATCACCTACGCAAGCTCTTCGGCACACTCAGCGTCCGATCGCGCAGCGAACTCGCGGGCACGGTCAGGCCGAGACTATGGGAGGCGCCATGACCGCCACGACGGACACTTTCGCCGACGCCATCGGCGGGCTCGGGGACACCGAGTGGGACCGGCTCGCCGACGGCAGGTTCTACTCGTCGGCGCTGTGGCTGCGGGTGTGTGCCCTCGACCCCGGGTCGGTCTCCGGCGGACTCCACGTGGAGACCCCGGGCGGCGGCCGGGCCGCGCTCCCCGTGGCGGCGGTGACCGACGAACCCACCCCGGACCTGCGGTGGCACGACATGCTTGCCGCGCGCGGCCTGCCGGCGCCCGAGCCGGGCGGCCTGCTCATCGGCCAGCGCCGCGGCTATCTGGCGCACCTGCTGACCAGTGAGGGAACCGATCGGACCGAGGCCGCCGCCGCGCTGCTCGACGCGGTCCGCGCGCTGCGCTCACCCCTGCACAAGGAGTCGAAGATCGCCCGCGTGGCGATGTACCTGACCACCGAGGACGTGGGGGCACTGCGCGCGGCAGGGGTGCGGACCGTCCCGGTCGCGCTGAAGACCGACGCCTGGATCGAGATCCCGCCCGGCGGCTACCACGCCTGGCTGGAATCGCTGTCCGCGCACCGGGCCCGCCGTATCCGCAGCGAGATACGGAAGTTCGAGAAGGCCGGATACGAGGTGGAGCACCGGACGCTCGCCGAGTGCTGGCAGGACGTCGCCCGGCTGCTGGCCCGTTCGCTGCTGCGCTACGGCACAACCGTCGACGTGGCCCCGATGGCCGAGTCCTTGCGCAAGCAGGGTGAACTCGCCGGTTCGCGCGCCGAAGTGGTGCTGTGCTCGCGTCGCGGCGAACCGCCCGTGGGCTTCTGCCTGTACTACCGTTGCGGCGACACCGTGCACCTGCGGGGGCTCGGCCTCGACCACGCCCAACTCGTCTCGGCCGCCGAGTACTTCAACATCACCTACTACATGGCGGCGCGGCTCCCGGGAGTGCGCCGGATCCACGCGGGCACCGAGACCGCGGAAGGAAAGGCACTGCGCGGCGCGACGCTCCGGCCGCTGTGGCTGCTGGACCTGTCCGAGGACAGCCCGCTGGCCGGGTACGACGAGGAGATCCGCGAGCACAACCGCGCCCTGCTCACCCGCCTGCGCGACTCCTCGCCCGCGGTGTCCGACGCCCTGAAGTACGAGCAGTGGGAGCCGTACTGCTGAGGTCAACTGCCGCCGCAGTAACAGCAGTTGTCCAAGGCGGCAGACCTGACCGGCTCTTGCGGGAAACCACGAAAGAGCCGGCCCGGGTCTGTCAGTCCACCGGGTTGAAGTCGACCTGGAGCATGTCGCGCACGCCCGAGGTGCCCTCGGCGATGGTCGGCGAGACCTCGTGGGTGATCATGTTGTCGTCGAAGAACATGGAGTCGAGCGGCTGGAGCAGGGTGGTCTGCACGATGTCGCTGCCGTCGTTGGGGTGGACGGTGGACAGACCGCCGGTGACGCCCTCGCGGCGCATCAGGTGCAAGCCGACGCAGGAATGGCCGTCGCGGTGGCGGCCCTCGGGGGTGGGCAGGCCATCGGCGCCGGCGCGGGCGACGACGCGGACCAGGTGAACCCCGACCGTCCACGAGGTGTTGCCGTTGACCGCGGTCGCCATCCGGGCGTCGAACCCGACCAGGGCGCGCAGGCCGGCGCTGAGCAGGACGTCCTCGGTGACCGGCTCGAAGAGCCGGTCCTTGCCCTCCCAGAGCGGTATGGCGTCCTGGCGGAAGACGGCGTTGGGCAGGACCTCGAAGGTGACGGCGTCGCCGTCGACGTCGACGCGCAGCCGGCCGTAGCGGCGCTCGCGGTAGACGCCGACGCCGTCGACCTGGGTGTCGACCGGCAGGTTCTCCCAGGCGCCGCGGAGCTCCTCCAGGTCTGCGTCGCTGATCAGCCCGGCGAGCTCCGGCTTGCGCAGGACGATGAAGCCGGCGCGGCGGACCTGCTCCGAGAAGGCGGGCACGCCGTCACCGAGCTGCTGTCCGGTGGTCAGCGTGTTGCTGGTGCTGCTGGTCATGGTGTTTCCCCTCTGCACGGGTGTCCCGGCGAGGCCGGTGTTTCCGGCCGGGCCGGGTGCGGTTGATGTCGGGTGCGACCGGTGGTCACGTTCGGTGTGGATCGCCGGCGGCGTGGTGTGTCGTGGCGTGCGCTCAGTCCTGCTCCTCGTACTCGACGTGCAGCGTCCGTGCGAGGTGGTCGAGGTAGGCCTGGGCCTCCGCATCCGACTCGTGGTGGGAGAGCACGACCGCCGGGTTTCCGGTCCAGTCCGGGTAGGGTCGCAGCTCCGCGCCGGGGCCCGCGGTCTGCACCACGTAGTCCACCCGCGGGTCGGTACGCACCGCGTCCAGGCCGCGTATCTGCTTGACCCGTCCGCCGCTGCCGATCGGCACCAGATAGGCCGCCGCGTGGCCGGCCGGTGCCGGCTTGGCACGCCAGCAGAGCGGCTCCCGGCCAAGGTGGATGCGCAGTGCCTCGGCGGCCAGGTCGATCCCGCTGCTGACGTGGGTGAGGTGGTGCATATTGCCCC
Source organism: Streptomyces sp. bgisy130 (assembly GCF_057708345.1). Classification (NCBI taxonomy): domain Bacteria; kingdom Bacillati; phylum Actinomycetota; class Actinomycetes; order Kitasatosporales; family Streptomycetaceae; genus Streptomyces; species Streptomyces sp. bgisy130. The sequence continues at coordinate 68,150 of NZ_JBYISA010000025.1, forward strand.
CGCCGCCGAGGCGCGCGGTCATCTCCAGCAGCACCGGCCGCACCCCGCCGACCAGCCGCAGTTCGGTGTGCGTGGTGCCTTCCGTGACGCCGAAGGCGTGGTGGGCACCGATCACCTCCGCCTCGATCGCGGCGAGTATCTCGGCCGGCAGCTGGGCGGGGGCGCGCAACGTGGTCTCCTCGAAGTAGGGCCCCGTGAGCTGTCCCTTCCAGCTGACGGCACAGACCCGTACCCGCCCGTCGTGTACGAGGGATTCGGCGGAGAGCTCCGGCCCGTCCAGGTACTCCTCGACCAGCACACCGGCGTCCGGGTCCGATCCGTCGGCGGCGCCCAGGTGGGTTTCGACGAGCTGCCAGGTGCGGGCCACGGCCTGCTCAAGGGCGTCCCCGTCATCCGCACGGATCACACCGAAACTGGAGTGGCCGTTCGCCGGTTTGACCACGACGGGGAACCGCAAGGTCAGCGCGTCGGTCCAGCTGTCCGGATCCTTGATGACCACGAAGCCGGGCACGCCCAGTCCCGCTTCCAGCAGGCGCTGGCGCATACTGCGCTTGTCGCGCACCACGGCCGCCGCCTCCTCGGTCAGCCCGGTGAGGCCCAGCTCCCGAGCGGCGCGCGCCACGAACGGAATGACCCTTTCGTTGCCCGACATGATGCCGTCGAAGGGCTCCCGCCGGTAGCGGTCGGCGAGCGCGGACAACGCGCCGTCGGGGTCTTCATCGATGTCCAGCGGCAGCAGTTCGACCACCGCCTTGGCCCGCCCGGCGGACTCCGTCGTGTCGTCCCCCCTGGGGACCAGGATCAGGTCGATACCGGCACGCTCGGCGGCCTCGAACACCCAGGGGAACACGGACAACTGACCGACGAGGACGAGTTTCGGGCGCTGCGGCATGACGGTTCTCCAAGGATCTGCTGTGTGGACGGATTCGGGCAAGGCGCGCCGGCCGGGACGGCCCTGCGTGAGGTCGTCCGGGCGAGGCGTTCGACCTCGATTCGCTGAGGAGTCAGGCGGAGCACATGACCGGCGCGCTGCTCGGCCGCGCCGCGAACGGGCGTATCCCGGGCTCCCAATCGTAGGAGAACCGGCCCCTCACGCATGGGTGCTGCACGCGCAGCAGATAGCTCTCCGCCAGCTCCTCCAGCAGGTCCTCGGCCCGCTGTTCGCTGATGCCCAGGGCCGCGGCGGCAACCGCCGGCGTGAGACGGTCGGGGGCGCCGGGAGACAACAGCGCGTACGCCAGGGGCCGTAACTCGGCGGGCAGCGTCGCGAGCGTCCGGTCGAATCCGGCCCGCACGCCCAGCGGATCGCTGTCGGCGCCCCCGGATGCGAGGACCCAGGCAGTGGCCTGCCGGACCGTCCAGTGCGGGCGGCGGCGCAGCTGCGCAGCGACCGCGAAGAGCGCGCCCGGCAGCCCCTGGCACAACCGGGCCAGCCGTCGCAGCCCCTCCGGGTCCATGGTGACCCGGTGGCTCGGCACGGAGGACGCCAGCAGGTGCAGACAGTCATCGAAGGGCAGTCCGGCCAGTTCGACGTGGACCGCCGACGAGGACACGAACAGCCGCCGCCGGCTGCCGATCACCACGCCGCAGCCGGCGCCGGACGGCAGCAGCGGCGTCAAGTCCCGTACGTCGCACACGTCGTCGAGCACCACCAGGACACGGAGTTCGGCGGTCCAGGTACGGAACAGCAGGCTCAGGTCGGTGGCGCCCAGTCGCAACTGCTCCTCCGTCGCGCCGAGTCCACGCAGGAACGAGCGGAGGATCTCGGCGGTCCGCACCCGCCGGCCGGCGCCGTCACGGAGACGCGCGTAGAGCCGTCCGTCCGGGTAGTGACCGCTCACCTGATGCGCGGCGTGCAGGCACAGCTCGCTCTTCCCTGTGCCGGGGGCGCCCCCCACGATCACCAGCGGCCGGTCCTCGCGCGCCGGGCCGGCCAGCGCCGCGGTGAGGCGCGCCAGCTGGCCGGCGCGGCCGGTCAGCGGCTCGCGCGGGGCGGGCAGATGGCAGGGCGCCCGGGTGGCGGCGGGCACGGCCGTGAGCCGCCCGGCGGGACGCAGCAGCGCCTCGTCCGATGTGAGCACGGCCGTGTGCAGGGCCTGGAGTTGGGGCGAAGGGTCGAGACCCAGCTCGGTGGCGATCCGCTCGCGTGCCCGCCGGTAGACCTGGAGCGCTTCCGCCCGCCGGTCCATGCGGTAGAGAGCCGTCATCAGATTGCCCTGGGCCCGCTCGTCCGTCGGTTCCCGCCCGGCCAGCGAGGTGAGTTCGCCGAGCACCTCGTGGTGCCGGCCGAGGTGCAGGTCGGATTCGATCCGCAGGTGGTGTGCGCCGGTACGCAGCTCCCGCAGGCGGACCGCCTCGGCCTTGAGCGTGGGCCCCTTGCGTACGTCCACCAGGGCATCGTCGCGCCACAGCTGGAGCGCCTCGGCGGCCGTGTCACGGGCCCGGGCGAAGTCCTCGTCACGGAACTCCGCCCGGGCACGGGCGAGCAGCGGCTCGCACCGGAAGACGTCCACATGGTCGGCGGGCAGCGACAGCTGGTAGCCGCCGTCGACCGTGCCCAGCAGCGGCCCGGCCGCCCGTACCGCGCCGCCGCTCCTCGGGTTGCCGAGGGAGAACCGCTTCCTGAGCTGGTACACATACGTCTGTAGCGCGGTGTGCGCGCTGGCCGGCGGGTCGTCGTTCCACAGCTCGTCCATGAGTTGCTCGAAGGGCACCACCCGGCCCGCGTTCAGCACGAGCATTGCCAGTGTCTGACGTACTTTCTGGGCGGCCGGCGCCATGTCGACGCGGTGATCGTCCCCGTAGGCCTGGAGCGGCCCGAGAAGGTTGATTCTCATGAAATTCGCCCTGCCTCATGTTCGTTCGGTCCCCGTCGGACCGGCCGGCGACGCCACCGCCGGGCCCGTCCCCTCGGGCCGGGCGGTGAGGATGTGCCCGGCCGCCCGGTGTCAGGAACTCCTGGCCCCGGCTCCCGCGGCCAGGGTCGGGTGGTGTCGGGCAACGATGTCGGGGAAGGAGCGGATCAGCCCCTTCATGACGTTGTCGCCGTAGAGGGCGAACAACGGGTTGCCGGCGACGTCGATGACTCCGCCGGCGCCCTCCACATAGGGGCTGGGCAGTGGCTGCATCGTGGCGTCCAGCCGGGGGTTGTAGAAGAAGGGGATGGAGTAGCGGTCGACGCCCGGGGCGGGCCGGATCACCCGGTGCTTGGTGGCACGCAGGTAGCCCCGCGTCGCCACCTCCAGCAGCTCTCCCAGGTTGACCACGAACGCCCCCGGGATCACCGGCACATCGGCGAACCGGTCCTCCTCGACGGCGACTTGGAGGCCGCCGTTGTCGTCCTGGACGAGCAGGGTGAGGAGCCCGAGGTCGTTGTGAATGCCGGTCCCCTGGCCGGGTCCGGCGTTCTCGCTCGGCTGCGTGGGACCGGGGTAGTGCAGGAGTTTGAGGTGGATCTGCGGATCCGGGTCGACCACATCGTCCAGGAACCCGGCGGGGGCGTCGAGCGACTCCAGCATCAGCCGCAGCAGTCGGTGGGACAGATCGGTGAGCCGGGTGATCCATGACTCGATGGCCGGGCGCAGCTCGGGCATCGCCTCGGGCCACTGGTTCCGGCCGATCAGGCACCGGTAGGCGGGATCGCCTGGCTCGGACGGCCGGGCGGGCTGCTCCGGCCCGATGTCCAGCTGCCGGCGCTGGTCGGGAATCCCCTTGGTGTGTTCGCGGCCGAGTTCGGAGTAGCCGCGGAACAGCGGCGAGTCGAGGATGTTCAGCGCGAGCCGATCGGCCTCGGGCAGGGCGAAGAACCGGCGGGTGAGCTCGAGCATGTCCTCGGCGTCCTCGATGCCGTGGCCGACGAGCTGGAAGAAGCCGATCTCGTGCACGGCCTTGCGCAACCGGTTCAGGAAATCTGCCCGGTCTTCTTCCGAACCGGCGGCGTCACGGAGGTCGAGCACGGGAAAGGGGTCGGTCATGGCAGCTCCTTCGAATCGCTGGTCTGGTAGGTCGTCGGGTCGGTCACGCCGGCGTCCCGGAACGCTTCCTGCCGCTCCGTGCAGGCGGCGCACCGTCCGCACTGGAGCGCGTCGCCACGAAAGCAGCTCCAGGTCTCGGTCCAGGGGACGCCGAGTTCCTCACCGAGCGACACCACATCGCTCTTGCGCAGCCTGACCAGCGGCGCTGTCAGGGTCAGGTCGGGGTGCGCGTATCCACGGGTCGCGATCCGCTCCATGGCGAGGAAGGAATCGATGAACGCGGAATTGCTATCGGGCGCGGCCTGAAGGTCGTCGACCACCCCGACGGCCACCGCCTCCGCCTTCTCGGCGACGGCGACCGCGAAGGCGACGGACAGCAGCAGGGCATTGCGGTTGGGTACGACGTTCGGGCTCTCGCCGGACGTCCCATTCCGGTGATCCGGCACATCGACGGTCGGGTCGGTGAGCGAGGAGCCGCTCAGGAGCCTGCCGACGGGGCTGAGATCGACGACGTCGTGCGGCACCCCGAGCGATCCGGCCGCCTTCGCGGCGAACTCGTGCTCGACGAGATGACGCTGGCCGTAGTTCACGGACAGCAGGTGGAGGGTGTGTCCTTGCGCCTGGAGGTGGTAGGCCATGGTGACCGAGTCCAGGCCGCCGGACACGATTGCGACAGTTTTCGGCATGCGTCGCCTTCCGGCAGACGGAGAGGGGTGGAGGATCAGCAGGTAGGGATCAGGGCCGCGGTGTGCTGGGCACCGAAGCAGCGGCGGACGTGCGGGCCTCCGTCACGCCGCCGGCGTGGCCGGGACGAGCAGCCGGGTCGAGCGGTGGCCCTTGCGGTAGGTCAGTTCAACCTCGGGCCGCGGACCGTCCAGCCTCGTGGTGACGGTGCGCTCCTCGCTCCACCCGACCAGGCGGTACTCGTGTCCGCCGAGGGCCGCCAGCGGGAAGAGGTGGTCCTGGGGAGAGCGCATGGCAAGGCCCGTGCCGGTGTCGACGATGCTGAAGGTGGCCTGCGGCTGAGGGCCGGTGAGCGACCCGAACACCTCTATCTCCAGGAGGTGCGCCGGCGCGTCGAACGAACACTGCGCCGCTTCCCGCTCCCGGTCGGTCGTGGCCACGGCCGGACGGTTGTAGAGCACCTCCGGGCCGTTGAAGTAGTCGGCCCAGTCCGCCGGAAACAGCTGTGCGAGCTCCGGTGTGACGAGCACGTCCACGACGAGATGCACCCGGTGCTCGGTGCCGAGGTTCTGGATCTGGTGCTTGCGGCTGAAGTCGCCGAACCAGAACTCGCCGGGCTGCCAGCGATAGATCCCGCCGTCAAGGTCCAGCGTGGCCTCCTCGTGGGTGATGACCGGGATGTGCAGCCGGGCCATGCCCCAGTCCGGGGCGAACTTGGGATCGCAGTGCCGGTATCCGACGACGCCGGGTCCCAGATCCATGAACCGGGCGGCGTAGAGGGGCCCGGGAATCGAGCTCAGGACCTCTCGCACGTAAGGCATGTGGTCCAGCCACTCGGTGTCGGCGAACTCCGCACTGCCAGGGCCCCCCGGGTCGGTACGTGTCTTGTCGCCGGCGGGGCTGCGCACCGAGAGGCAGCGCCAGTCCTGCTCGGCCCACCTGGACACTCGCCCGTTCTGGAACGAGCTCTGCTCATCCCACAGGTGGTCGCGCGCAGTCATGAGGTCGGCCACCAGCCGGTCGGCGTCCAGCACGGGAAGCAGCCGAACCGCTTCCGCAGGCGTCGAGGAATCATCTGCGTTCATCGTTGTCCTTTCCTGCCGACCCGACCTGGATCGCTCACAGCTTTCACTTTCGGAGTCGGATGGCTCGTCACGCCCGGAGCAGGTCGAACAGCTCGCCCCGGAGCCCGGCGTCGGTGCTGAACTCCCCGCGATATGCGGTCGAGGTCATCTGCGCGGCGGCCTTGATGCCGCGCATCGACATGCAGAGGTGCTCGCCCTTCGCGATGACCGCGACGTCCGGGGTGCCGCTCAGGGTGCTGATCTCCAGCGCGATCTGGTCCACGAGGCGCTCCTGGACCTGGAGCTTGTGCGCGTACTGGTGGGCGACCCTGGCAAACTTCGACAGGCCGAGCAGTTGCCCCGTCGGGCGGTACGCGATCGTCACGGAGCAGTTGAACGGCAGGAGGTGGTGCTCGCACAGCGACCAGACCTGAATGTCCGAGACGACTACGAGCTGACTCGTGCCCATGGACTCGAAAAGCGTGCCCAGCGAACCCGGTTCGTAGTTGATGAACTCTCGCCACCAGCGAGCGAACCGCGCGGGTGTGTCGCGCAGTCCGTCGCGATTCGGGTCCTCGCCGATCTCCACCAGCAGTTGGCGGGCGATCTCGACCAGTGGGTCCTCGGCCGTCCTCGACGCCGACGAGTCACCATTGAGGTCCAGCTTTGTCACCGACATGCGGTCACCTTTCGTCCGGGCTTCGGAGTTACTGGCCTCACGGCCGGTACTCGGCCCACGTCTTGGGAGTTTCTGAGATACGCACGCAGGTCAACTCGGGAAACGTCGCCGACCATGTCTTGTGGACCCAGGCCGCCATGTTCTCGGCCGTCGGATTTTCGTCCATCACATCGTTCAGATGCCGGTGATCAAGGTGACTGTCCAGCCAGACCTTGAATTCGGACAGCTCTCCGTAGTCGCGAACGAAGCCCACCGGCAACAGGTCCGCATCCTCGGCTCCAAGCTCCAACTCGATCACATAGTTGTGCCCGTGCATGCGGGCACACTGGTGCTCAGGAGCAAGGCCGGCAAGCCGATGACTGGCCGAGAATTCAAATTTCTTCGTGATGCGAAATGGCATCGATCCGAGTTCCCTTCTCCTTGCGTGAGCCGTTGCTCACACGCCGCGTTTTTCGTCCCACAACAAGGTGTGCAGTCTGGTCGTCAGGTTCCAGCCGCGCTGTACCACTTCGTCGGCCAACTCGCTCATGTGCTTGGTGACATCGTCGGCGGTACGCCCGATCGGCATGATCCATACCGAGGGCAGGTCGAAGGTGGCAACGAGCTCGGCCACTTCGTCGAGATCGCGGGTGTTCTGGCAGACGAACTTGAAGGTGCTTTCCGGCAGTGCCGAAAGACTGGTGAGTGCGGCAGGGACGATCCTGCGCTTCAGTGGGTCGCCCGAGTGCGACAGCTTCGGCGAGACGTTGAACCGGACGCCGGCCGCAATGAGTTCGGGGTGCGCGGCGTGCGTCCCGTTGGTCTCGATCTCGATCTCTTTACCGCGTCCGGTCAGCGCTGCCACCAGCGGAATCAGTCGCTCCTGCTGCCCCAGGGGCTCACCGCCGGAGATCACTATCAGCTCGGTGTCGAATCCGAGCAATTCCGCGACGACATCTTCGACCGGGCGGCGGTGCAGCTCCTTACGCGGATCGTGGGCGACCCCGCTCTCACTTGCTCCGGTCCAGTCCCATGTGTAGGGCGTATCGCACCACGAGCACGACAGGTTGCACCCGCCGAGTCGCAGGAATGCGCACCTGCGTCCCAGGGACCGCCCCTCGCCCTGGACGGTCGGACCGAAGATTTCGTTTACTACGAGATCCTGTTCCATGGCGCACCGTTTCCTATGAGTGGGACGACTCGACGACCGCCGCCTCCCCTGAAGAAGCGCCGAGGTCGGCAGGACCCAATCTCCGGTGTCGCCCTATCCGCCGGGCATCACGGCGCATCCACCGCGGGAACGGGGCCGGGATAGGGCGGTGATAGCGCGAGCATGCGACCGCGATGGGCCCCTGGTTCACACTGGTTTCCGTAACGCCCGGACGGATGGCGAAACGGGTGGTGAGGGGAGGAGAACCGAGATGTCCATCAAGACATTGCCGGCTGCCGCGGGGGCCGTCTTCGTATTGGTCCTGGGCGCTGTAGGAAGTCAGCACGGCATGGAGCAGGTCCCGGTCGCCGTGGCGCGGGCCGACGAAAAATCCGCCGCCAACACACCCTGGACGTGACGGACCAGCATGCCTCCTGGAATCAGCCGACCGACGTCATCGGCCTGCCCAGGATGGCAACGATATCGGCCCGTACGGCGGCGGCCCCGCTGTGGTCCAGGAGCCGCTCCCGGATCCTGGCCGAGCGCGAGTAGTACTGGAGGGCCTGTTCCATACGACGCAGGTGGGCATTGACCCGGCCGAGGTCGTGCAGCACATACCCCTCTCCGACCACGTCGCCGCTCGCCGCGACCATGGCGAGGACCTCCAGCAGGGTCCGTTCCGCCGCCTCGTACCGCTGCTGGTACATCAGCATTTGGCCCAGCCGCCGCAGTGCGAGGGCCTGGCCCCGGTCGAAGCCGGCCGACCGGCAGATGCCGAGGGCTTCGTCGAGATAGGAACGGGTGCGTGTGAAGTCCGCGCGCCGCATCGTGATGTGTGCCATCTCGCCCAGCACGTACGCCCGGCCGATCACGTCCTGCGCCCGCACGAAGTTGCGCTCGGCGCTCTCGTAGAGGGCCAGCGCACGGTCGTCGTCACCATGGTGCCGCTCGATGCGCGCCAGGTCACGCAGGCACAGCGCCTGACCACGCACCTCACCGATCCGCTCGAAGATCTCCAGAGCGGCGCTGAGGTAAGGGCCTGCTGCCTCATGCTCGCCCCGGTACAGGTGCAGGGTTCCCAACGAGCCGAGTACCGCCGCCTGGCCCCGTTCGTTGCCGGCCTCCTGTACCGCGGTCAGCGCCACCTGATGTGTGCGCTCCCAGAGCTCGGGATAGCCACGGGCCTCGAAGAGCGTCACCAGAGTCGTGGCCAGCTCCCAGCACAGCTCGTCCAGCCCGGACCGGGCCGCCAGCTCGACCGCGTTCAACAGGTTGGTCTGCTCGCTCTCCAGCCACCCGAGCGGGTCGCGCAGGCACCGCTGCACATGCTCCTCCGGCGGATGCCACCGTTCGCCCCGGCCCGCCACGAGGGTGTACGTGCCGCCGTAGATCTCCTTGTGCGCCCGCTCCGCGAGCGCCATCCAGCCACCGACCATACGCTGCACCGCTCCGGCGCGTTCTGCCTCGGGAATCTCCGCGGGCAGCCGTTCGTGCGCGAACATCCGCACGATCTGCGACAGTCCGCAGCGGAACTCGCCGTCCTGGTCCATGGCGGTGATGTCGAGGAGTCGCCGGTCGATGAGCGGTTCCAGCAGGTCAGTGGGGTGCGGCGTGTGGTCGTCGATGAGGGCGGCACCCAGCCAGCTCGGAATCTCCGTCCCCTCGGCCAGGCTGAGCAGGCTCAACAGGCGACGGTCGGCCGCCGCCAGGTCGTCGTAGCTGAGCGAAAGACTTGCCCGTATGGACAGCTCGCCGTGTGCCAGCTCGTCCAGCCGGCGGTGCTCGTTCTCCAGCCGGTGCCACATGGAGGACAGTGACCAGTGCGGGCGCGCGGCCAGCCGCGCGCCGATGATACGCAGCGCGAGGGGCAGCCCGCCCACCAGGCGTATGAGGACCCGCGCTGCCGCCGGCTCGCTCTCCACACGGTGCTCTCCAATGATCCGCCTCAGGAGCTGGATGGCCTGTTCCGGGCCCAGCGGCTCCAGGTCGAACCGGCGGGTGCCCGGCAACGCCGTGAGCTGGCCGCGGCTGGTGACCAGCACGCCGCTGCTGCCGGTTCCGGGCAGCAGGGGCAGCACCTGCGACTCGCTCACCGCGTCGTCCAGCAACACCAGGATCCGGCGGCCGGCCAGCAGACTGCGGTACATCTCCGCGCGCTCATCCAGCGCATCGGGGATGGCCTGGCCCGGCACGCCCAGCGCGCGGAGGAACCGCCCCAACGCCTGGGCGGGGCCCACCGGTTGTCCGCCCGGCCCTCGCAGGTCGCAGTAGAGCTGGCCGTCCGGGAAGTACTCGGTGCCGAGTCGGTGCGCCACGTGCCTGGCCAACGTGCTTTTGCCGACACCAGGTCGGCCGAGCACCAGGACCACGTTCAGCTGCCCCTTGTCCTGCCCCTCGGTGACGGCGTCACAGACACTTGAAACGATCGTGTCGTCGGCCACGAAGTCGCCGATGTCGGCGGGAAGTTGCCTCGGGGGAACGACCGGGTCGGGATCGGCACTGCACTCGTGCACCGCCTCCGAGAGCGGCGCCGCCACGAGAGAACGTGGTTCGTCCGGTTCGGCCGGTTCGACGAGTGCCAGCTCGGCGTCGTCGGTCAGGATCGCCTGCGCCAGGTCGCGCAGTTCCCGTCCTGGGTCCAGGCCCAGTTCTTCGGTGAGCATCGCGCGGCCCTGGTGATAGGAATCCAGCGCCTCCGCCTGCCGGCCCGAACGGTACAACGCCACCATGAGATACCCCCGCAGCCGCTCACGCAGCGGATGGCAGGCGACAAGCTGCATCAACTCGCCCACCAGGTGCTCATGACGCCCCAGCTCCAGCAACAGCCGCATGCAGGACTCCACCGCTTCCAGGCGGCTCTCGTCCCACTGCGCCGCCGTACCGGCCAGGACTTCGCTGGAGACACCGGCCAGGCACCGCCCCCGCCACAGAGCTATCGCCGAGCGCAGCGTTTCCACCGCGGGCATCTTCAGACCGTCACGGGCCAGGACATGCGCCTCCGCAACCAGGCGACGGAAGTTGCCGACGTCGGTCGCATCCTCCGGCGCCCGCAGGATGTACCCGCGTGCGCGGGTCTCGATGGTGGCGTCAACTCCCCCGTCCGAAAGTGCCTTGCGGAGCCGGGAGATGCAGATCTGCACTTGGGCGCGTGCGGTCTTCGGCGGATCGTGCGCCCAGATGACATCCACCAGACGGGTCGTCTCCACCACCCGGTTCAGTTCGAGCACCAGCGCCCCGAGGACGACCTCTTGACGCCCCGGTGCCACGGATACGGCCCCCAGCTCGCCGCTCACCTCAAGCGGCCCGAGCACCCGGAAAGGAGGCGCTGCTACGCCGCTGCCGTCGTAACCTGACGAGACTGCCATGCATAACCTGCTTCTGTGGTATCAGCCAGGCGATGTGGTCCGGCTTGCAAAGTGGAACGGAACTCATAGCGACCTGGCCACTCAGCCGTAACCGCTGGCTGCGTCGGGTGCTGTTCGTGCCGGGTCCGGCCGTTGAAATGCGGTCCCACGACCGGATCGGCGTCCGGGTCGGCGGAGGGCTGACGGTGCTCCCCGACCCGCGGTGCCCGAAGGCGCCCAAGGAGACGGGCCGGTGGCAATCGGGCTTCTCACCGCGACGGCCAGGCCCGGGCGCTCCGTCACCCTGCCCTGGAAAAGTGGTGGCGGTACTGGCCCGGCGTGACGCCCAGGGTGCGTTTGAAGCGGCGGTGCAGGGTCTCGGCGAAGCCGAAGCCGCAGGCCCGGGCGATCGCGTCGATGGTGGTGTCCGTCGTCTCCAGCAGACCCCGGGCAGCCTCGATGCGGACGGTCTCCACGTAGGCGGCCGGGGTGAGTCCGGTCTCGGCGCGGAAGACCCGGGTGAAGTTGCGCTCACTCATACCGGCCCGTTCGGCGAGCACCCGGACGGTCAGGTCGTCGGCGAGGTGGTCGGTGACCCATGCCTGCACGTCCCGCAGCGGCTTACGCGTGGGCCGCTGCGCGGCGAGCTGGGTGCTGAACTGTGCTTGGCCGCCCGGGCGCTGGACGAACATCACCAGCATCCGCGCGACGGCCCGGGAGACCTCGGGCCCGTGGTCCTCCTCGACCATGGCGAGCGCCAGGTCCATCCCCGCCGTGATGCCGGCGGAGGTCCACACCTCCCCGTCGTGTACGAAGATCTGGTCCGGGGTGACCGTGACGTCGGGGTGCTGGTGGGCCAGCCGCTCGCAGGCCGCCCAGTGCGTCACCGCGCGCCGTCCGTCGAGCAGCCCGGCCCGCGCGAGCAGGAACGCGCCCGTACACACGGAAGCGACCCGCCGGGCCCGGCCGGCCGCCGCCCTGACCCAGCCGACAAGCTCTTCATCGTCCACCGCCTCCCGGTCGCCCGGTCCACCGACGACCACCAGCGTGTCCAGTGGCCCCTCACACTGCTGAACGCCACTGCCGGCCGCAATGTCGATCCCGTGACACGCCCGCACCGCTCCGGCCCGGCCCGCGACGATCTCCACGGCATAGCCCTCCCCCTCGGGCACCCACCGTTCCGTCTGCGCGAACACCTCGTGCGGTCCGGCCAGGTCCAGCACCTGAAACCGCGGATAGACAAGGAAGACAACGCGCCGTTGTGTCACCTGATCATCATGGCCCGCCGGGGCATTTGGCAGCAAGGACACAAACATGACGATCTCCGCCAATGGCTTGGCGCCAGGTTTAGCCTTCGGTTCGCACAGCTCTAAGCGGCGGGGTGAGTACGGCACTTGGGGGCAGGCGCCGGGCTCGGGCAGGAGCGGGGGGCCCAGGGCGCCGCGAGGGCCCAGTAGTTCGGTGCCGAGAGGCACCTCTTCGAGCATCAGACAGGCCAACACCACACAGATGAGTCGGTGTTCGCCCTCGGGACGCTTCGTCCACGCCGTCACAAGGTACGACAGCCCTAACCAGCGCCTTGGCTGACGCTGTTTCACCACGCGGGTGTGCAGCACCGCCACGGGAACCCGAGCCGACGGCCCGGCGATGCCGTCTGCCGTACCCGCGTGTGTCATCCGGATTGAGTTGAGCACCCATTCTCCTGTCTGCGACCCCGCCACTTCTGTGCAGTCAGACGCGGGCGAAGGCTGTTCACCTTCATGTGACGCTCGTGGCCGGCGCAATCGTGGAGCACCACGACACGGACCACGAGATCGGCCGGCCGGAACCACGACAGTGGGTGCGTGATGGCGGAAGCGGCATCCCGGTTCCGTCGCACAGGTACGCAACCGTGGTGGTTCTTCTCACGGTGTGGGTCAGGTCACCGATGTCCGGCGCACTCCGTCCTCGTGAGGGAGGACGCTCACGTCCACACAAGGAGGCAGAGATGTCCCGACCGGCATGTGCACTACGGGAAGCGACACGACTGCTGGCCACCGCGACCGAGCGCGCTCGTGCGGGCACCGGTCGTCTGGTCCTGCTGCGCGGTGCCACCGGCACGGGCCGCACCACGGTCCTGGAGGCCGCCGCCGAGGACGCCGCCGCCCACGGAATGCAGGTGCTGCGCGCTCGCTGTTCCGCCAGCGAGTCCGCGATCCCGTTCGCCGCAGTCCTTCAACTCTTCTGCCTCGTACCCGAGCTGGCCGACGGGGCATGGGACAGCGATGAACGGGCGACCGGCGCCGGACTGCGACGGGTGCTGCGCTCGCACGCCGAACAGTCGCCGCTGCTGATCACCGTGGACGATGTGCACCTGGCCGACCCGGCGTCCCGCCGCTGGCTGGTGGAGTCCGCCCGGCTCATCGACCGGCTGCCGATCGTCCTGGCGGTCACCGAGCGCAGCCAGTACGACATCGACCCGCCCGCACCGGGCCTCGCCCACAGCCTCTCCCCCGCCCTGGTCACCACCCACACCCTGACCCGGCTGACCGACAACTCGGCGGTGACGGCGATCCGTTCGGCCTTCCCGGACGCCGACGACTCCTGGATCGGGGACTGCGTACGGGCCGGCGCGGGCAACCCCCTGCTGCTGCGCGCCCTGCTGGACGACCTCTCCGACGGCAGTCACCCGGCCGTGCCGGACACCTCGGCGGCGCTGTACCCGGGAGCGTTCGCGGCGACCGTGCGGTGGTGGCTGGACTGCGCCGGGCCGGCTACCGCGGAGGTGGCGCGGGCGCTGGCGATCCTGGACGAGGGCTGGGACCACGGACCCGCCCCCAGCGCGGGGTTCCCCGACCTTCACCTCCCCGCACTCCTCGCCGAACTCTCCGGCGCCGACCCGGCCCGGGTCGCGGGCTGGATCACTGCCATGACCGGCCTCGGACTGCTGCGCCCCGACGGCACGGGCCGCGCCCGCTACGCCCATCCGCTGCTGCGGGACGCGGTGCTCACCGGCGTGCCCGCGGCCCGGCGGCACGCCACGCACCGGACGACCGCCGAGGCGATGCTGCACCACGGTGTCGCCAACGAGCTGGTCGCCCGTCAACTGCTGCTCACCGACGTGGTGGACGCGCCCTGGGCACTGCCGGTGCTTCAGGACGCCGCTGCACTGGCGTTGCGTGAGGGGCGCATCGAGGACGCGGTGGCTTTCCTGCGCCGCGCTCTGGACGAACCCCTCTCCGATGAGGGCAGACAACGCCTGCTGACCGAACTGGGCTCGCTGGAGTACGCGGTGCCCGGTTCCTCGGCCGCGATCCTGAGGCTCACCGAGGCGCTGCGGCTGCCGGGGTCGCCGCAGGAACGGGTGCGCGCCGCGGTGGCCCTGGGGACGGCGCTGACCGGCCGTGGCAGGACCCACGCGGGGGTCGAGGTGCTGCGTTCGCTGTTCGACGCGCTCGCCGACCGTCCCGACCTGGTGAGCATCCTGCGGCAGGCGTTTTTGCAACTGTCCGACAAGGACCAGATGGTGCGGCAGGAGGCGTACAAGCGGCTGGCCGAGATGGCCGAGCGCTCGCCGGAGTCGATCAGCTCGGCAGGTCACGCGTTCCTGGTGAAATACGCGGTCATGGCGGGTCTGAGCTCGGCGAGGGAGGCGATGCTGCGCCTGCGCGCTCTGCTGGCGGAACCGGCCGACCCGCTGTCCGAGCCGTATCTGCTGGGGACGGCCGCCACGGTCGCTCAGTGGGCCGACGAACTCGACGAGGCCGAACGGCTGGTGGAGCGCGGTCTGACCGGGCAGCGCCCCGACGTCCTGCACCCCATGCACGAGGCGCTGCTCCACACCCGTTTGGACATCATCGCGGCACGGGCCGACTACACGCGCCTCCTGGCCGACCCGCCGCCCGCCGCCACGGCCCCGACCAACGCCCATGCCCACGCGCTGACGGCACTCGTGGAGACGGGCCGCGCCGCCGAGGCCGAACGCCTGGCCGACTCCTTCGACTTGCGGACGGCGCCGGATTCCTGGGAGCTGAACCGCTTCCTGTACGCGCGCGGGGAGCTGCGTGCCGCGAAGGGTGACCTGCCGGGAGCCCTGCACGACTTCCTGGAGTGCGGGCGCCGCCAGTCGGCCCGGGAGATGTTCAGCCCGGTCGTCACCCCGTGGCGCACGGCCGCCGCCGAGTGCCATCTGGCCCTGGGCGTGACACGGGAGGCGCTCGCCCTGGCCGAGGAGGAGCTGCGCCTGGCCCGGGTGTGGAACACGCCCCGCACGGTGGGCCGGGCACTGCGGGTCCTCGGCACCGCGACCGGCGGGCACCGGGGTCTGGAACTGACTCAGGAGGCGGTAGGGCTGCTGCGTGGCGGCCCGGCAGGACCGGAGCTCGTGACGGCGCTGCTGGCCCTGGGCCGTCTGCTGACCGCGTCGGGCGAGTCGTCCCGCGCCCGCGACGTTCTGCGGGAGGCGGCCGGGCTCGCCGAACGCCTGGGGGCGATACGGCTGCGGGACCTGGCGGAGAAGGCGCTGCGGGCGGGCGGCGCGCGACGTCCGGCGACGCGGACCGGTGCCGCCTCGCTCACCGACAGCGAGCGCCGCATCGCCGAACTGGCCGCGGGGGGACGCACCAATGCGGAGATCGCGGATCTGCTGCATCTGGCCCGCCGCACCGTGGAGACCCATCTGACGCACAGCTACCGCAAGTTGGGCATCCATCGACGCAGCGCCCTGAGCACGGCCCTGACCGGGGGCGACGTGGCGTGCGGGGCTCTGGTCCGCGGGCGGGACAGGTAGGGCGAGTCGGGCGTTGCCTCACGAGCAGCGGAGACCTCCATCGGCATTTCCCAGGCTCCACGGCTATTCCGCCTTGCAATCAATGGCCAATCCCCCGCAGGTGCAACCCGGGCGACATCGCACAGTAGGCACTGTAACCGAGCGTGACGGTCGGCAAGAAGTGGCCGAGCCACCGCGCCAAGGCGCCCGGTGCGATCCTTGAATCAGTGCGTGAATCAGTGCGTGAATCAGTGCGTGAATCAGTGACTGGCACGATCTGAAAGCCCACGGGCCGGACACGTCAGGCACTGCCTCTCACAGACGACGATGTAGTGCCCATGGATACCTCCGACAGCGCAGGTGCAGCCGGCCGCAGCCCGGGGCCGAGCGGCGAGTGGTGGCATGCGAATGCGCCGCTGCTGGAGCGCATCCTCGCGCTGTCGCCGGCAGGTATGGCCGTGCTGGACCGAGAGCTGCGCTTTGTCTGGGTCAACGAGGCTTTGGAGCGCCTTGGCGGCCTTCCCCGTGATCAGCGCTTGGGCAAGCGCCTGCGGGACGCGCTGCCCCTGCTGGATCTCAGGCTGGATGTCGACGGGATCGAGTCACGTACGCGAGAGGTGCTCGAGAGCGGGCAGCCCCTGGTCGATCACCTCCT
This sequence comes from Streptomyces sp. bgisy130, assembly GCF_057708345.1. Classification (NCBI taxonomy): domain Bacteria; kingdom Bacillati; phylum Actinomycetota; class Actinomycetes; order Kitasatosporales; family Streptomycetaceae; genus Streptomyces; species Streptomyces sp. bgisy130. The sequence continues at coordinate 84,426 of NZ_JBYISA010000025.1, forward strand.
GCGAGGCGGCACGAAAGCACACCCACATCGGCCGCACGCCTTTTCGCTGTCCATCTTCCGGCTCCACGATGCCGCGGACCGGGTGCTGGGCGTGTCCCTCATGGTCCTCGACGTCACCGATCGCTGGCGGGCCCGGGAGCGGCTCGCTCTGCTGAACGAGGTCGGAGCACAGACCGGCAGCACCTTGGACGTCATGCACACCGCGCAGACCCTGGCAGCCATGCCGGGTGCGTCAACCAGCAGCACAGCACCGCGCGGGCTCTACAGCGCAGCCTGCTCCCGCGCAGCCTCACCGGCGGCAGCACTCTCGACGTCGCCTGGCGCTACTTGCCCGCCCATGCCTCCGATGGTGCGGGCGGCGACTGGTTCGACGTGATTCCCCTGTCCGGGGCCCGGGTGGCCATGGTCGTCGGAGACGTCGTGGGCCACGGGATCGACGCCGTAGCAACCATGGGACGGCTTCGCACCACCGTTCGCACCCTGGCGGACATCGGCCTCCCCCCGGACGAGTTGCTGGCCCACCTGGACGACCAGGTACTGCGCCTGATCGACGAGGAGCAGACCGCCGACCCGTCACTGACCCCCGCCGCGCTCGGCGCTACCTGTCTGTACGCCGTCTATGACCCGGCCACGCATAAGTGCACCATGTGCCGCGCCGGCCACCCGCCTGCCGCGGTCATCACCCCGGACGGCTCGGTGACCTTTCCCGACCTGCCCGCCGGGCCGCCGCTCGGCCTGGGTGCCCTGCCCTTCGAATCCGCCGAATTCGAGATCGCCGACGGCAGCGTCCTCGCCCTGTACACCGACGGCCTGGTGGAAACCCGCGACCAGGACATGGACCTGGGCCTGGCCCGGCTCCGTACCGCCCTGGCCTCCCCCGAGGCGCAGCTCGACGAACTCTGCGGAACCGTCCTCGACGCCGCGCTCTCCGGCCATCCCGACGACGACGTCGCACTGCTCCTTGCCCGCACCCACGCCCTCAACGAGGGCCAAGTGGCCACCTGGGAGCTGGCCTCCGACCCGTCGGTGGTCACGGACGCCCGCTCCCTGACCGCCGACCGCCTCACCGCCTGGGGACTGGACAGCCTGATCTTCACCTTCGAGCTGATCGTCAGCGAGCTCGTCACCAACGCCATCCGCTACGGCAACGGACACATCCGGCTGCGCCTGATCCGGCAGGACACGCTCATCTGCGAAGTCTCCGACGCCAGCAGCAGCTCACCACGCATGCGCCACGCACGGACCACCGACGAGGGCGGCCGCGGCCTCTTCCTCGTGGCCCAGCTGGCCCGCCATTGGGGTACCCGCTACACGGCCGACGGCAAGATCGTCTGGGCGGAGGAACACCTTCCGGTGACCGACGCTCAGTATCGGGCGGCCTGACCTCCTGCACGAACAGGGCCGGCCCGATGGGTCGTGTGACAGACCGACGGCCGGGCCCCGCCCCGGTCACCCGACCCGGTCATCCGGGTCGGGGCCGCACAGTGTTCGCGGGGAACGTGAACAGTCCGTCGAAAAGGACTTCAGTTGTCCGTGCCGTCGCCGGGGACCGCGTCGGCGGGGTTGGTGTGCCAGTTGGTGACGATGGGCTTGTCGACCGTGACGGAGCCGGTGGAGACGCTCGCCGGGTCCGGGTCGGAATTGCCGATGGCCGCGATGAGGGATGTGAACTCGACGCCGCCGTCGGTGTTGGTGGTCTTGGGGTTGATCCCCGCGTAGGCGGTCGTGGAGCCGCTGAGCTTGACCGCCGGGCCGACCGACTGCTCGGCGCTGCTCGCCTCGATGCCCTTGGAACCGAAGGAGACCGAGGGCAGCCCGCTGGGAATCGTGCAGGTGATGCCGGGCTTGGCGCGGGCGGACAGCAGGATGTAACCACCGGCCTGAGTCTCGGAACGCGCCGAGAACTTCAAGTCGTTGGCCCCGCAGGCCTGCCCGTAGCCCTTCTTGCCGCCGCCCGGAGCCGACTCTCCGCCCGACGAGGACGCACCGTCCTTGCCCGAAGCGCCCCCGTCAGAAGACGAACCGGCCGCCTTGCCGCTGTCGGAGCTCTCCCGGGACGCACCGCCCGACGCCTCGGCGCTGGCCTCGGCGGACGCCGCGGAGTCGCCGCCCGAGGCCGACTCGCTGCCGTCGGCCGCACCGCACGCGGTGACAGTCGCCGCGAGCACGGCACCGGCAGCGGCGGTGAGCGCGACACGTCGGATGCGGGCGGTGTAGGTGCGGTTCACAAATACTCCTTGATGCATGCAAGACAGAGAGACCAGGCCGGACGCCCGTTGGCCCCCATCGGTTGTCCCCATTCTCACGTACGCCGCTGCCGGCCCTACGCGCGGGTAACACCCGAACAGGCCGGCCAGGCAGAGGTGTTGGGGCGTCCCGTCCTTGCACGTGGAGGATTTCCGGCGGTGACCGCGTAGGAGGAAGCGTTGTAGCCGTTGGCGGCCACCTGTCCTTCGACGACCTCGTCCTCGCTGATGCCCAATTCGGCCGCGAGTTCACTGATCTTCGGGTCCCGTCCGAGCCGGCCGGAGAGCTTCTCGTTGGCCCGGGCGAGGTCGACGCGTAGTGCGGCAGCGGAATCCTGAGCGTGGACTGCGGATGCCGCAAGGCCGGAACGCATAGGTGCGCTCCCTCCCTGTGTCTTCCCCGGTCGCGAGGTCCGGTACCCGCACCCCAGTGAGGTATGCACGCCGATGGAACCTGGCCCCGCCCCTTCAGGGGCCGATTGAAGCCTGGCCCGCCCCTTTAGGGATCGACGTGGTGGCGGAGTGCGTGCGTCGCAGGTGGCAGAAAAACATGAATGCAAGGGCGTGACGGAAGGGCGTGAGGGCACACGGTGGTCGGAGGTCGATAACTATGGTTCCCCTGCTTCTCGTTCTTCTTCTCGCCCTGATCCTTTTCGGTGCCGGATTCGCACTCAGGGCACTGTGGGTCGTGGCGGTGATCGTGCTCGCCGCATGGCTGCTGGGATTCGTGCTGCGTTCGGCAGGCCCCAGCGGCAAGCGAGGCCGCTGGTACCGCTGGTGACGGCAGAAAACACCCTGCCTGAAATGCTGAATGAGACGTGGTGTTGAATCAATTATCGGCGGTGAGCGGCACCTCCGTGTCGAATTCCCATGAGAGGACGTACCGTGCTGAAGCCCCATCCGGTGATACTGCGGGACCTTGTGAAGCAGTATCAGGAAATCCGTGCCCGAGAATCGAAGCGGAGTTCCTTCGAGACCCGGTGGCAATTGGCGGACCTCTCCTACACGCTCTGCGTCTCCACCGGCACCCGGACCGTCGAAGCGGCTCTGGCCTTCGCGGCTGGGCAGCTCGACGCGGACCTGGCGGAGGCGGCCCACGGCCGGCCCCTCCCGGCGTCCCTCCAGCTCGCGAGCTGAAGGATCACGGAAGAGACGGAAGGCAGCGCGGCGCGGATTACCACCTGGCGCCCCGCCCACCGGGCCGCACATCTCAGGCCGTCCTTCCTGCCCGCGCGAACTCGGAGACGAACGAGGCGCAGAAAGCCTTCAGGTCGGCCGGCTTCCGGCTGGTGATCAGCGTGTTGTTGCCTGCCGTACAGACCTGGACCTGCTCATCCACCCACGTGCCCCCGGCGTTGCGGATATCGGTCCGAAGACTCGGCCACGAGGTGAGGGCGCGCCCGCGTACGACGTCAGCCTCGACCAGCGTCCACGGGGCGTGGCAGATGGCCGCCACCGGCCTACCCCGGTCGAAGAAGCGCTTGACGAAGGCGACCGCCCCCTCGTGCATCCGCAGCGCATCGGGGTTGGCGACGCCGCCGGGGAGGACCAGACCGCCGTAATCCGCCACGTCGACCGTGTCCACGGTGTGGTCCACCGGGAAGGTGTCGGCCTTGTCCAGATGGTGGAATGCCTGGATCCGGCCCGAGCGGGTGGAGACCAGATGGGGAATGTCCCCGGAGTCGAGAACCGCCTGCCACGGCTCGGTCAGTTCGGCCTGCTCCACACCTTCGGGCGCTACCAGGAAAGCAATCTGCATGAGGTGTCGTTCCCTTCTCTCCGGTGCAGAGCATGCGTATCTCTGCGGTGCTGAACATGCGTGCTCGCCGGCCGTCAGCGGAGACGTGGCGAGAACCGAGCTGACGCCAAGACGGGTTCCCGGCAGCCGGGGACACTCATGCCCGCCCCGTCGCAATCACTCCGGATGCGCCCCGGACGAGACGAAGGCGATACGCGCCCTACGGAGCCAGGACGCGGGTGAGGGCGAGTGCGGAGGCCAGGCCGCCGCCGAGTACAACGGCCGAGGCGCCGATGACGGGGGCTCGTAGGGTCCACGCGCGCAGTTTTGGTGAGTTGGTGGCGCGGGTCAGTAGCGCGTCGCGTCCCCGGAGCACGACGAGGCCGACGCCGGTCAGGGTCACGGCCATTCCGAGTCCGAACGCCGCCACCATCAGCGCCGCGGCGCCCACCCGGCCCGTGAGCAGCCCGCTGAGGAGGACGAGGAACGCTGAGGGAGAGGGGAGCAGTCCGCCGGACGTGCCGAGGAGTGCGATGCCGCGCCAGGTGAGGAGGGAGGTGCCGGGGAGGGAGGGGTGGGAATGGGAGTGGCTGTGGCCGCGCCCATGGTGATGCCCATGTCCGTGCGCATGAGTGTCGTGGCCGTGGCCGTGGCCCTGCGTATGACTTCGATGGCTCAGATGGCGTCGTAGCAGCGCGAGACCGACCGCGAGCACGACCAGGGCGGCTATCAGTTGTAGCCAGCCGGTCAGTTCTGCGATGTCCGGGGCGTTGTCGGCGGCGAGCCACCATGCGACGGCGAGTGCGGCGACGGATGCGGTGTGCATCACGGCGACGATGACGCCCAGCCAGACCGCGTCCCGGGCCCTCCCCCGGCCGCCTACGAGGAAGCCGGCTGCGAGGGTTTTCCCGTGTCCGGGGGCGCAGGCGTGGAAGGCTCCCACGGCCGCCGCGACGAGGAGTGCCAGGGGCAGTACGACGCGGTGTGCGAGCAGTCCGGAGAGGTCTGTCGTCCAGACGCTGAACGGCCCCTGCGGCCCGGCCGCCGCACCCGAGGTGCCGCTGCTGCCGCTGCTGCCACTGCCGGACGGGGCCAGCGTCAGCGTATGGGTCGGCTCTTCGGCCGTGTGCAGACCGCCGCTGCCCGACGGTGTGACCGAGATGGTGCGGTATTTCGGGTCGACGTCGTTGAGTGCGGTGATGGTCACGGCGAGCGTGGTCACCGGTCGGGGGCAGAGGTAGCGGAGGCGGGCGCCGTCTTTGACGAGGTGCGCCGTATCTGCGTGGCGCAGCGGACAGGGCCGGCCGGCCTGGCTCAGCCGGATGTGCGTACCGAGGTATCGCGCTTCGGACTCGTCGGCAGCGTGGGCTTCCTTGCGGAGTACGGCCAGATCGTCCTTCGCGGCCGACCAGATGACCTCGGCCGTCGTGCCGTGGGCCTTTACCCGGGCAGCGGGAGGCGCGCCAAAGGGGTGTGCGTCCGCCGTGCCCGCTAGACCGAGCAGCGCCAGCGTCGTGAGTATGCCGACGAGGAGGAGGCGGGCCGCCTTGGGACAGGCGTGGCTGAGGGTGTGCACAGTGGTGTTCCGATCACGAGTGCCCTGCGGGTGCCTCCCTTGTCCCGGGAGGCACCCGCAGGGCGGGAGAGAGGTACCGGTCGGCCGGCGGATGCGGCGCCCGCCGCCGGTCAGACGCCAGTCAGACGCCGCCGGTCACGCACCGGCCGTCCGCCGGTCACACACCGGCCGAGCGCCCGTCAGGCACCTACCGAGCGCCCGTCAGGCACCTGCCGAGCGCCGGTCAGCACCTGGCCGCCAGCGCGTGGACCGTCCCGTCGTCGGTGAGGGCGATGACCCAGTCGCCGCTGATGGACAGTGCCGAGGCCACTCCGCCGCCGAGGTTGTACTCGGTCAGCCGTTTGCCGGTGGCGCGGTCCAGGACGAGCAGGCGCCCGTCCCATGTGCCCGCGTACAGAAGGTCCTTGGTCACCACGGCGTGCATCGTCGGGGAGCCCTTCCCCGCGCTGGTGCACCCCATGGCCACCCGCCACTTGTCGTCCAGGGGGCTCTCCCCGGGCAGATGTCCGGCGGGGGTCTCCCACAGCGGCTTGCCCGGCTCGGCCGCGCCGGTGTCGTAGGCGCGGATGACACCGTCACGACCGGCGATATACGCGATGTCGCCCCAGGTGGCGGGGCTGGTCAGCGGAGCCTGCCCGGGTTCGCAGGTGCTGCTGCCGCCCACCGGGGACTGCCACTTGACCGCACCGGTCTTGAGGTCGTGACCGCGGGCGCCGCTCTGGGTCATGGTGACCAGCTTCGGGTCCCCCTGGGCCGGATCGGTGAGCGCGGGCGAGGAGTGGCTGTCGATGCCGCCCTGGGTGTCCTGGACCCATAGCTGCCCGCAGCTTGCCAGGTCCATGGCGACCAGCGTGTTGCTGGAGTCCGTGTGCAGGTAAGCGGTGTTGGAGCCGGGCTGACGGACGGCCGTGCTGTGGAACTGGCCCCAGTTGGTCGCTGCGTTGAAGCCGCCCAGCAGGTCACCGCTCTTGGCGTCGCGGCACTGGATCTTGTTCCAGTTCTGGTAGACGGCGACGGTACGGTCCGCGCCCTTGACGTCGAAGACACTGACCGGACCGCCGGCCCGGCCGTAGCGGCGCACGGTGTTGCCGTGCCGCTCCTCCTTCTCGATCGTCTGCCAGGCGACCTGGCCGTCCCCGGCGTCGAGAGCGTAGATCCGGCCGACGGCGGTGGTCAGATAGACCTTGCCGTTGTGGAGGGTGGGTGCCGATTCGGCGTCGCCGTCCAGGTAGGTACGCCAGATCTCGCGGCCGGAGGCGAGGTCGTAGGCGAGCATCATGCTGTACGGGGAGTCGAACGCCCGGGAGGAGACGATGACCCGGCCGTCGGCGATCACGGAACCATTGAGATTGAACTGCTCACCGGTGCTCGCAGCCCAGCGCAGATCGAGAGCGCTGCCCGGGTTGTCCGCACTCGCGCCGCGTCCCGCTTCGTCGCGGCCCTGACGGGCCCAGTCCTGACCGCCCTTCGGCTTCGCCAGCTCCTTGTCGGGCACCACCTTGAAGGGGTTCTTGAGGGTGGGCCATGCCTTGCCCCTGGTGTCGACGGCGGTCATCTGCGCCGTGTACGTTCCCGGCCGCAGTCCCTCGATCCGGTCGCTGACCCGGGTCCAGGAGATCCGGGCGTCGGGACAGGGCTCCGGTGTGCCGCCGGGCGGCGTGTAGCAGTTCTCCTTCCCCGTCCGGTTGTTGCCGGCGCCGAACTTCAGGCCGCTCTCACGTCGCACCGTACGGCCGTGACTGTCGCGGATGGTGAGGGTTGCGGTGGCCGGTGTGCGGCCGTCGTCCTCGGCGTACAGCTCGACGGGGAGGGCGGCGCCGGTTCTGTGGACACTGCCCGGCGCGGGGCTGACCAGTGCCGCATCGTCATCGATGTCGAACTGCCGGTGCGTACCTCTCACATAGCCGGTGTCTTCATTGCGGCGGGTACGCGGGTTGTCGGTGATGTCCTTGAAGCTCAGGATCTTGTAGTCCGGGTGGGAGCCGTCGATGCCGTATGTGCCCTGGTTGTTGATCTCGACCGAGCGGTCGAAGGCGCCACGGCGGTACTCGGCCTGCTGGTTGTGGCCGGCGGCGAACATCCGCACGTCGTACTTCGCGAGTTCATCGATGGTCGGCTGCATACCGGCGCCCGGTCCCCACTGCGTGAACAGTGACCGGTGCGCGAAGAGGAGCACCTGCTTGCCGGCCGCGTGGCGCCGCAGGTCCTCCCGGAGCCACTCCAGCTGCGGCTTGAGGCCACTCGCGTCGTAGTTGTCCTCAAGGACGACGATGTGCCGGCCGTTGCGGTCGAAGCTGTACCACTCGGGACCCAGATTCCGGCGGTAGTACTCCATGCTGCCGCCGTATCCCTGGGATGTGGCGGTGCCGCCGACGTCGTGGTTGCCGACCGTCGGGTAGAAGGGCATCCCGAGTTTCCCGTCGGTCAGGCCCTTGCGCAGGATGTCGTAGCCGGTCTGGCGGCGCGGCTCCTGGGCGTAGTCGGTGACGGTCAGATCGCCGGTCGCAATGGCCATCGTCGCGCCGTCGACCTCGGACATCGCCTCGACCTGGCCGGTCCACTGCGGCAGCGTTCTGCGCGCCGCCTCGTCCGAGGTGTTGGACACCTCGATGTCGGAGTCCATCACCCACTTCTCGGTGGGGTTGGCGGCGTTCTTGTCCGGCACCAGGGCGAAGTCGATGCCGTTGTGCGGACCGTCGCCGTCCGGCACCTTGTGGAAGAACTGCGGGATGAAATCCTTGCGCAAGGCGGGGGTATAGCCGTTGGGGGACACCACGCTGACGAGATCGGTCTCCCGGCGGCTCGGGTCCATCCGCAGGGTGTACGACCCGTCGGCGCCGGTCGTCGTCCAGACCGCACCGTCGGTGACATCGACGCCGGGCATCGGCGCCTCGCCCCCGTCCCGTACGCCATTGCGGTTGGCGTCCTTGAAGACCGTGCCCTGGACGGACACCGGGTCGGCGTCCGTCGCCGCCGCGACCGTCTCGTCCGCGGCGAACGACGTACCAGCGGTAGCGGACGGCACCAGACCCGCCACCACAGCGGCACCGGCGGCGATCAGCTGCTTACGGCGCCGAGGGGCGCGGCGCACCGACTGCCACGGCTGCGGGTGTGCGGGCTGGCCCTGTCGATGCTGCCCGTGCTGGGAACGGCGCCGGAGCGCCCAGCGGACGGCCTGGAGCGCCACGATGGCAAGGGCTGCGCCGAGCGCCACGGTGCGCCACGGGAAGGCACTGCTCGCGGGGCCCTCATGGGCGCCCCGTGCGTCGACGACCGGGGCCGCCGCGGTCGCATTGACCGTAGTGCCGTCGAACTCGACGACGGCCTGGGTCAGTCCGCCCTCCTTCAGCATCGAGGTCAGGTCGAGTTTGCCGACCTGGCAGCTCCACGCCAGCTCGACCACCACACCCCCGGGGACTCCCCCGCTGTCGCCGGCGACACCTGAGCCGCCGGCCGGACAGGAGGCGCTCAGCAGACGTGACGCCCAGGCGCCCGCCTTGTCGGGCGAGACCACGTCCCGGTGGACGATCAGCCTGCCGCTGGTGACGTTCTTCTTGGTGGAGACGACGAGTTCGGCGTGGTGCGGTGACACATGCGCCGACGCGGGCTGCGCACCAAAGCCCAGGGCGAAGAACAACAGCACCAGAGCGGCTCTGGCTGCTGCGCGAATTGGTTTCATGCGCTGGAACGCTGTCGGCGTCACAAGGCCGACAGTGAAACGATCCATGAAAGTTCCGCCTCACTACACCTAACAGGTTCTTCACCGGAAGACGTGGGGCAAGCAGCGCAAACAGCCTCGATGGGGAGTTTTGCCAGCGGATGGCTCACCTCCAGGGGCCGAACTCGCCCCCCGGGGCCGGACCACCCCGGCTCGGAGAACTCAGCGCGGCCCGGAGCAGCCACGTCGACGACCCCGCCCCCGGCCGCACCCACGTGGGTCAGCGAGCCGACGTGGCCCCAACCCTGACTGAGCGTCAGTTCCAGAGACACCGGGCCATGGCATCACCCCTCGCCGACGACCAGCAGGACGAATGCCGTGACGATAACGCCGACGCGCACGTAGTGGAACCGGTCCCAGCGGCCGAGCTGCTGCTTCCAGTCCGCCGGGACACCGCCTTCGGCCCACTGGGCGACGCGGGAGTTTATCGGGACGAGCAGGGCGATCGACATGAGCACACTGAGGACGAGCAGCCCGGTGGCCGTGATGACGAGTCCCGCCCCCGCGTCGCCCCACGCCACCACCGCCCAGACCGCGCCGAGCACGACCGAGCCGATGTACCAGAACGGCATCACCTTGCCGAGAAGGCGGGCTCCGTCACTGCGGGCCGCGAGGCCACTGTCGTTCGGCAGCCGGTCGAGGATCGGATTGACGAAGGCCGCCACCGCGAACTCGACGCCCACCATGAGGCCAACGACCACGACCGTGACGATGGCGATTACGTGCTGCATGTCCCCTCCCGAGGCTCCGCGGCACATACCTAGCGCCGCTAGATTCTGGTGCGATGCTAGAGAAGCGATGCTCGATTGTCTAGCAGTGCTAGAATCCAGGCATGTCAGTGCAAGAACGCAAGGCACGCGAGCGGGCCGACCGCCACCAGCTGATCGTCACAACGGCGCGTGAACTCGCGGAGTCCGACGGCTGGGACGCCGTGACCACGCGTCGGCTGTCCGAGCGCATCGAGTACAGCCAGCCCGTGCTCTACAGCCACTTCCGCGGCAAGCGCGAGATCGTCGAGGCCGTAGCCCTGGAAGGATTCGCCGAGTTGACCGCGACGATGCGAGACGCGGTGGCCAAGGGCCCGCAGGGGCGGACCGCGGTGGCCACACTCGCGAAGGCATACGTCGACTTCGCCGAGCGCAACCCCGCGCTCTACGACGCGATGTTCCTCCTCGACACCGGCCTCCCCTTTGCCGACGCGGCGACACCGGCCCCACTGCGCGAGTCATTCGGAATGCTGCTGGACACGCTCGGCGACATCGCGGACGACACCGAACCGGCCCTGTTCGTCGAGGTCTTCTGGTCGGCCCTGCACGGCCTGGTGACCCTCACCCGCTCGGGCCGACTCCCCCGCAAGGAAGCGTCACGACGGCTCGAAGTCCTGGTGGACCGGTTCGCGGGGAAGTGAGAGCGGGCGGAGGCGAGCCGGTCCGCAATCGACCACGAGCGACGCGTCCTCGTACTTTTTGGATCCTGAGCAGCTAAACGGAATTCTCTTCCCGCGGCCTTGATGTGACTGATGGTGTGCGGCGGCGAGCCTCTTTGGCGTTTTCGGTGGTGTCGGTACCGTCAGCCGGCGAGGGGGCGACCACGTGCGATGAGGAGTTCGGACCGTGACAGCCGTTCAGCAGACGGAATCGCTGCAACCAGTCAAACGGCGACGGCATGCCGGACGGGTGGTGGTGGATTGGCTGACGACCACTGACCACAAAACCATCGGCACGCTTTATCTGAGCACTTCGTTCGGATTCTTCATGGTCGGCGGAATTCTGGCGCTCGCCATTCGGGCAGAGCTGGCCCGCCCGGGGGTGCAGATCCTCTCGAACGAGCAGTTCAATCAGGCGTTCACGATGCACGGCACGATCATGCTGCTGATGTTCGCGACACCGCTGTTCGCCGGATTCGCGAACTGGATCATGCCGCTCCAGATCGGCGCACCCGATGTGGCATTCCCGCGACTCAACATGTTCGCCTACTGGCTCTATCTCTTCGGCTCCCTGATCGCCGTCTCCTCCTTCATCACACCGGACGGGGCCGCTGACTTCGGCTGGACCGCGTACACCCCGCTCTCGGGTCCCACCCATACCCCTGGCATCGGTGGCGACCTGTGGGTGATGGGCCTGGCCTTTTCCGGTTTCGGGACCATCCTGGGGTCGGTCAACTTCATCACGACGATCATCTGCATGCGGGCGCCCGGCATGACGATGTTCCGGATGCCGATCTTCACCTGGAACATCCTGCTGACGGCCGTGCTCGTACTGCTCGCCTTTCCCGTACTGGCGGCCGCGCTGCTGGTGTTGGAGGCGGACCGGAAATTCGGTGCACATGTCTTCGACCCCGCGTACGGGGGCGCATTGTTGTGGCAGCACCTCTTCTGGTTCTTCGGCCACCCCGAGGTGTACATCATCGCGCTGCCCTTCTTCGGCATCGTCACGGAAATCTTCCCCGTCTTCAGCCGTAAACCCATCTTCGGCTACATCGGGCTCATCGCGGCGACGATCTCCATCGCGGGGCTCTCGGTGACGGTCTGGGCACACCACATGTTCGTGACCGGCGCGGTCCTTCTGCCGTTCTTCTCCTTCATGTCCTTCCTCATCGCGGTCCCCACGGGGGTGAAGTTCTTCAACTGGGTCGGCACGATGTGGCACGGTTCGCTGTCCTTCGAAACCCCCATGCTCTGGGCGATCGGGTTCCTGGTGACCTTCCTCTTCGGCGGACTGACCGGTGTTCTGCTGGCCTCACCCCCGATGGATTTCCATGTCTCCGACTCGTACTTCGTCGTCGCCCACTTCCACTACACCGTGTTCGGCACCGTGGTCTTCGCGATGTTCGCCGGCTTCTACTTCTGGTGGCCCAAGTTCTTCGGCAGAATGCTCGATGAGCGTCTCGGCAAAATCCACTTCTGGACCCTGTTCATCGGCTTCCATCTCACCTTCCTCGTCCAGCACTGGCTCGGAGTCGAAGGCATGCCCCGCCGCTACGCGGACTATTTGGCATCCGATGGCTTCACCACACTGAACACGGTCTCCAGCATCGGTGCGTTCCTGCTGGGCCTCTCGGCGCTGCCGTTCCTCTACAACGTCTGGAAAACGGCCAAGTACGCCCCGAAGGAAGCCGCCAACGACCCGTGGGGCTTTGGACGTTCTCTTGAGTGGACCACCTCGTGCCCGCCACCGCGGCACAACTTCACCACACTGCCCCGTATCCGCTCGGAGTCGCCCGCCTTCGACCTGCATCACCCCGACGTCGCCGCCCTGGAGCTCGCCAGGAAGGGCGCGCGGCGCGATGCGGCCGAACCCGAAGAGCCAGGTCACACCGACCGCCCTTCGGGGGAACAGCCGGGCTGAGTGGGTGGAGCGATGACCGAGAGCCGAACGCCGGACAGCCGTGCCGTCCAGGCGGGTATTGCCAGAATGGAGGGATATCTGCTGTGGCAGGCCGAAGCCGACTGCGCCCGCGCCGACGCCGAAGCCGCCGTCGACGCCCTCGACTGGCCGACAACCGCCCAACGGGAAGAGCTGGTGGACCTCTTGGCCCGTCGTCAGCTCGATATCTCCCAGATGGCCATCACCCGTATCGCCGCCCGCGCCCACCAGCTCCGCGGGGAGTACCAGCAGCGTTATACCGTTCTCAAACTCCGTGCGCTGGCGACCGTGTTGGGCCTGCTGGCCGCCCTGGTACTGCTGAACGCGCTGCTGTTGGCCTGGTGAGCGGTGTCATGACATGCAGACGTGAAGCCGACCTACACGGACCTCGCTCCTGCACCCGCTGAAGGACGACGATCTCAACGCGGCTGGCCGCGCTCAGACGGTCTCTGTGCCGTCCTGTGCAGCAGCAGGCTGGGGGTGGGTTAGGCGGTCTCTGGAGCGTCGGGATCGATGTGCGCTTCAGTTCCGGATGACACCATCGGCATTTGGAGACCTCTTCTTTGCATCGGTGTGTTCCCTCCCTGTCGTCCGGCTCACTCAAGGAAAGCCGTGATCACGCCGACCGGCCGGCCATCCGGTCACGCCTGGTGTGCCCAACTGTCCGGTTGGGAGCCGTCGATGTCGGTGAAGCCGTATGCGCGGGCGAGTTCGGCGGAGGTCAGTGAGTGCTGGTTCCAGCGGGAGCGGGCGGGGTCTGTGGCCAGGGCTGCGATGGCGCGGCCGAGGTATCTGGGTGACTCGGAGTGGGTGAATCCGGCGGGGGCGGCGGGGTATCCCTCGACCGTGCCGTGGAGGGCGTCCCGCCAGTTGGCCTCGGTGACCCCGAAATTGTCGAGCATCATTTCCGAGCGCAGCCATCCCGGGGTGAGGGCCACCGCGGTCGCGCCGTGGGGTGCGAGTTCGTGGCCCTGGGAGAAGGCCAGGCGGTTCACGGCGACCTTCGCCAAGTCGTAGTACACCGAGATCCGGTAGTGGTCCGCGTTGAAGGCCGTGGTGCCGTCGGTGACCTCGACGAGCAGGCCGCCGGGTCGGTTGATCAAGAGGGGCAAGAGGTGGTGCGAGGTGACCAGGTGGGTCTCGACCGCCAGTCGCAGGATGCGCAGGCCCTTGTCCAGGTCGTGTTCCCAGACGGGGGTGTTCCACTCCGGTGGCGGGCCCTTGAGGATCTCGGCGCCCCAGATGTCGTTCACCAGCACATCGAGGTGACCGTGTTCGTCGCGGACGCGCTCCGCCAGGCGTGCCACCTGCGCGGAATCCAGGTGGTCCACCTGGACCGGGATCCCCACCCCGCCCAGGCCGCTCACCAGCCCGGCCGTCTGCTCGATGGTTTCGGTACGGGCGTAGTCCGACTGGATTGCGGCGGAGCCTGTGCTACTGCTGCGCCCCGTACAGATCACGGTGGCGCCGGCTTCCCCCAGTGCGGCGGCGATTCCGCGGCCGGCTCCCCGCGTCGCTCCGGCCACCAGCGCGACACGGCCCCGTAGGGCGTCGCGCTGGGGGGACCACGGCTCCGTCACCAGCCACCTCCTCGGTCACGGCCAGGGCCAGGGGCACAGTTACCTCACGGCCAAGCCACGGCCGCCTCCACGACCACGGCACGGCCGAGCCCACGGCCACCGTACGTCAGCCCCGCTCGGGTGACATCGAACGTGTCGGCACAGGTCTCGCGAGTCGCCCTCGGCTGGAGGCAGGGTCCGGGTCCGGGGCCGGGGCCGCGTCCCGGCCCGGGTCCGGCAAGACGGCCGTGCCCGGATGCGGCCGGACCGGTGCGAAGCGTCAGTCGCCGTGAGGGGCTCCCCGGGGCCCTCGGGTCATTCGGAAACCCAGCGGTTGGTGTCCGCCCGGTAGGAGTAGCGCTCGCGGCCCTCGATCGCGCTCGTACGGAACGCCTTTCCCCCGTCGTCCACGCGGATCGTCCCGCGCCGGTCGCCGCTGCTCCAGCCGAGTTCCAGGTACCAGCTGACGTCATGGCCCTCGGTGTGCAGGTCGAGGTTCAGGACCTGCGGGTCCTGGGTGGAGACCTTGAAGGGGAAGTTCTTCGCGGGCACCACGATGTCGCCGTCCTGCCCGGCCACGGGCTTCGCCAGCGGCTGTGCCTCGTCCAGGTCGATGTCGAAGGACCGCGGGGTGACACCGCCCCCGCAGCCGTCGCCCATCGAATAGGCGGCCCAGGGCAGCGCGGTATGCCGGCCCATCACCCGTACGTGCAGGGAGGTCAGCACGACCGCGTCATCCGTGCGGCCCGTCGCGGTGAGCTGGAGCTTCAGATGCCCACCGTCGATGCCGCCCTCGGCACGTGCCCAGCCGCGGGTGTACTGGGGCGCGGGCGGTGGCGGGACCCGGTCCGGGGACTTCTGGAGGAGGTAGTTGACGCCACAGGGCTGATCCCAGTTGTACGAGCTGATGCCCACGCGCGGCGCCGTTCCGCCCCGGTCCGCTTCCGGGGCCGCGCTCGCGCCGGAGCCGTCGGACCGTTCCGGGCCGGGTGTGGTGTGCCGCGCCTTTCCGCTCGGGGTGGGCTTTCGGTCCGCTGCGCTGTGGCCCGGTGCGGGGCTCTTCGGCGGCCGCGTGGGAGCGCCACTGGCGGCCGGAGACCGGTCGGCGCCGTGCGCGTTCCGCCGCTGGGCATCCTTGGGGTCGTCCACGGCCAAGGCCGCCGGTATGGCGAGACCGGCCACCGCGGTGACCGCGAGGGCGATACGGAGGTAGGTGCGGCGCAGGGCGGGGGCACGCTTGGGCGCCGCCGGGGGCGGGGTGGCCGGTGCGTCCGGGGGGCGCGGTGCGTCCGCGGCGGCGTGCGGTGAGTCGGAGGCGCGTGGTGAGTCCGGCATTCCCCCGGTGGCGTGGGCGTGCGGGTCGGTGGGTTGGGCCGCAGGGGCGGAGGCTGCGGACGTATCCGCGGCCGTTTCGGCGGACGTATCGGCGGCCGTATGCGTGTCGGCAGACGTATCCGTGGCCGTATCCGCGGACGTGTCGGCCTGCTCGTCCGACGAGGAGGCCGGCCGTTCGGCCGAGGAGGCATCCGGGGCAGCGGCGGTAGCCGCCGTGGCCCCTGCGCGGCTCCGCCTGCGGGCCTCGTCGGCGAGGATCCAACGCCGGTGCAGCTCCACCAGTTCGTCCGGTGTTGCCCCGCACCTCCTGGCGAGGCGGTTGGCGGGTGCGAAGTCCATCGGCACGGCGTCGCCGTTGCAGTACCGGTGCAGCGTGGACACGCTCATGTGCAGCTGCCCGGCGAGAACGCCATAACTGCGTCCGGAACGCTCCTTCAGCCGGCGTAATTGCCGCGCGAACTCGTCTGTTTCCGTCCCCACCCTGATCCTCTGTTCGTTCCGGCATTCCGGAACGGCCTCACAGGGAGTCTTCGTTTCCCCAGGTCAGCACCTGTTTCAGCATTCCGGATCACTCTCATTGTCCCGGATCGCCCCGCACACGAGCGCCCGCCACGCACGCTGTGAGCAGCACCACTGAGCCGATAAACAGCGGCCAACCGCGCGGCGCGCCAAGGATGTTGGCGTCACGTACTGATTCGCGCCCCCGCCCTGACAGCGCCGGGTCCGCAACCCCCCACCCCCGAAGCCCCGTGCATTCGCGCCGAGTTCCGGCCGTGCGGGGGCTCATGGTTTCGATCGCGGGAGAGAAGGATCTGCGGCGAAAGGCTGCCGACATCGCGGAATATCCGGTTCCGCGGCGAGCCGCGCCGGGGCATGAAGACGATTGGCGCCGTTGAATCCTGCACCTTTGTCCCGGTGTTGTCTCGTTCCTTGCCTCACTCAACGGGACAACTTGATGATCCGTTCGTCCCTGCCAGCATGTGGCGGCGCGGACCGACCGTCGGCCCGCCGGCTCGAAGAACCCTCCTCAGCGGGCCCGCCCCGGAGGAGGAGCCGAGACGAACAGAGGAGTGGAACATGTCGCGTCCCACCCGACGCCAGGTGCTGTACGGCAGCGCCGCGGCCGTGACCGGTGCGGTGCTCGCCGCACCGGCCGCCTTCGCCGACACCACGGCCACCCGCCCTGCCGCAGGCCGCGGAGACTCAGCCGGTCACGGGCACTCGGCCGGTCACGGTCCGTCCGGCGGGCACCGGATGGCGGAGCCGTTCGACGAGATGTACCAGGGCCGCCACATCGAGGGCTGGCCGACCGAAGACGGAGGCAACGGGGGGCACCGGGGCCACGGGGGTCACCACGCCGGCCGGGCCGACGGCCCCCACGAGGGGATGGAGTTCGTCGTCCGCATCGACAACGACGACCTCCATGTGATGCGGAATGCCGACGGAACCTGGATAAGCCTGGTGAACCACTACGAGACCTTCACCACGCCACGTGCCTTGGCGCGCGCCGCCGTCCGCGAACTCCAGGGCGCCGACCTGGTCCCCGTCGTCACCGGCTGAGACCCGACCCTGCCCGTCCCCCCACCGAGGAGTCCTCGACATGGCAGTCCGGAAGAACCAGGCGGACCTCACCGCCACCGAGAAGCGGAACTTCGTCGATGCGGTGCTGGAGCTCAAGCGCAGCGGCCGCTACGACGAGTTCATCAGCACCCACAACGCCTTCATCATCGGTGACACCGACGACGGAGAGCGGACCGGCCACCGGTCACCTTCGTTCCTGCCCTGGCACCGCAGGTTCCTGCTCCAGTTCGAAGAAGCCCTACAGAGCATCACACCTTCGGTCATGCTCCCCTACTGGGACTGGACCGTCGATCGCACACCCCGCAGCTCCCTGTGGGCCGACGACTTCCTCGGCGGCGACGGGCGGAGCGGCGACGGCCGGGTGACCTCGGGGCCGTTCGCCTTCACCGGCGGCAAGTGGCCGATGAACATCCGGGTGGACGGGCGGACGTTCCTGCGCCGCTCGCTCGGCACTGGGGTCCGCGAACTGCCGACCCGTGCCGAGGTCGACCGGGTCCTCGCCATGACGGTCTACGACGCCGCACCCTGGAACAGCTCGTCCGACAGCTTCCGCAACCACCTCGAGGGCTGGCGCGGTCCGAATCTGCACAACCGCGTGCACGTCTGGGTCGGCGGGCAGATGACCACCGGCGCCTCGCCGAACGACCCGGTCTTCTGGCTGCACCACTGCTTCATCGACAAGCTCTGGGCCGACTGGCAGCGGATGCACCCCAAGTCGGGGTATCTGCCGACCGGCAACACACCCGATGTCGTCGATCTCCACGACACCATGAAGCCGTGGAACGACGTCACCCCGGCGGATCTGCTGGATCACACCAAGTTCTACACTTATGGATGACAGGTACCTGACATCCATCGCCCGGCTGCGCTCGGTTTCCTGAGGGCGGCACCGTCCAGGGACTGGGAGCGCTCACCCTGCTGACCGCAGCGCCTCAGCCGATGCGCACGCCCCGGCAACGGGAGCGTGCGCATCGGCGCGCTACGCGGTGGTCAAGAACAGACGGTGCCGTCCGCCGGGACCTTGCCGTCCAGCAGATGTCCGTTCACGGCATTGGTGGCACACGGGTTGACGCCGTACGTGCCATGGCCCTCGCCCTTGACGGTGAGCAGCACCCCCACGCCCTTCCCGAGCTTCTCGGCCATCTTCCGGGCGCCCGCAACGGGAGTCGCCGGGTCGCCCGCGTTGCCTATGACGACGATGGGGGCGGCTCCGGGCGCCGAGACCTCCGGGGTGTCGCCGGTGCCGGTGACCGGCCAGCCGTGGCAGCCCAGCGGGCCCGTCGCGGTCAGCTCACCGAAGACGGGGGACGCCTTGCGGAACTCCGGCAGCCTGGCCTGCACTTCCTTGGTGGTGAGGCGCTGCTTGGTGTCGGCGCAGTTCACCGCGGTGTTGGCGGACTGCATGGTGTTGTAGTGCCCCTTGTCGTCCCGGCCTATGTAGTCGTCGGCCAGCATCAGGAGGTTGTCGCCACTCCCCTGCTCCGCGTCGGCGAGCGAGACCGACAGGGCCGGCCAGGCTTCCTTGGAGTAGAGCGTCGCGACGATGCCTATGATCGCCTGCTCTTTGGTGAGCTTGCGCCCGCTCTTCGTCGGCAGCGGCTGCTTCGCGGTCTTCGCGAGGAGACTGACGATCCGCCGGCGCCCGTCCTCGGGGCTCCGGTACGGGCAGCTGCCGGGCGTCTTGACGCAGTGCGCGAGGTAGTTGTCCAGCGCCAGCTGGAAGCCCTTCGCCTGGCCCAGCGACTCGTGTACGGCGTCCTGGGTCGGGTCGACCACGGCGTCGAGGACGGTGCGGCCGACGCGCTTCGGGAACAAGTGGGCGTAGACGCCGCCCAGTTCGGTCCCGTAGGACATGCCGAAGTAGTTGAGCCGGGCATCGCCCAGTACCTGGCGCATCAGATCCATGTCGCGGGCGGCGTTCTCGGTGCCGACGTGCGGCAGCACCTTGCCGGAGTGCTTCGCGCAGGCCGCCGCGGTCCGCTTGTTCTGCTCGGCCGTCCCCGCCAGATCGTGGTTCTCGGCGCGCTGTGCGTCGATCTCCTTGTCGCTCAGGCACCGCACGCCCGCGCTGTTGCCGACGCCCCGCGGGTCGAAGCTGACCAGGTCGTACTGCGCGCGCAGGGTACGGGCCGGGGGGTAGCCCGGCAGGGTGGCCACGCCTGAGGCGCCCGGCCCGCCGAAGTTGAAGACCAGCGAGCCGGTCCGCTTGCCGCCGCCCTCGGCCTTGGCACGGATCATCGCGAGGTCGATGGTGTCGCCGACGGGCTTCGCGTAGTCGAGGGGCGCCTTCATCGTCGCGCACTCCCACGCCGTCCCGTCCGGCAACTTGCCGGGCGCGGCGCCACCGCCCTGAGCGGTGGACGGCGCCGTACAGGGCTGCCAGTTGAGCTTCTGGGAGGCGAGGGAGGCGGGGAGCGCGGCGGCCCCCGCGGGCGAGGAATCCATACGGTCGGCGCCGCCCTTGTCCGGGCCGCAGGCGGTGGCGGTGGCGCCGAGGGTGAGCAGGAGGGCGGCGGAGAGCAGTGAGGTGGTGCGGAACGTCGGAAGTCTGGACATGGCTGTCTTTCTGATGCCGGGTGGGAGAGGAGTGATGTGCTGGGCGCCCAGGGCGCGTTGGGTGTATTGGACACGTTGGGCGCTCGGATTGCCTATGGGGGCAGCCCGGACCAGGGCAGTTGCTGCGTAGGGGGCGGTGTCGTTGGCGGGGGCGTGCCGTCACCGCCCCGGTCGTGAGGTGTGCGTGCGGCAGCCAGAGCTACGCCGACCGGGGCAGCGGCCTGGACTTCGCTGAGGCGGTGACTCGCGGGGACCGCAAGGGCGCGGCCCGCTCGTGACGGGACTCGTTCGCGGGGCGGGCGGGGAGGCTTGCTCAGGTTCCCAGGCCGGCGTCTCGTGCCAGGAGGGCGGCCTGTACCCGGTTTTCGCAGCCCAGCTTGGCGAGGATGCGACTCACATACGTTTTGACCGTGGCCTCGCTCATATGGATCCGCTGGCCGGCGTCCGCGTTGGACAGGCCCTCGCCCAGAAGCGCCAGGACCTCCAGCTCGCGGTCCGACAGGGTCTCCAGCCGGCGGCGGGCCTGCTCGGCGCGGCGCACGCTCTGGCCGGACGCCAGCGAGTCCACGACATGGCGGGTGGCGCCCGGCGACAGGTATGCGTCCCCGGCCGCGGCGGCCCGTACCGCACGCATCAGTTCCGCGGGCGCCGAGTCCTTGAGCAGAAAGCCCGCACTGCCCTCCGCCAGGGCGCGCAGCACATTCTGCTGCTCCCCGAAGGTGGTGAGGATCAGCACCCGCGCGTCCGGGGCGGCCCGGCGGAGTTCGGTCAGGGCCGTGAGCCCGTCCATGACCGGCATCTGGATGTCGAGCAGCACGACGTCCACCCGCTGGGCGCGGGCCAGTTCGATCGCCTCGCGACCGTTCGCCGCCTCCGCGACGACGTCGATGTCGTCGGCCGAGGTGAGAATCATCCTGATACCCGCCCGAATGAGCGGCTCGTCATCCGTGACGAGAACCTTGATCACGAGTCTCCTGCGCCCTCTTGAACGGTCATCACTGCGGCCGCTCACCATCATCCCCGATCACGCCACCCGCCCCGACCTCACGGCGAGCGTTCCGCCCTTACGTCTTGACCTCGAAGGACTTCTTCTCGATCAACTTGCCGTCCTTGAAGCAGAACCGGAAGACCGGCTCCTTTTCCCAGCTGCTGCCGAACTCCGAGGAATTCAGGCTGAGGCACTTCGCGCCCTCGGGCACCGGCGGTGCGCCCTTGTCCAGGCCCTCGGTCAGGAGGGAGGAGCCTTCGGGCAACCGCTTGCGCACCGTCGTCTCGGACTGGCCCACCTTCACCGACGCGTACTCCTTCGGTTCGATCATGGCCTTGTCCCACTCGCTCACGAGGAAGGCCCCACCGACGAGGAGGCCGGCCACCAGCAGCAGGACGAGCAGTGCCGCCACTCCGCAACCGATGGCTATACCGCTGCTTCTCTTCTGCGTACTCATGGCCTTGGCCAGCTCCTTCGGCGATGCGTTCCAGTCGATGACCGGATCAGCTTCGCCGAGCGAACCCGCCACGATCTGCTGCCGAAAGTCGCCTGTGCGGTCAACGAACGTCGCAGTCTCGTCGCCGGGCGAGGAGCTGGTGGCACCGCGCTCCGGCGAGGTATACGGCAGCACCCCCGCCAGCCGGAAGCCGCCGTCCGCCGTGGAGCCCACATGCACCATGCCGCCGACGAGCCGGGCCCGCTCCCGGAGGCCGGTCAGCCCCTGGCCGCCGCTCACCACGCTCCGGCCGTCGTCCGCGGTCTCGGGTGCACGGCCGTTCGCGACCTCCACGACCAACGAGTCCGGCTCATAGCGCAGTTCAATGGTGATCGAGGCGCCCGGGGCGTGCTTATGGGCGTTGGTCAGGCCCTCCTGAGCTATCCGGTACGCCGCGTGATCGGCGGTCGGGGCAAGCGAACGCATCTCGCCCGAGCGCCGCAGCTCCACGGCCGTACCCGCGCTCCGGGACACCTCCACCAAGCGCTCGATGCCGGCCACCCCGCGCGCCGGCGCCTTGGCATCCTCCTCCCCCATGGCCTCAAGGGCAGGGGTGGGGGCGCCGCCCGCGGCGGACGGGGGAATGGCTCCGTCACCGGGGGCGTGGGTGCCGTCCCGCAGCAGCCCCACCACCTCGCGCAGCTCGTGCATCGCGCCCACCGACGCCTCCCGCAGCACCCCCACGGCCTCCCGCTGCCGTCCGGTCAGCTCGCGGTCCACCTCCAGCGCTCCGGTGTGCACCGATATGAGGGCGAGCTGATGGCCGAGGCTGTCGTGCATGTCCTGCGCGATGCGCTGGCGTTCCCGCATCCGGGCCTGTCCGGCGATCATCGCGCGCTCGCGCAGCAGTTGGGCGTTGTACTCGCGCAGGGTGTCCAGCAGCGTGCGGCGCTGCGACCAGTAGCGGCCGGCGAGGCCGGGCACGATGGTCGCGACCAGCGTCACCAGGGCGCCGATGACCAGGAACGCCGGCGAGACGCGGGGCAGCTCCCGCGAGAGGTCCAAGCAGAAGCTGAGGACGTACGCGACGGCGAAGGTGCCGGTCGCCCTGCCCACCCCGGCGATTCGGCGCCCGGCCGACCAACTGGCGACGGGGATCAGCGGCGCGACACCGCCGAATGGAAACGAAGCCGCGATGGCCACCAGCAGGACCGTTCCGGGCAGCACCCGGCGCAGCGGCGACAGCAGTCCGGCAGCCAGCGCGACGGCGGTTACCTGTACCGCGCCCCCGTCGCGCAGGGCCTCGGTCCCCGCTGCCAGCGTCGCCAGCACCACGCTCAGCAGCGATTCCAGGACAATGCGCCTGGGCGGCCACATCCCGGGACCGAAGAGAGTCCTGCCCGGTTCGGCCAGCCGCCGCAACCCCGTACGCACCCTTACCGCGGGCGCCTGCCGAGCGCGCTGTGCACGCTCCATACCTTCCACACCTGTCACGCAGCCACGTTATGCAGCACCTCGCGTCGGCGACACCACCTTTCGTCGCGACGTACAGCAACCAAAGTCCCACGACGTTGATGACGAGGCCGGTCGCTCGCTCCGTCAGTCGGGCGGGACGGGTGCGGTAAGGGCGGCTTGTACGAGGTGATCCGCGTAGGAAGGGGTGAGCCGGCCCGGCTGGAACAGGATGCGGTACATCATCGGGGCCACCACATGGTCCATGACCGCTTCGACGTCGGGAGCTGCTTCGCCGCGTCCCGTCGCGCGACCGAGGATGACCTCGATCTGGTCGGCGGCGTAGGCCGAGCACTGACCGGCATTGCTGCCGTCAGGGTCACCGAGCAGCGCGTCGCGGATATAGGCGCGGCCCGACGGAGAGGCCATCTCGTCGAGGAACTGCCTGGCCCAGGTCTCCAGATCGGTGTGGAGACTCCCGTGGTCGGCGGGCGGCTCCTCGGGACGCAGGCGCTCGACCGCCACGTCGGACAGCAGCTCATGGAGGTCGCCCCAGCGGCGGTAGATCGTCGACGGGGTGACACCCGCGCGGGCCGCGACGGCCGGCACGGTCAGCGAGGCGCGGCCCGCTTCGGCTTCGAGTTCCCGCACCGCGGCGTGCACGGCCTCCTGGACGCGGGCGCTGCGCCCCCCGGGACGAGCCATGGACTTGGGACTCATGCCACCACCTTAAAGCAAAATCGTTGCATCTGGAGTGGGTCCTTCCTCTCTGACATAGGTCACTCAGCAGCCCTCACCCACGAGGGCCCGCCCGGCCTCCGCCGGCGCACCGGTACCAACGGCTGAACCGACTGCCGCCCACCTGCGTGGCCGCGCCCTTCAGGTCGTCACCGGCGCCGGCTCACCATGCCCGTCCTGGACCGACTCGTAAGCCTGACCGGCACGCAGTACGAGGGCTTCCCCCATGGGCGGCCCCATCAGCTGCATCCCGATGGGCAGGCCCGCGTGATCGCGGCCGACCGGCAAAGTCAGCGCCGGTATCCCGGTGATGTTCGCGGGGGCGGACAGACGGACATAGGCGTCGGAGACGCTCTCCGTCGTACCGTCCGGCCACTCCACGGTCTCCTGGCCCACCTCGGCAGCCGTCATCGGCACCGTGGGCGCGGCGATCACATCGACCTGTTCGAGCACGCGCCCCCACGCCTGACGCATGAGAGTGCGGGCTCGCTGGGCCCGCAGGTAATCACCGGCCGAAAGGAGTTCGCCGGCCTCCAGCAGCACCCGGACATCCGGCGCGTACAGCTCGGGGACCGACCGCAGCGCACGTTCGTGGTAGGCGGTCGCCTCCGGGACCATCAGGCCCCATTGGATCGCCTGGATGTAGCGGGCCAGCGGAATCTCGACCTCGACGAGCTCGGCCCCGAGATCCGACATCTGGGCGAGGGCACGTCGTACGGCGGTCTCGACGGCGGGGCTGACCCGGTCGAAGTAGTAGTTGACCGGCACTCCGACCCGCAGCCCCGTCAAGTCCCCTTCCCCAGGGAGCGGGTAGCCCGGCCGCGCGACACTGGGGCCGGCCGGGTCCTGGGAGTCGTGGCCCGTCAGCACGGAGAGCACGAGCGCCGCATCCCGCACCGTACGGGTGAGGGGACCGACATGATCGAGGGACCAGGACAGCGAGGTCACACCGTCCCGGGAGAGCAGGTCATAGGTCGGCTTCAGCCCGACGACGCCGTTCAGCGCCGCGGGTACGCGGATGGAACCTCCGGTGTCCGTACCCAGGGCGAAGGTGCCCGCTCCGGCGGCCACCGCGACCGCGGAACCACCGCTCGATCCGCCCGCGATACGGCCCTGGTCCCAGGCATTGCGCGTCTGGGGCGTCGTCAGCCCGTAAGCGAATTCATGTGTGTGCGTCTTCCCCAGGAGGACCGCCCCGGCGTCGAACAGGCTCCGGGCCACCGCGCTGTCGGCCGGTGCGACATGCCCCGCCCGTACCCGGGAACTGGCCGTGGTCGGCAGACCGGCGACATCGATGAGGTCCTTCAGCCCGAACGGGATGCCGTGCAGCGGCCCCCGATACAGGCCGGCCGAGATCTCGCGCTCCGCCAATACGGCCGCCTCTCGCGCCGCTTCACTCGCCACGGCGACGTACGCCCCGAGCCGCTCTTCGACGGCGTCGAGTCGTTCGAGCACGGAGCCGGTCAGCTCCACCGGGGACACCTCCCCCTGCGCCACGGCGTCGGCCGCCTCGGCGAGGGTCAGTTCAAAGAGCGCCATCGGTGGCCTCCCCTTCGATGGTGTGGGTGGCGGGCGGTGTCTCCCCGAAGTCCAGTTCGCGCAAGGTGCGCACCACGGAGTGGATGTGGTTCGCGGTGGCGGCCACCTCGTCGTGGCGCTCACTCTCCAGCGGGAGCCCGGCGCGGAGCGCCCACCTGGCGGCCTCGGCGGCGGTGAGTTCGACGTCGCTCATGGATCTCCTTCCTTTACGTGCAGCGTGCGTTGCGGAGCGGCCGCCCATCGGCCGTCCAGCGACTATCCACAGCAAAAGCAAAAGATTTGCCTTAGTCGACGGTAGGGTCTAGCGTCATCTAAAGCAAATAAATAGCGTTTGCGGCTGAGGGTCCGTCACGATGGGCGTCAGCTCCCGCATCCCCCCGCCCCACTCCACCCCACTCCCAAGCACCAGCGAAGGAACGGAAAAGAACGCCGATGCACAGCCACTCGAACCCCTCCGCCAGCAGCGCGCCCGCGACCTGGGACCTGGGCGACCTCACCATCCACCGCATCGACGAGGTCGCCCTGCCCCCGCAGACCGGCCCCTGGCTGCTCCCGGCGGCCACACCTGACGTGGTGGCCCAAGCACCCTGGCTACGGCCCGACTTCGCCGATGACGACGGCATCCTGCGACTGAGCAGCCACAGCTTCGCGTTCTCCGTGGACGGCCTGCGCGTCCTCGTCGACACCGGTATCGGCAACGGCAAACCACGCGCCAACCCCGCCTGGAACAACCTCGACAGCGACTACCTCGCACACCTCGAAGCCGCCGGCTTTCCGCCCCAGAGCATCGACCTCGTGATCCTCACGCACCTCCACACCGACCACGTCGGGTGGAACACGTATGCCGATGGCGCCACTTGGAGGCCCACCTTCCCCAACGCTCGCTACCTGACGTCCCGCACGGAGTGGAACCACTGGGCGTCGGTGGACATGGACGAAGCCCGGCAGCAGATGTTCATGGACTCCGTCCACCCCATCAAGGACGCCGGCCTTCTCGACCTCATCGACATCCCGGCAGAGGGCACCGATATCGCGCCAAACATCCGCCTGATCCCCACCCCCGGCCACACCCCAGGCCACCTCGCCGTCGAAGTGCGCGGCCGCACAACCACCGCCCTGATCACCGGCGACTGCATCCACCACCCCGTCCAACTGCTCGACCCCACCATGGGAAGCTGCGTGGACACCGACCCCGACCAGGCCGCCGCCACCCGCCGCCACCTGTTCGCCTCCCTGGCCGACACCGACACCCTGCTGCTCGGCACCCACTTCCCCGCCCCCACCGGCGGCCTGGTGCACTCCCACGGCGACTCCTACCGCCTCGTCCCACCCTTGGAACCCAGCCCCCGACGGTGACTGACCTCCGAGCATTCCCTTCCCCGCAGCCGAGTCCATCCGGGATCATGAAGCATGCGCCCGGATGACTGGCACCTCACCCAAGACGTCGACGACTTCCACACCCGAGCCGGAGAATTCCTGCGCTCGCGCCCCGCCCTGCACACCACACCGCTGACAACCATCGAGACACTGCGTACGCGCGGAGCGGACGCATTCGGCACCCCAGGCGCCCCAGCGCCCGTCTTAGGCCGACTGGAGCGAGCAGGCAACGTCCACGCCATCTTCTGCCTCATCCGCGGACTGAGCCTGACCCACCTCACGCCCGAGCACGCCGACACCCTCGCCGCCCACCTGGCCGCCCTCGGGCACTCCCTGCCCTTCGTCAGCGCGGACCACGGCACCGCCACCGCTTTCGCCGAGGCGTGGCAGCGGCACACAGGCGCAACACCCACACTGCGCAACCGGATCCGCCTGTACCGCCTCGGCACGCTCACCCCACCCACACCAGTCCCAGAGGGCCGGGGCCGACTCGTAGGCGAACAGGACCGTGAGCAACTCATGATCTTCCTCCGCGAGTTCACCAGGGACGTCAGGGAAGCCGTCACCATCGACGCCGACTCCTGGGCCGGCACACGCTTCGCCGACAAACACTTCACCTTCTGGGAGACCCCGGACGGCACACCGGTCTCCATGGCAGGCGCAACATCGATGGTCGGCGGCATGGTCCGGGTGGACCCCGTCTACACCCCGGCCCACCTCCGGGGTCGCGGCTACGCGGCCGCCGTGACGACCGAGGTCAGCCAGGCCGCGCTCACCGCAGGCGCCACCGACGTCGTGCTGTACGCCGACCCGGCCAACCCCACCAGCAACGCCCTCTACCAGCGCCTCGGGTACCTGCCGCTCACCGAGTGGGCGGTGTACGACTTCACACCCACCGAACCGAACGCCGGCTAGGGCCCTGGGGCTGGTCGCCCCGGTTCCGATCCAGGAAGCTGCGGAAATCGGCGTGTTCGGCGCCGGAGAGAT
>NZ_JBYISA010000026.1:0-106661 GCF_057708345.1 Streptomyces sp. bgisy130
CCTCTTCCCTCCCCCCCCCCCCCCCCCCCCCCTCCGGCCCGTCCCCTCCCGTGGGAGGAGTAGTAACGGTGAGTGGGGGCTGGCGTCCGTAGGCAGTTTCATGCGACCAGAGCGGCGCACCGGACCACCAACACGCACCCCCACCAACCGTCTTTCCCACCCACCCAACGGGAGGGGACGGGCCGGAGGGGTAGGGGTGTGGGACGTAAAGCGAAGCAGTCCCACACCCCTACCCCGGAGGGCCGTCACCGCACCCCCGACAGCCCCGCGCAGCGGACCCCGCCCGCCGCAGGCGCAACGGCGGGGGCACCGCGCAAGCGGGCATCAAACGGCGAGCAACACCCACGGCGGGAGAGCCGAGAACGTGGGAGGGCCACCCAAGCGGAGCGGATTGTCAGTGGCGGCCGTTACCGTTCTCGTTGTGTCAGCTCGCCTCACCGACCCCGAGCAGCTCAAAGAGCTGCTCGGCATCCCGTTCACCCCGGAGCAGACGGAGTGCATCACCGCCCCGCCCGCCCCGCAGGTCATCGTGGCCGGAGCCGGTTCCGGCAAGACCACGGTCATGGCCGCCCGCGTGGTGTGGCTGGTCGGCACCGGCCAGGTCGCCCCCGAACAGGTCCTCGGGCTGACCTTCACGAACAAGGCCGCAGGCGAACTCGCCGAACGCGTCCGGGCCGCGCTGCTCGCCGCCGGCGTCACCGAGCCCGACGCCCCCCCGCCTGCCGACGGCGCCCCCGACCAGCCCCCCGGCGAGCCGCGGATCTCCACCTACCACGCCTTCGCCGGCCAGCTCCTCAAGGACCACGGCCTGCGGATCGGCCTGGAGCCCGGCGCCCGGCTCCTCGCCGACGCCACCCGCTTCCAGCTCGCCGCCCGCACCCTGCGCGCCGCCCCCGGCCCCTACCCGGCGCTCACCACCTCCCTGCCCTCCCTCGTGGAGGACCTCCTCGCCCTGGACGCCGAGCTCGCCGAACACCTCGTGGACCCCGCCGCACTCCGCGCGTACGACAGCGACCTCCTCGCCACCCTCGACGGCATCAAGCTCACCAACGCCGACCTGCGCAAAGCCCCCGAAACCGCCCGCGGCCGCCAGGAACTCCTCGATCTCGTCACCGCCTACCGCAACGAGAAGCGCCGCCGGGACCTCCTCGACTTCGGCGACCAGATCGCCCACTCCGCGACCCTCGCCACCACCCGCCCGGAAGTCGGCCGCATCCTGCGCGACGAATTCCGCGTCGTCCTGCTCGACGAGTACCAGGACACCTCCGTCGCTCAACGCCTGCTGCTCTCCGGCCTGTTCGGCGCCGGCACCGGGACTGCCATCGGGCATGCCGTCACCGCCGTCGGCGACCCCTGCCAGGCCATCTACGGCTGGCGCGGCGCCTCCGTGGCCAACTTGGACGACTTCCCCGAGCACTTCCCCTTCGGGGACGGGACCCCCGCCCGCCGGTACGCCCTCAGCGAGAACCGCCGCAGCGGCGGCCGCCTCCTCGACCTCGCCAACGGCCTCGCCGCCCCCCTCCGCCGGATGCACGAAGGCGTCGAAGCGCTGCGCCCCGCCCCCGGCGCCGAACGCGACGGCCTCGTCCGCTGTGCCCTGCTGCCCACCCACGCCGAAGAGCTCACCTGGCTCGCCGACTCCCTCGCCCACCTCGTCCACACCGGCACCCCGCCCGGGGAGATCGCCGTGCTCTGCCGCACCGCCGGCGACTTCGCCCGCATCCAGGGCGAACTGGTCGCCCGGGACATCCCCGTAGAGGTCGTCGGCCTCTCCGGGCTGCTGCATCTGCCCGAGATCGCCGACCTCGTCGCCGTCTGCGAAGTGCTCCAGGACCCCACGGCCAACGCCGCCCTGGTCCGCCTGCTGATCGGCCCGCGCTGGCGGATCGGCCCCCGCGACCTCGCGCTCCTGGGACGCCGCGCCCGCACCCTCGTCCACCACGGCGGCCCGTCCGACGACCCCGGACAGCGCCTCGCAGCGGCCGTCGAAGGCGTCGACCCCGCCGAAACCATCTCGCTCGCCGACGCCCTCGACACCTTCCTGGAAGCCGACGGACCCGACGACGGCCTCCCGTTCTCCGCCGACGCCCGGGTGCGCTTCGCCTACCTCGCCACCGAACTCCGCGACCTGCGCCGCTCCCTGGGCGACCCCCTCATGGACGTGCTCCACCGGGTGCTCGCCGCCACCGGCCTGGAGGTCGAGCTGTCCGCCTCCCCGCACGCCCTCGCCGCCCGCCGCCGCGAAACCCTCGGCACCTTCCTCGACATCGCGGCCGGATTCGCCGCCAAACAGGGCGGCGAATCCCTCGACGGCGACGCCACCCTCCTCGCCTTCCTCGGCTTCCTGCGCACCGCCGTCCAGTACGAGAAGGGCCTCGACAGCTCGCTCCCCGGAGGCGACAACACCGTCAAGGTGCTCACCGCCCACAAGTCCAAGGGCCTGGAATGGGACGTGGTCGCCGTCCCCGGCCTGGTCGGCAAGCAATTCCCCAGCGAACAGGCCCGCGAGTCCTGGACCAGCCGCGCCAAGGTCCTCCCGCACGCCCTGCGCGGCGACGCGGCGACCCTGCCCGACGTCGGGGAATGGACCGCCCGCGGCCTGAAATCCTTCAAGGAGGCGATGAAGCACCACCAGGAAACCGAAGAACTCCGCCTCGGCTACGTCACCTTCACCCGCCCCCGCTCCCTGCTCCTCGGCTCCGGCCACTGGTGGGGCCCCCAACAGAAGCGGCCGCGCGGCCCGTCCGTCTTCCTGGAGGCCCTGCGCGAGCACTGCGAAGCCGGCCACGGCGAGATCGAGCACTGGGCCGAGGCCCCCGAGGACGGCGCGGAGAATCCGGCCCTCGCCGAGGCCGCCACGGAACAGGCCTGGCCCCTGCCCCTCGACCCCACCGCCACCGCCCGCCGCCGCACCGCCGCCGCCACGGTCCGCGCCCATCTGGAACGCAGGGCGGACCCAGGGGCGGCCGTCTCCGGCCCCGCCGCCCCCGCACGCTTCGCCC
Source organism: Streptomyces sp. bgisy130 (assembly GCF_057708345.1). Lineage (NCBI taxonomy): Bacteria > Bacillati > Actinomycetota > Actinomycetes > Kitasatosporales > Streptomycetaceae > Streptomyces > Streptomyces sp. bgisy130. Next base: position 3,003 of record NZ_JBYISA010000026.1, read on the forward strand.
ACGACCCCGACTGGCCGCCGGTCCCGCCGGACGACCCATGGGACGGCGACCCGTACGAGATTCCCGAGGCGGACCCGTTCGACCTTCCGGAAGCCGAGCCGTTCGACGAGGCCCCGCCGTACGGCTTCGACGACGCCCCGGCGTACGACACCCCCGAGGCGGAGGCCGAGGTCCAGGCTCCCGCCCGGCCCGAAACCGAGACCGCCCCCGCCCCCCGGACGAACCCGGACGCCCCCCGCCCCCGCATCGTCGCCCAGCGCTCCACCGAACCCGACCTCACGGGCCCGACCGACCCGGCCCACCCGGCCGTCGCCACCCACCCCGACGACACCCCCCACCCCCTCCTCCCCGAAGAGCGCCGCACCGTCGGATCCTGGGACCGCGATCTCGACGCCCTCGCCGCCGAGCTGCGCCGCGCCCGCGCGACCGTCCGCGACGTCCCGCTGCCGTCCGCACTCAGCGCCACCCAGCTCCTCCGCCTCGCCGCCGACCCGGACGGCTTCGCCCGCGAACTGGCCCGCCCCATGCCGCGCCCGCCCCAGCCCGGCGCCCGCCGCGGCACCCGCTTCCACGCCTGGGTCGAGTCCCGCTTCGAAGAACTCACGCTGCCGCTGCTCGGCCCCGACGAACTGCCGGGCGCCGAACCGGGCGAGGAGACCGAGATCGTCGACGAGCACGACCTCGAAGCCCTCAAGGAAGCCTTCGCCCGTACCCCGTACGCCCACCGCACCCCCTACCGGGTCGAGGCCCCCTTCCAGCTGACCCTCGCGGGCCGGGTCATCCGCGGCCGGATCGACGCCGTCTACAAGGAGCCCGGCCCCGACGGCGACCGCTTCGAGATCGTCGACTGGAAAACCGGCCGCGCCCACACCGCCGACCCCCTCCAGCTGGCGATCTACCGCCTCGCCTGGGCCGAGCGCCACGGCCTGGAGCCGTCCGCCGTCGACGCAGCCTTCCTCTACGTCCGCAGCGGCGAGGTCGTCAGACCCACCCGGCTCCCCGGCCGGGCCGGGCTCGAACGCATCCTGCTCGGCGAGACCGCCGACCTGCCTCCCCCGGAAGGCCGATAGGCTCGGTCGTATGAGCACAACCCCGGACAGCGCCGTCCGCGCGTATCTCACCCTCCATCGCGAGACCTTCCTCGAAGACCTCGCCGAATGGCTGCGCATCCCCTCCGTGTCCGCCGACCCGGAGCGCGCCGGCGATGTCCGCCGCAGCGCCGAGTGGCTCGCCGCGAAGCTCACCGACACCGGCTTCCCGACCACCGAGATCTGGGAGACCGGCGGCCTGCCCGCGGTCTTCGCCGAATGGCCCTCCGGCGACCCGTCCGCGCCGACCGTGCTCGTCTACGGCCACCACGACGTCCAGCCCGCCGCCCGCGAGGACGGCTGGCACACCGACCCCTTCGTGCCGCAGACCATCGATGGCAAGCTCTACGCCCGCGGCGCCGCCGACGACAAGGGCCAGGTGTTCTTCCACACCCTGGGCGTGCGCGCGCACCTCGCCGCGACCGGCCGCACCGCCCCCGCCGTCAACCTCAAGCTGCTGATCGAGGGCGAGGAGGAGTCCGGCTCACCGAACTTCCCGGCCCTGATCGAAAAGCACGCCGACCGCCTCGCCTGCGACGCGGTGATCGTCTCCGACACCGGCATGTGGTCCAAGGACACCCCCACGGTCTGCACCGGCATGCGCGGCCTGACGGACTGCCAGATCGACCTCTACGGCCCCGACCAGGACATCCACTCCGGATCGTTCGGCGGCGCCGTCCCCAACCCCGCCACCGAGGCCGCCCGGCTGGCCGCCGCCCTGCACGACGCCGACCGCCGCGTCGCCGTCCCCGGTTTCTACGACGGCATGATCGAACTCACCGACCAGGAACGGGAACTCTTCGCCGAGCTCCCCTTCGACGAGGAGGAATGGCTGCGCACCGCGCACTCCCACGCCCCCCTCGGCGAGGCCGGCAGCACGACCCTGGAACGCATCTGGGCCCGCCCCACCGCCGAGGTCAACGGCATCGGCGGTGGCTACCAAGGCCCCGGCGGCAAGACCATCGTGCCCGCCACCGCACAGCTCAAGCTGTCCTTCCGGCTGGTCGCGGGCCAGAACGCCGCCGCCGTGCAGCAGTCCGTACGCGACTGGGTCGCAGCAAGCCTCCCGGCCGGCATCCGCCACGAGATCTCCTTCTGGGGCGCCACCCGCCCCTGCCTCACCCCGCTCGACCACTCCGCGCTCCAGTCCGTCGTCCGCGCCATGGGCCGGGCCTTCGACCAGAAGATCCGCTTCACCCGCGAGGGCGGCTCCGGACCGGCCGCCGACCTCCAGGACGTCCTCGGCGTCCCGGTGCTCTTCCTCGGTATCTCCATCCCGTCCGACGGCTGGCACGCACCGAACGAAAAGGTCGAGCTCGACCTGCTGATGAAGGGCGTCGAGACCGCCGCCCACCTGTGGGGCGACCTGGCGGAGGCCTGGCAATCGGCCTGACCGCGCGCACCGCCGTACCGACCCGCGCCCGTACGCAGCAATCACCCACGCCATAGGGGGAGTTGGAACACCAGTGACCACCTGGACCGACCACAGCGCCGACCGGCCGATCACCTTCAGCGCGCCGAGCGGAATCGACCGCTCCGCCCATCACCGCCTCGACGAGGCCTGGCTGGCGGCGGCCTGGAGCCACCCGACGACGCGCGTCTTCGTGGTGTCCGGCGGCCAGGCGCTGATCGACGACACCCCCGACGGCCGCACCGAGCTGATCATGACGCCGTCCTTCGAGGCGCCGCTGACCGAGGCCCACCGCTACTACCTCGGCACCGACGACGACGGCGTCAGCTACTTCGCCCTCCAGAAGGACTCGCTGCCCGGCCGCATGGACCAGTCCGCCCGCCCGGCGGGCCTGCGCGAGGCCGGCCTGCTGCTCTCCCCCCGCGACGCCGGCCTCCTCGTGCACGCCGTCGCCCTCGAAAACTGGCAGCGGCTGCACCGCTTCTGCTCCCGCTGCGGCGAACGCACCGTCATCGCCGCCGCCGGCCACATCCGCCGCTGCCCCGCCTGTGGCGCCGAGCACTACCCGCGCACCGACCCGGCCGTGATCATGCTCGTCACCGACGAGGAGGACCGCGCACTCCTGGGCCGCCAGGTCCACTGGCCCGAGGGCCGCTTCTCCACCCTCGCGGGCTTCGTCGAGCCGGGGGAGTCCATCGAGCAGTCGGTGGCCCGCGAGGTCTTCGAGGAGGCCGGCGTCGTCGTCGGCGACGTCGAATACATCGCCAGCCAGCCCTGGCCCTTCCCCTCCAGCCTGATGCTGGGCTTCATGGCCCGCGCCACCTCCGCCGAGATCCAGGTCGACGGCGAGGAAATCGAAGAGGCCCGCTGGTTCTCCCGCGAAGACCTCCGCACCGCCTTCGAATCCGGCGAGGTCCTCCCGCCCTACGGCATCTCCATCGCCGCCCGCCTCATCGAGCTCTGGTACGGCAAGCCCCTGCCGAAGCCGTGAACGGGGACGCGGCCGGCCGAAGGGGCCGGCCGCGCCTGATGCGGTGCCTTCATGAGGGTGGCAACGTCGCTCACCGACCAGCGGACGTATCGCTGATCAGCCGGGAGCAAGGCGAGGCCCTCGCCGGAGAACGTCGGACGAGGGCTGCGACCTCCGCGGATCAGACGCCGAGCGCCTGCTTCACCTGAGCAAGGCTCGGGTTGGTCATGACGACCTCGGCGTCTCCTTGGGTGGGGACAACGCGAACCGTGGGCACCGTCTGGTTGCCGCCGTTCGCCTTCTCCACGAACGCCGCGGACTCCGGGTCGTGCTCGATGTTGATCTCGGTGTAGGCGATGCCCTCGCGGTCCATCTGGCCCTTCAACCGACGGCAGTAGCCACACCAGGTCGTGCTGTACATCGTCACAGTGCCCGCCATGCGTCCTGCGCTCCTTCACTAAGTCTTGATCCGATACCACCCGCATCCGTACCCGACGCGGCCAAGCAACTCAACGCACATCACCCCTCAGCCATTCCCGGGGGCGAAACGGCGTCGGGGGCGGGCTGGGGGACGGTCTGGGGGCGGCCTGCCAATTCCGCGGGCCCATCCTCTCCCCGGGGGCGCCCCCCGCCCCCACCCCTCCCCACCCCAACCCCCACCGACCAAAGCCGCCCCGCAAGCTGCCCCAGCTCAGCTCAGCTCAGCTCAGCCCAGCCCGGCCCGGCCCCAGCCCCACCCCGGCACCTCGCCTACGCGCCCCCTCACCCACCCTCGCCCGACGCCCCCACCTCCGCCCGCTGCCTCCGCCCGCCACCTCCGACCGCCGCTTCCGCGACGGCCGCTGCCTCCGACGACCGCGTCCGCCCGCCGCGACCAGAAAACCACCCTCCGCCCTCCCGCACCTCTCGTTGTCCACAGCGGCCCGGACCCGTACGACCGGCTCCGGCGGCTGTGGACAGCTGTCCCGGGCGTCCCGGTGGACCTGGCAGCATGGCGGGGTGACAGCAGCAACGGACTCCTCTCTCTTCCCGCAGGTGCCGGACTCGGCCGACGGAGTGCTGGACGGGCTCGACCCCGAGCAGCGCGAGGTCGCGACGGCTCTGCACGGTCCGGTGTGTGTGCTGGCCGGTGCCGGCACGGGCAAGACCCGCGCGATCACCCACCGGATCGCGTACGGGGTCCGGGCGGGGATCCTCCAGCCCGCGAGTGTGCTCGCCGTCACGTTCACGGCCCGGGCGGCCGGCGAGATGCGGGGCCGGCTGCGTCAGCTCGGTGCGGGCGGGGTCCAGGCCAGGACGTTCCACTCCGCGGCGCTGCGGCAGCTCCAGTTCTTCTGGCCGAAGGCCGTCGGCGGGGACGTCCCGCGGCTGCTGGAGCGCAAGATCCAGCTTGTCGCCGAGGCCGCCGCCCGCTGCCGTATCCGGCTCGACCGCAATGAGCTGCGCGATGTCACGGCCGAGATCGAGTGGTCCAAGGTCACCCAGACCGTCCCGGCCGACTATCCGGCGGCGGTCGCCAAGGCCGGCCGAGAGTCTCCGCGCGACCCGGCCGAGGTCGGGCAGATCTACGGCACGTACGAACAGCTCAAGCGCGACCGGGGCGCCATCGACTTCGAGGACGTGCTGCTGCTCACGGTCGGTGTGCTCCAGGACCGGCACGACATCGCCGAGCAGGTCCGTACGCAGTATCAGCACTTCGTCGTCGACGAGTACCAGGACGTCAGCCCGCTCCAGCAGCGGCTGCTGGAGCTGTGGCTGGGGGACCGCGACAACCTCTGCGTGGTCGGCGACGCCAGCCAGACGATCTACAGCTTCACCGGCGCCACCCCCGACCACCTCCTCAACTTCCGCACCCGCCACCCGAACGCGACGGTCGTCAAGCTCGTCCGCGACTACCGCTCCAGCCCCCAGGTCGTGCATCTCGCCAACGGCCTGCTCTCCCAGGCCCGTGGGCGGGCCGCCGAGCACCGCCTGGAGCTGATCTCGCAGCGGGACGCGGGCCCCGAGCCCGTCTACACGGAGTACGCCGACGAGCCTGCCGAGGCCGAGGGCACCGCCCGCCGTATCCGCGACCTGATCGCTTCCGGCGTGTCCGCCGGGGAGATCGCCGTCCTCTTCCGCATCAACGCCCAGTCCGAGGTCTATGAGCAGGCGCTGGCCGATGCCGGGGTGCCGTATCAGCTGCGGGGCGCCGAGCGGTTCTTCGAACGGCCGGAGGTGCGCGAGGCGGGCGTCAAGCTGCGGGGCGCCGCCCGCTTCGGGGGCAACGACGCGCTGCTCGACGACGCGCTGGACCTGCCGTCCGAGGTACGGGCGGTGCTCAGCGACATGGGGTGGACCAGCCGGCCGCCGGCCGGTTCCGGGGCGGTGCGGGACCGCTGGGAGTCCCTGGCCGCTCTGGTGCGGCTCGCCGAGGACTTCGCCCGGGCCCGGCCCGCGGCCACCCTCGCCGACCTCGTCGCCGAGCTGGACGAGCGGGCCAACGCGCAGCACGCCCCGACGGTCGAAGGCGTGACTCTCGCGTCCCTGCACGCCGCCAAGGGCCTGGAGTGGGAAGCCGTTTTCCTGGTCGGTCTCACCGAAGGCATGATGCCGATCACCTACGCCAAGACCGACGAGCAGATAGAGGAGGAGCGCCGGCTCCTCTACGTCGGCGTGACCCGCGCCCGGCTCCATCTGGGGCTGTCCTGGTCGCTGGCGCGCTCTCCGGGCGGCCGGGCCTCCCGCCGCCCCAGTCGGTTCCTGAGCGGCCTGCGGCCGGGCTCCGGGGCGGTGGCGGGCGGCCGCACACCGGGCGCGGCTCCAGGGGGTGTCGAGCGCGGCGACGGGCCGGCGGCGGTGACCCGGCGCACCAAGCACCGCAGCCCGGCCCGCTGCCGGGTCTGCAACAGGACGCTCACGGACCCGGGCGAGATGAAGCTGATGCGGTGTGAGGACTGCCCGTCGGAGCTGGACGAGGCGCTGTACGGGCGGCTGTGCGACTGGCGGGCCGAGCAGGCCGCGCGCTCCCGGCAGCCCGCGTACTGCATCTTCACCGACAAGACACTGATGGCGATCGCGGAGGCCGTTCCGGGAACCGAATCGGAGCTTGCGGTCATCTCAGGAGTGGGGCGGCGGAAGTTCGACCGCTACGGCAGTGATGTGCTGGCGATCTGTGCCGGCGAGGAGCTCGCGGGGGTCGCGGAGGAGGGGCCCGAAGGCGCCGCGGAAAACTCGTCGAAAAAATAGTTTGCGCCCGCGGAGCACCGCCCCATAGCCTTCAGAAGCAACGGAGACAACGGTTTCTTTCCGAGATCCGATGGATCCGTGCTGTACTTGAACACCCTGGAACGGGATTCCCGGTCCACCGAGACGCCGAGAGGAGGCGAGCCCAGTGATCAGCATCATCGAGACCAACAAAATGACCGATCTCTCGGTCGTCGCCACCTGCCCGCTCGGCTCCTCGCTCCCTGGCACCGGTCTGTCCGGCTTCGGCCGCCTGTCCGGTACCGAGGTCGCGCGCCCCGAGTCCCTCGCTGTGCTGACGCGCAGTGAGCGCACCGCGCGACCGACCGAGGCACCTGCGGCAGCCGTAGTGGCGGCATCGGCGAATGCCTTTGCCTTCGCGGCGGCCAACGGTGCCGAATCCCGGAAGCAGTACCAGACGCAGCATGAAATGTGGGCCTACCGCGGCCACGAACCCTGGAGAGATCCAGCCTGATCGGCACGATCAGGTCGGCACCTTCCAGGGCCGCGGAACCCACACCGGGATCCGCGGCCCTTTTGTTTGCCCAAGCGCCCGCCACCAGCCGGGCCGAACAGACGAGGAACACACCACCGTGCAACTCCAGACGCACACCCCGTCCGTAGCAACCGACCTGATCCCTCCGCCCGACCCCCAGGAGAACTCCTTGCTGCCCCTCACCGAGCTCGACGACGAGATCGACCGCCTCGGCGCTGCCGTTCCGTGCCGGACCTACGACCCGGAGGTCTTCTTCGCCGAGTCCCCGGCCGACGTCGAGTACGCCAAGGCGCTGTGCCAGACCTGCCCCGTCCGTGAGGCCTGTCTCGCCGGTGCCAAGGACCGCCGTGAGCCGTGGGGCGTCTGGGGCGGCGAGCTCTTCGTCCAGGGCGTTGTCGTGCCGCGGAAGCGGCCGCGTGGCCGTCCGCGCAAGAACCCGGTCGCGGCATGAACACCATCGGCACAGGAACGATCGACCGTCCCCTCACACGGGATCCCCAGAAGCAGGACCTCACGATGAACCCCACCTTCACCGACACACCCGTCCCCGTGAACACCGACGTGATCGAGTCGCGTCAGAACAGGAACCACGCCATGCAACTCATCCCAGAAGCCCTGGCTCGTGCTCATATGCACGAACGCCTCCGGGAGGCCGAATCGGAACGCAGGGCTCATCGGCTCGCCGCCGCGCGGCGTATGCAGCGGCGCGCCGAGCGCGCGTCGCTGCGTGCCCGTCGTGCGCTGGCGATGGCCGTGATGCAGTGACGGCGGTGCGCTGATACCGCCACAAACGGGGTCCGTCCGACAGGGCGGGCCCCGTGGTGCGTTATATCCCGCTTCCTGCGGTTGGCGGGGATATCGTCGGACGGTGGACCAGAAGACGCATGAACAGGCGGAGTTGGCCGACGGGAACACGGTGTGCGCCGGCTGCGGTGCGGTGGCCGAGGGCACCCCGCCGACCTGGATCTGCTCCGTCGAGAACGGTGAACGCCGCTACTTCTGCGACGACTGCGCGCGGGAGAACCTCCGGGCCATTGAGGGACGCCTGGATTCGACCTGGTGGTGAGGCCCCTCGACGCCGAGGCCGGGCGCCGGGCCGCCGTGCCCGCTCCGCCGGCGAGGCGGGCGACCCGGTGCGGCCCGGCGGGCGGGCTCAGGCGGTGGACCCTTCGACGGCCTCCTCGCCGATCTCCACGCCGACGACGGTCTCGAAGCCGGTGAGCACCGAGCCCCCCGGCTCCTCCTCCGGTACAAAACCGGGCATCCATGCCTCGAGTTCGTCACGCAGCCGTACTGTCGCCCCCAACTGACACAGCACCCCGATCGTGCTCAAGGTGACCCGGTGGATCAGAAGGTACGCGGGCGGCAGATTGAGTTGTTTGCCCAACTGGTGGGCGGGCGAGCGCGGGTCACCGACCCGGGCCGCCTGCCGGCGCATCCAGCCCCGGGTGAAGGTGAACTCGTCCACCTGCGCGGGTTCGATGATCGGCAGCAGATACTCCAGCACCGCGTCCGGGTCCAGCTCGATGGACTCCTTGACGAAGCCTTCCTCGCACAGCAGCTGGTAGACGGCGTCGGCCTCGCCGTCCAGCGTCATCCGCAGGGACGTACCGATCGTCGGCGGCAGCCCGTCGGGGAGCCGGTCGACGGTGCCGAAGTCCAGCACCCCCAGCCGCCACTCCTCGACCGGTCCGTCCGGGAAGTCCCCGGCCAGCAGCCGGAAGTTGCCCGGATGCGGGTCGGCGTGCAGCAGGCCCGTACGGGCGGGGCCGGAGAAGAGGAAGCGCGCCAGGAGCTGGCCGGCCCGGTCCCGCTGTTCGTCGGTGCCGTCCGCGATCACCTCGGACAGCGGCACCCCTGCCATCCACTCCGTTACCAGCACCTGGTCGCACTGGTGGACCACGGCCGGCACCACCACATCCGGGTCGCCGGCGAACTCCTCGGCATGGGCCCGCTGGGCCTCCGCCTCCAGGGAGTAGTCCAGCTCCTCCGACACCCGGTCGCGCAGCTCGGTGATCAGCGGCTTGATGTCCATGCCCGGGACCAGCGGACCCAGCAGCCGGGCGAACCGGCTCAGCTGCGACAGATCCGACAGCAGCGCCTGACCGGCCCCCGGATACTGCACCTTGACGGCCACCTCGCGGCCGTCGTGCCACACGCCCCGGTGCACCTGCCCGATCGAGGCCGCCGCGGCCGGTTTGTCCTCGAACTCCTCGAACAGCTCCTGCCAGTCCTCGCCGAGCTGCTCCGCCAGCACCGCGTGCACCGTGCTCGTCGGCATCGGCGGCGCCGCTTCCTGAAGTTTCGTCAGCGCCGCGCGGTACGGGCCGGCGATCTCCTCGGGCAGCGCCGACTCGAAGACGGACAGCGCCTGCCCGAACTTCATCGCCCCGCCCTTCAGCTCACCGAGCACCTTGAAGAGCTGTTCCGCGGTGCGCTGTTGCAGCTCACGGCCGACGATCTCGGCGGATCTGCCACCGATCCGCTTGCCCAGGCCCCAGGTGGCGCGGCCGGCGAACCCCAGTGGCAGCGCGGCCAGCTTGGCGGTGCGGGTGACCGCCTTGCGGGGAAGATCAGACATGCGCCCCTCCAACTCACACTGTCCCCCAACCGGGGTTACTCCGTCATTGTGGCGTGTTCGGGCCGCGGATCCGAGGCGCCTGCCGAAGCCGGTGCAGCGGCAGCGCCACAGCCGCAGTCCGGATGCGGCTCGATCCGCACCGTGCGCACGCTCGCACACGGCGCCGCGAGCTCCATCCGCGCACCCGTGCACGGCGGTAGTTCGCCATCGAGGAACGCCAGCGCCTGGACGGCGGCGATCCCCGCGACCGTTGTTGCCAACGCGGCATCGCAGGCCGGAACCGCGGGTGCGGCACGCCCCGACCGCCACTGCGCGAGCAACCGCGGCCAGGCCGGCTCCGCGTCCGTACGACGCAGCTCGTCGCAGCGGGCACAGGCCGAACCGCCGGGCAGCACCAACGGACCCACCACACCCGTGCCCTCGATCACCCCCGCGTAAAGATGTGGGATTCCGGCGATGAGCAACGGCTCGGACAGCACGGGGTCGGGGGCGTACGCGCCGAGACCGTCCCGCGGGGCCAGCACCACCAGCGACAGCCCGGGTTCGCCCGATTCGCTGACCGGGACCCTCGGCCGTGGGATACGGCTCCAGGGGGAGCACTGCTGAACAAGCCGTTGCGCGGCAGTGCGACGCCGCTCGCCGATCCGCTCGGCCGGCAGCCCGCCGGGCAGAACGTCCCACGGCTGGACCGTGCCGCCGTCGAACACCTCCACCCGCCCGACCCCCGAGGCCGAGAGCAGCGCCGCGACCGCGGCGCCGACCCGCCCCGACCCCTTGACCCGGGCCCGGACCGCCCGGCGCGCTCCTATCCGGCCCAGCGCGCCCGCCGGCTCCGGATGCCGCACCGAGAGGGAAGCCAGATCGGGCCGCAGTTGCTCAAAGGCGGTGTGGTCCGCCCGGACCGCCTCGGCCGCCGGGCCGCCCTCGGTGGGGGATTCCAGCAGCCCGGCCGCGCCGAGCCGGTCCACGACACCCCGCACATGCTCGGGCGGAAGGTCCAGTAACGCGGCCTCCTCGACCAGTTGCTGCATGGTGCGGGTGCCGTCGATCAGCGAGAGGAAACTGCCGGTCGCCGTATCGACCGGGCCGACCACCATCGCATGCGCCGGCGCCACCCCGAACCGCACCGTCTCCCGGTCCCGCCATCCGCGCCGCAGCGCGGGCTTGAGCATCGGATGCCTCATCTCCGCCCCCGTCCGTTGATTCGTCGTCCGGCACTCAGCATGCGCCCTGCGGCGGATCGGTGCGGAAGTTATCCACAGGCGGTGGGCAATCGTCGTACAAGCAGTGCACGCCATGGAGTGGTTCGATGGCGAACCGTCCGCGGGGCGGGACTTCCCGCCGCGCCAGCGGGTAACGTCGGGCGCGTGCCCGCCGACCCTCCCGCCCACGGTTCAGGGGAAACCCCTCTGCGCCGCGCCGCCGACACCTCGCGCGGTGCCGCCCCCGGCCCCGTGGCCCGCGGTTCGGGCACCAGCGCCGTCGAGGTGCGCCGCAGTTCACGACGGCGCAGAACGGTCTCCGCGTACCGCGAGGGTGACCGCACGGTGGTCCTGATTCCGGCCCGTATGTCCGAGGCGGAGGAGCGGCGCTGGGTCACCGTCATGCTGGACAAGCTCGCCGCCCAGGAGAGCAAGCGGATGCTGGGCGACGGCGAGCTGGCCGAGCGCGCCGAGCGGCTGTCCGGGCAATATCTCGACGGCCGGGCCCGCCCCGCCTCGGTGCGCTGGGTGACCAACCAGAACACCCGCTGGGGATCGTGCACCCCGGCCGAGGGCAGCATCCGCCTTTCGCACCGCCTCCAGGGCATGCCGGAGTACGTCATCGACTACGTCCTGCTGCACGAACTCGCCCATCTGCTCGTCCCCGGCCACGGCCCCCGGTTCTGGAGCCTGCTGGAGTCCTACGCCCGTACGGAACGGGCCCGCGGCTATCTCGAAGGGGTGGTCGCGGCCGACCGGCTGCCCCATCTGCCCGTCGCCCGCGGGGAATGACGGCGCGCAGCCCGGCGAGATCCGTCGCGCCCCGGCATCGCCCGCTGTCGGCGCCAGCGGTTAGCCTGGCCGCGCAGAGGAACTCACAGCGGGAGCGGGGGACGGGCGTTACGTATGGCCAGGGAATTCCAGCGGGGCCACAAGGCCAAAATCAGTGATCTGACGGCGGGAACGGATCTGTACGTCGGTGTGCAGATCGCCGGAGCCGGCCTGTCCTTCGACATCAGCTGCTTCGGCCTGGACGGCGACGAGCGGCTCTCCGACGACCGGTACTTCATCTTCTTCAACCAGCCCAAGTCGCCCGAGGAGTCGATCCAGCTGCTCGGCGCGCAGGCCGGCGACAGCGAGTCCTTCCGGGTCACCCTCGACAAGATCCCGCCGCACATCCAGAAGCTCTCCTTCACCGCCGCGCTGGACGGCGCCGGCCAGGTCTCGCAGATCGGCCCCGGCTACCTCCGGATCGTGGCCGGCGGCGAAGAGGTCGCCCGCTACTCCTTCGACGGCAGTGAGTTCAGCACCGAACGCGCCGTCATGCTCGGCGACTTCTACCTCAAGGACGTCTGGCGGTTCGCCGCCGTCGGCCAGGGCTTCGACGGCGGCCTCGAGGCGCTGCTGAAGAACTTCGGCGGCGAGGTCGCCGAAGAGGCCGAGGCGCAGCCCGACCCGTCCGCCACGGCACCGGACGTGCCGGGCTTCGCCCCGCCGTCCGGGCCGGCCGCCCCCGCACCGTCCTTCGGGGTGCCCGCCGCGCCGCCCGCCCCCGACTTCGGCCCGCCCCAGGGCGCGCCGCAGGAAGCACCCCCGGCCGCCCCTCAGCCCCCGCAGCCCACCGCGCCGCAGGTCCACAGCGCGCCCACGCTCGCCGCGCCCCTGGTCCCGCCGGGCCCGGTCCCGCCGCCCGGAGTGCCCGGCCAGCAGCCGCCAGCCCCGTACGGCCAGCCGGCGCCCGGTCAGGACCCCTACGGCCCGCCGCAGCCCGCACCCGGCGGCTACCCCGGCCAGCCGGCCCCGCAGGCGCCTCCTTATGGGCAGCCCGCACCGCCGCCCGGCGGATACGGCGCCCCGCAGAGCCAGCCCGCCCCCTACGGCCAGCCGGGACAGCAGCCCCCGGGCGCCCCGTACGGGGGAGGCCAGACACCGGCCGTGCCCCAGGGCGGCGGCCCCGGCCTCGGCGTCGTACTGGACAAGTACAAGGAAGCCCCCACGGGGCAGCGCTGGACCCCGCAGAACAGCAGGCTGATCCGCGTCGACCTCGGCGTCGACGGCCAGCCGGTGCTCGCCCGTCAGGGCAGCATGGTGCTCTACCAGGGCAAGGTCGACTTCGGCTACAAGGGCGCCGGCTTCCGCGGCCGGATCGTCGGCAACGCCACCGGCCAGGAAATGCAGCTGATGCGCTGCACCGGCCAGGGCCAGGTCTTCTTCGCGGAGAACAGCGCCCATGTGCACCCCATCGAGCTCCAGGGCGACGCCATCTGTGTGTCCGCCGAGGCCGTCCTGGCCTTCGACGAGTCGCTTCAGCACGAGGTCCGCCGCATCGAGGGCCACGGCATCCCCGGTGGCGCCCTGTTCACCATGCAGTTCCAGGGGAGCGGCACCGTCATCGTCAAGACCCAGGGCACCCCGGTCGTCCTGCCGGTCACCCCGACCACCTTCGCCGACGCCAACGCCATCGTGGCCTGGTCCGCCGCCTCGCAGGTGATCATCTCCAGCCAGGTGAGCCTGCGCCGGCACGCCTACCCGGGCCACTCCGGCGAGACCGTGAACCTCCAGTTCCGCGGTGCGCCCGGCAACTTCATCGTCGTCCAGCCCTACGAGGTCTGAGGGAGCCCGCACGTCATGAACCAGCAACAGCTGTCGGGCTATGTCCCGACCACGCCCGCCGCCCGTATGGAGAACCACGGCAGCGCCATGGTGAAGATCGCCATGCAGAGCGGCCAGGACGTCTTCGCCCGCACCGGCTCGATGGTCGCCTACGAAGGCTTCGTCCAGTACGAGCCGAACCCGCCCGCCGTCCGCCAGATGGCCTCCCAGTGGCTCACCGGCGAAGGCGCGCCCCTGATGAAGTGCTCCGGCGACGGCCTGCTCTACCTCGCCGACTACGGCGCCGACGTCGTCTGCATCAACCTCAACGACGACGCGCTCTCCGTCAACGGCACCAACCTCCTCGCCCTCGACGCCCACCTCCAGTGGGGCGTGCAGCGCGTCAAGGGCATGGCGAAGTTCGCCGGCCAGGGACTCTTCAACGTCCAGATCTCGGGCACCGGCTGGGTCGCGCTGACCTCCCGGGGCACGCCCATCGTCGTCGACTGCGGCCGCGGCGAGGACGAGACCTATGTGGACCCGGACGCCCTCGTCGCCTGGTCGACCCATCTGAAGATGAAGGGCAAGCGCAGCTTCAAGGCGTCCTCGATGATCGGACGCGGCAGCGGCGAGGCGTACCAACTGGGCTTCTCCGGCCAGGGGTTCGTCGTCGTCCAGCCCAGCGAGGACAGCACCGACCGGCTCCGGGCCCGGGGCTGAGGGGGAGGACCGAACACGCCATGCAGAGTCCGCTTTTCGCCTTCACCGAGGCACAGACCCAGGACCGCTACGCCCTTCAGAACAGCCAGCTGCTGCGCGTCGCCCTCCAGGGCCACGAGGACGTCCTGGCCCGTAAGGGCACGATGGTCGCCTATCAGGGACTGCTCGAATTCGACGGCAACTACCAGACGCCGGGCCAGCACCGGACCCGCGCGCACTCCGGTGAGGGCCTCGACCTGATGCGCGTCTCCGGGCAGGGCACGGTCTATCTGGCCAACCTCGCCCAGTACGTCCATGTCGTCGACGTCGACCACGACGGCCTGACCGTCGACAGCAGCTATGTCCTCGCGCTGGACTCCGGCCTCCACTGGGAGGTCGTCTCCGTCGACAGCCAGTACGGCATCTCCGGCACCGGCAAGTACCAGCTCAACATCTCCGGACGGGGCAAGGTCGCCCTGATGACCTCCGGCCAGCCGCTGATGTTGCAGGTCACGCCCGACAAGTACGTCAACGCCGACGCCGATGCGGTGGTCGCCTGGTCCGCTTCGCTGCGCGTCCAGATGCAGGCGCAGACGCACTCCTCGGGGGTGTTCCGCCGCCGCGGCAACACCGGCGAGGGCTGGGAGCTGAGCTTCCTCGGCCAGGGCTACGCACTGGTCCAGCCCAGCGAGCTGCTGCCGCCGCAGAACGCCGTGCTCGGCTCCGGTGTGGCCGCCCAGTTCGGCATGGGCCAGCAGGGCGCCCGGGGCCAGAACCAGGGCAACATCTTCACCAACTGAGCCCGCCGGCCGACCGCTGACACACTCCGGCGCCCGCCCCGGGAAGGGACGGGCGCCGGACGGCCGGCCGCTGCCGTCTAGAGCAGCGCGCGGGTGCGCTCCACCAGGCGCGCCACCGACGCATCGGCGACGCCGGGCACCTCGTCGTAGGCGAACCACCGCAGGTCCAGCGACTCGTCGCTGATCTTCGCCACCGCTCCCGCCGGCGCCAGCGCCGCATACTGCACGTCCAAATGCCAGGCGCAGGGCGTGTGATGACGGTCCAGCCGCACCGGGCCGCCGGGCAGCAGCGTCAGCCCCTGCGCGATCCCGGACTCCTCACGCGCCTCACGCAACGCCGCATCGGCCAGCGAGGCATCCTCCGGCTCACAGTGGCCGCCCATCTGGAGCCACATCTTCAGCTTGCGGTGCAGGGTGAGCAGCACCCGCCCGCCGGCCGGATCGATCACCAGCGCGCTGGCCGTGAGATGCCCGTCCTTGCAGGGCTTCCACATGCCGTCCTGATGGGCGGCGAGATGATCCAGATACGTCAGCCGCAGCTGTTCCTGATCAGGGGACGGCGCGGGCCACTCCTTGAGCACCCGCGCCGCGTCCTCGCGCAGACTCACTTGTCGCTGTCGCCCTTGCTCTCGCCGGGGGTCTCGTCCGGGCCGTCGCTCTCCCGGGTGGGCTTGCCCAGATCCGGCTTGCCGCCGCTCGCGGCCTCGCCGAGCATCTTGTCGAGCTCGGAGAAGTCCGCCTGCTCGTGGTGCACGAACCCGTCCGGGTCGTCCAGATCGGCCGCCGTCGGCAGCATGTCCGGGTGCGCCCACAGGCCGTCGCGGCCCTCCAGGCCCCGCGCGTCCGTCAGCGACGCCCACAGCCGCGAGGCGTCCCGCAGCCGCCGCGGACGCAGCTGGAGACCGATCAGCGTGGAGAACGTCTGCTCGGCGGGGCCACCGCTCGCCCGGCGCCGCCGCAGCGTCTCACGGAGCTTGTCCGCCGACGGCAGATGCGGCTTGGCGGCGGCGTGCACCACCGCGTCCACCCAGCCCTCGACGAGCGCCAGCGCGGTCTCCAGACGTGCCAGCGCCGCCTTCTGCTCCGGGGTGTCCTCGGGCTGGAACATGCCCTGCTGAAGGGCGTTCTGGAGCTCCTCGGGATGCTGCGGATCGATCTGGCCGACCACGTCCTCCAACTTGGTCGTGTCGACCTTGATCCCGCGCGCATAGCCCTCGACGGCACCGAACAGATGCGAGCGCAGCCACGGCACATGGGCGAAGAGCCGCTGGTGGGCGGCCTCGCGCAGGGCCAGATACAGCCGCACTTCCTCCTCCGGGACGCCCAGGCCCGCGCCGAACGTGGCGATGTTCCCCGGCAGCAGCGCGGCCTTGCCGGCCGGGCCCAGCGGCAGCCCGATGTCCGTCGAACCGACGACCTCGCCGGCCAGTACGCCCAGCGCCTGGCCGATCTGGGTGCCGAACATCGCGCCGCCCATGGAGCGCATCATCCCGAGCAGCGGGCCCGCCATGGCCTGCATCTCCCCGGGCAGCACATCGCCCATGGCCGCCCCGACACGCTCGGCGAGCGGGTTGACCAGGTCCTTCCACACCGGGAGGGTCTCCTCGACCCACTCGGCGCGGCTCCAGGCCACCACCGAGCCGGAGCCCGACGGCAGCGACGTCACACCGTCCAGCCACAGATCCGCCAGCCGCACGGCCTCCTCGACGGCAGTGCGCTCACCCGGCGAGAGGCTCGCGTCCTTGCTGCCGTCCTCGGCGCCCTGCGCGACGGTCTGCCGCGCGATGTCCTTGGCCATGTCCCAGTTCACCGGGCCGCCCTCGTAGGAGAGCATCTGCCCGAGCTTCTGGAAGGCGGCTCCCAGGTCTCCAGGGTTCATCTCGCCACCGGGGCCTCCCATGCCGCCGAAGAGCGCCGCGAACGGATTGTCCGCGCCGCCGCTCCCGCCGCCGAACCCGAAGGGGTCCGCGGGGCCCTGGCTACCTCCCTGGCCGCCCTTCTCCTTGCCGTTGTCGCCGTCCTCCGGCTCCTCCGGCGGAAGGCCGAATCCAAATGGGGTGTCACTCACGGGTTTCCTCGGCTCGTAGGGCCGCCGACCAGGTGGCCGACGGCGGCTGCCCGACATCACCTCCAGCGTAGACACCCGGACCGCTTCGGGGCTCGGTGCTTCGCTGTCCCGGTGGCTGCGGCAGGATGGACGCCACCTGGTGCGTACGCATGACCACACGTTCGCACTGAAGACAACCGCTGGAGACGCCCGGTGAGTTCCCCAGATCCGACCGTTCGCGCAGCGCGAAACGCTGCGGCCCAGACCGAGAAGGCAGGCAATGGCGCAGACGGCACCACGGACCGGCCGCTGCGCCGGCCCGTCGTCGCCGTCACCGGAGCCGCGTCCGGGGTCGGGGCGCTGCTGACCCGCGCCCTGGTCGCATCCGACGAGGTCAAGGAGGTGGTGGCCATCGACGAGCGGCGCGGCGACGTCGACGGGGCACACTGGCACGTCCTCGACGTCCGGGACCCCGCCATCGCCGACAAGCTGCGCGGCGCGGACGTCGTCGTCCACCTCGCGCTCGACCTCGACCTGGAGACCGACGACGCGGCGCGCACCGCCTACAACGTGCGCGGCACCCAGACCGTGCTCACCGCCGCCGCGGCCGCCGGTGTCCACCGGGTGGTGCTGTGCACCTCCGCCATGGTCTACGGGGCGCTGCCCGACAACGACGTACCCCTGGCCGAGGACGCCGAGCTGCGCGCCACCGCGGACGCCACCGGCGTCGGCGACCTGCTGGAGATCGAGCACCTGGCGCACCGCGCGCCCCGCGCCCACCCCGGCCTGAATGTGACCGTGCTGCGCCCCGCCGTCCTGGTGGGCGGCACCGACACCGCGCTGACCCGCTACTTCGAATCGCCCCGCCTCCTGGTCGTCGCCGGATCCCGCCCCGCCTGGCAGTTCTGCCATGTCGAGGACCTGGTCAGCGCCCTGGAGTACGCCGCGCTGGAGAAGGTCGACGGCGAGCTGGCGGTGGGCTGCGACGGCTGGCTGGAGCAGGAGGAGGTCGAGGAGCTGTCCGGCATCCGCCGCATGGAGCTGCCCTCCTCGGTGGCCCTGGGTGCCGCGGCCCGGCTGCACCGGATCGGCCTGACGCCGTCGCCCGCCGGGGACCTCGCCTACACGATGCACCCCTGGGTGGTCAGCGGCAGCCGGCTGCACGATGCGGGCTGGCGGCCCCGCTGGACGAACGAGGAGGTGCTGGCCGAGCTCCTGGAAGAGGTCGCCGGACGGCACACCGTCGCCGGCCGCCGGCTGGGCCGCAAGGACGCCACGGCCGCGGGTGCCGCCGGTGCCACCGTCGCCCTCCTGGGCACCGCCGCACTGGTACGGCGCGCCCGTAAGGCCCGCCGCCGCATCTGAGCCGCACCGGGCCCGCCGGGCTGGAGGAGTCTCCATACGGCGGGCCGGACGACCGGCGGAAACGGCCATTCCCGCGGCGCCCCCGGTTGCGGCACGATGGGGGCATGTCTGGCACGCCCTCCTCTTCGTCCCCCGGCCGCGACCACCCCGGTGAGCGGGCCGCGGCGGACCCGATCCGGCTCCTGGAGATCCGCGACACCCCGCTCTCCGTGGACGAGGTGTTCGCGGCCGTGGGCGACGTGGCGGCCGGCGGCACGGCCCTGTTCGTCGGCACGGTCCGCTCGCACGACAACGGCGCCGACGTCGAGGGCCTGGGCTACTCCGCGCACCCGACGGCCGAGGCGGAGATGCGCCGGATCGCCGAGAAGGTGACCGCCGACTTCCCCGTCCGTGCGCTGGCCGCCGTCCACCGGGTGGGCGATCTGCGCATCGGCGATCTGGCCGTGGTCGTCGCGGTGTCCTGCCCGCACCGGGGCGAGGCGTTCGAGGCCTGCCGCAAACTGATCGACGACCTCAAGCACGAGGTACCGATCTGGAAGCACCAGACGTTCTCCGACGGCGCCGAAGAATGGGTGGGGATGTAGCCGTTTTCGGTGACTAATCGCGCGTTCCCCGGGAAGTCGACAGAACAGACGGGGCGGGGCGTTGGCCCGGAGTCACGGGACGGTGAGCTCCGAACGTGAGGCCGAACCGGTGCCATGTGTTCCGGTTGCGTAACCCGCCCCCTGGCATGAGCGTTGACCCAGCAGATGGTTAATCTGCTTATTCGTCGATCGCGGTCGTACAAGGGGTTGGGAGGTCGCTGATGGGTGCGCTCCTCTGGTTGCTGATTCCGGTCGGCGCCGGGCTGATTGCCGCGGTGTGGAGCAGCTGGACCATGCGGAATCGCAAGACCGGGGACGTGGCAGAACTCGCGGGCTATGCCCGGTTCCGGGACGCCATGGAAAAGGAGCATTCCGTTTCCGAGCCCGCCTCGGATCCGGTCTGACTTTCGCCGTTTCTCCGCGGAAGCAAGCGCCACCCTCCGGGGTGGCGCTTTTCTGCGGGCGGGTGCCCGGCCCCGTACGGATGGCCCCGCGGGCCGGTTGTCATACCCGTCCCGTACTGTCGTTCCATGCCACGCCGCACCGCGACGCTGCTCGCCTCGATCCTGATGTTGATCGCGCTGCTCTGCGCAGGGGTGCTGATCCCCGTGCCGTACTCCGAGATGTCTCCGGGGCCGACGGTCAACACTCTTGGTGATCACGACGGCGAGCCGGTGCTTCAGATCTCCCAGCGGAAGACGTATCCGACGACGGGTCATCTCAACATGACCACCGTCCGGGTCACCGGCCCCGACTACCGCATGAACCTCTTCGAGGCGGTGTACGGCTGGCTCGGCCATGACAACGCCGTGGTGCCGCACAAGACGCTCTACCCCGAGGGGCAGACGGCCGAGCAGGCCGACCAGGAGAACGCCGAGGAGTTCAGCCAGTCCCAGGAGAGCGCCAAGGCCGCCGCGCTCAAGCAGCTGCACCTCCCGGTCGCCGCGCAGACCGTTGTCGGCTCCGTCGTCAAGGACAAGCCCGCCGAAGGACGGCTGCACGCGGGCGATGTGATCAAGGCCGTGGACGGCACGGTGGTCAAGCAGTCCGGCGACGTCGCCAAGCTCGTCACCCGGCACAAGCCGGGCGAGAAGGTCGTCTTCACGATCATCCCCGCCAAGGCGGCCGCCGCGGCGGAGAAGCAGGGCAAGAAGGCCGTGACCGGCGCGAAGCAGATCACGATCAGCACGCAGAAGGCGGACGACGGCCGCGCCATCGTGGGCATCCAGGCCGATGTGGATCACACCTTCCCGTTCCCCATCGACGTCAAGCTGGCCGATGTCGGCGGCCCGAGCGCCGGGCTGATGTTCGCGCTCGGCATCGTCGACAAGCTCACGCCCGGGGACATGACCGGCGGCAAGTTCGTGGCAGGTACGGGCACGATCGACGACAAGGGCAAGGTCGGCCCGATCGGCGGCATCGCGATGAAGACGGTCGGTGCGCGCGACAAGGGCGCGGAGTTCTTCCTGACGCCCAAGGAGAACTGTGCCGCGGCGGCCAAGGACACCCCGAAGGGGCTGACCCTGGTCAAGGTCGGCACGATAGGCGACGCCGTCAAGGCGCTGGAGAAGATCCGCAAGGGCGACACTGCCGGCTTGCCGAGCTGCGGCCCGGCAGGCCACTAGGGCCGACCCGTCCCGGGCCCCGGGAGCCGGACGTGAGCCGTCCGGCCCGGGGGACCCGGAACGCCGCGGTCAGGCCTCGAAGGTCGCGGCCAGGGCTTCCGCCAGGCCCGGCACCAGCGCCGCGCCGGTGAGGACCTCGGACGTGGAGTCCTTCTCGCGCAGCCGCAGGGCCGACTCACGGCGGCCGTCCCGCAGCACGGCCACCGTCATCCGGACCTCCTGGCGGTCCGGGTGCTCGGCGACCCACTTGGCGAGCTGCGCCTCGTCCATGCCCGCGGGCTCGGAGTCCTCGGCGGACGGCGGCAGCATCAGCCGCTCGACGGTCAGCGCACAGCCGGTGACGGCATCCGGCCAGGCAATGGTGGCCAGGAACTCGTCCAGCGGGACGCCCGCCGGGATCTCGTCCTGTTCCACGGGGGTCAGGGACGTGGTGGTGGAGTCGTCGATACCGAGCTGGGCGGCGAGCGAGGGCTCCTGCGCACGCAGCTTGGCGGTGTCGACGAGGGCGAACAGTCGGGCCGGCTGATCCCAGCCGAGCCCGGCGCTGTACTCGTCGATCTCGAGTACCGCGCGGGTCAGGGGGTCGGCGGCGAGGGGGGTGCCGTCAACGGGGAGGTTGGTCATGCTCAACATCGTGCCTTGTGTACCCCGGAAAGCGGGAACTGAGTAAAGCCTTCGTAAGTTGCATCGGTGGGTCCTACTATCGCCGGGCCTGCTCCACACGACAGCGAACTTCGAGGTGCGCACCTTGGCTTTCCAGATGCCGGACCGCGGCGGAGGCCCGACAGGGCCACGGATCAGAGTCGGCCGACCATCGCGGCGGATCCGGACCCTGCTCATGACATTGGGTGTGCTGGCCGTACTGGCCATGCTCTTCGTGATGTTTGCGGGGTTTTGGACGGATTGGCTCTGGTATCGATCGGTCAAGTACTCCTCGGTCTTCACGACCACCCTGCTGACCAAGATCGGTCTGTTCTTCGCCTTCGGCGTCGTGATGGCCGCGGCCGTCGGCGTCAACATCTGGCTGGCGCACCGGCTGCGGCCGCCGCTGAGCGCGATGTCCATGGAGCAGCAGAGCCTGGACCGCTACCGGATGAGCATCGCGCCGTTCAAGAAGTGGGCGCTGATCGCGATCACGGCGGTGGTCGGGCTGATCGCCGGAGCCTCCGCCTCCGGCGAGTGGCGCACCTGGCTCCAGTGGGTCAACGGCGTCCCCTTCGGAACGAAGGACCCGCAGTTCGGGATGGACGTCGCGTTCTACGCCTTCGATCTGCCCTGGTACCGCTTCCTGTTGAGCTTCGGCTTCGCCTGCGCGGTGCTGTGTCTGGTCGCCGCGGCGCTGACGCACTACCTCTACGGCGGGCTGCGGCTGACCAGCCCCGGTTCGCGGGCGACGGCGGCGGCGACCGGCCATCTGTCGGTGCTGCTGGGCATCTTCGTCTCGCTCAAGGCGATCGCGTACTGGCTCGACCGGTACGGCCTCGCGGTGAAGTCCAGCGGCCTGAAGTCGGCCGACAACTGGACGGGCCTGCGGTATGTCGACGCCAATGCCTATCTCCCGGCGAAGACCATCCTGTTCTTCATCGCGGCGATCTGCGCGGTGCTGTTCTTCGCCACCCTCTGGCGGCGGACCTGGCAGCTGCCGGTGATCGGCTTCGGCCTGATGGTGCTCTCGGCGGTCCTCATCGGCGGGCTGTATCCGGCGATCGTGCAGAAGTTCCAGGTCCAGCCGAACGAGCAGGCCAAGGAAGCGCCGTACATCAAGCAGAACATCAAGGCGACCCGGGACGCGTACGACATCCAGGACTCCAAGGTCACGCCGTACAAGGGCGACTACCAGCCCACCGGCAAGGCGGACAGCCAGCGGCTGCGCGACAACGCCGACACCACGGCCGCCATGCGGCTGCTCGACCCGAACGTGGTCTCGCCGGCCTTCCAGCAACAGCAGCAGGTGCGGGGGTACTACCAGTTCCCCTCCACCCTGGACGTCGACCGCTACAAGGACAAGGACGGCGCCGAGCAGGACACCGTCATCGGTCTGCGTGAGCTGAACATCGCCGGTATCCCCGAGCGCAACTGGATCAACGACCACTTCAAGTACACCCACGGCTACGGCGCGGTCGCCGCCAAGGGGACGGAGGCCGCCGAGGGCGGCGGTCCGAAGTACACGGAGTCGGATCTGCCGGCCAAGGGGCAGCTCGGGAAGTACCAGCAGCGGGTCTACTACGGCGAGAAGACCTCGCAGTACTCCATCGTCGGCGGTCCGCAGAAGGAACTGGACTACTCCGACGACAGCGGTGAGAAGAGCTACAGCTACCAGGGCAAGAGCGGCGTCAACCTCGGGAACCCGATCAACCGTGCCGCGTACGCGGTGACGTTCGGGGAGCCGCAGATCCTCTACTCCGGCGCGATCGGCGACGGCTCGCGGATCCTGTACAACCGCACGCCCAAGGAGCGGGTCGAATCCGTCGCCCCCTGGCTGACCATCGACGGCGACGCCTATCCGGCGGTCATCGACGGCCGGATCAAGTGGATCGTGGACGCCTACACCACCAGCAACGGCTATCCGTACGCCTCGCGCACCACGCTCGGCGACAGCACGGCCGATTCGCTCACCGACGGCCAGCGCGCGGTGGTGGCCCAGCAGAACCAGGTCAACTACATCCGCAACTCCGTCAAGGCGACGGTGGATGCCTACGACGGTTCGGTGAAGCTCTACCAGTGGGACGACAAGGACCCGGTCCTCAAGACCTGGATGAAGTCCTTCCCCGGCACGGTCGAGAAGAAGAGCGCCATAAGCCCGGCGCTCAAGGAGCATCTGCGCTACCCGCAGGACCTCTTCAAGGTGCAGCGCCAGCTGCTGACCACGTACCACGTCACGGACCCGGGCACCTTCTACACCGGCTCCGAGCGCTGGCAGATCCCGAACGACCCGACGACCAAGTCGGGCAACGCGGTTCCGCCGTACTACCTGAGCATGAAGATGCCGGACCAGAAGAACCGCGCGTTCTCGCTGACGACGACCTTCACGCCCAACAAGCGCGACAACCTCGGTGCGTTCATGGCCGTCGACGCCAATGCGACCAGCGGCGACTACGGCAAGATCAGATTGCTGAAGCTGCCGTCGGAGACGCCGGTGCCCGGACCGCAGCTGGTGCAGTCGAAGTTCAACTCCGATCCGGTCATCGCCAATGAGCTGAACATCCTCAAGAAGTTCGGCGACTCGGAGATCGAGTACGGCAATCTGCTGACCGTGCCACTGGACGGCGGACTGCTCTATGTCGAACCGGTGTATCTGCGCGGTGCCAACACCAACTACCCCCTTCTGAAGAAGGTGTTGGTCAGCTACGGCGACAACAAGCCCGTTCTGGAGGACTCCCTCAAGGACGCGCTGGACGTGGTCTTCGGCAAGAAGGCGCCCAGTACGGGCACGGAGCAGCCGCCGGGCGGCGGCGACACCGAGCAGCCCCCGTCCGACCAGACGGTGCAGCAGGCCCTCGCCGACGCGCAGAAGGCCTACGAGGAGGGCGAGAAGGCGCGCGCCGGAGGCGACTGGGCCGGTTACGGCGAGGCCCAGAAGAAGCTGAAGGCGGCGCTGGACCGGGCGGCGAAGGCGTCCGAGAAGGGCGGCAAGCCGGCCGGCTGAGCCTGGCCGGCCGTCTCTCCGGGCCCTGTGGCCACCGGTGCGAACCGGTGGCCACAGGGCCGCGTCGGTACGGGGGCCGTCCGCCACCGTGATACCTTGAGGGCACAACGACGCGGGGTGGAGCAGCTCGGTAGCTCGCTGGGCTCATAACCCAGAGGTCGCAGGTTCAAATCCTGTCCCCGCTACTGAAGACGAAGGCCCGGATCCTCAAGGATCCGGGCCTTCGTCATGTGTTCAGGCCGATCGCGGGAAAGGCCGGGTCGTACGGCCCATGTGGGGAAGCTGTGTGCTTGAGTTTGCCAAGTCGTCGTGTCGGGAAGTCGACAAACCGCTGAAGTGACCTCACTGGCTGCGGTATACCAGGTGTACGCGGGTTACAGGTGATGCGACGATGGGTCTTATGGGGGACAAGGCAAGGTTGTTGGAGACGGACCGGTTTGTGCATGCGCCCGACGACGGGCGCGAATCCGACCTGCAAATGGACGCGATGGAGGCCGCCGAGGCCGCCGAGGCGTCCGATGCCGTGACCGAGTCCGGCCACCGCCGGGCCGCAGAGGCGGGCGACACCGCCGCGATGAGCGCGCTCGGTGCGATGCTGCTGCGCCGCGGTGACCTCGACGGCGCCGAGCCGCATCTGCGGTCCGCGGCCGCTGCCGGGGACCGCGCCGCGGTCAACAACCTGGGCGTGCTGCTCCACCAGCGGGGCTACGGGGACGAGGCGGCCGGCTGGTGGCGGATCGCCGCCGTGGCCGGTTCCGCCGCCGCCGCACACGCCCTCGGGCGCCACTACCGCGAGCGCGGCGACGAGCCGGCCGCCGAGTACTGGCTGCGCCAGTCCGCCGAGTCCGGCCACTGCCTGGGCGCCTATGCCCTCGCCGACCTCCTGGAGCACCGCGGTGACATCGGCGCCGAGCGCTGGTTCCGTACGGCCGCCGAGCGTGGCCACCGCGAGGCCGCGTACCGCCTGGCCCGGCTCATCGAGGACGGGCGCGACGCGGACCACCGCACGGTCCCCGCGTACGGGGAGCTGAAGCAGCAGGAGGAGGCCGAGCAGTGGTACCGCCAGGCCGCGGCGCGCGGCCACCGGCGGGCCGCGCTCCAGCTGGGCGCGCTGCTGGAGGAGCGCGGTGACGTCCAGGAGGCGGGGCGCTGGTATCTGTCCGCCGCCAAGGACGGGGAGGCGCGCGCCGCCTGTGCGCTGGGCTTCCTGCTGCGCGACGCGGGGGACGAGGAGAGCGCCGCGGAATGGTGGCGGCGCGCCGCCCAGGACGGCGATGGCAACGCTGCCAACGCGCTGGGGGCGCTGCACGCCGACCGCGGTGAGCTTCAGACCGCCGAGCGCTGGTACCGCGTCGCCCTGGATGCCGGGGATGTCAACGGTGCCTACAACATCGGGCTGCTCTGCGCCGAGCAGGGCCGGGAGGGGCGCGGCGAGCAGTGGTACCGCCGGGCCGCCTACGCCGGGCACCGCGAGGCCGCCAACGCGCTGGCCATCCTGCTGCTCCAGCGCGGTGACGCCGCGGGGGCCGAGCCGTGGTTCTCCAAGGCGGCCGAGGCGGGCAGTGTGGACGCCGCGTTCAACCTCGGCATCCTCTTCGCCGGGCGGGGTGCGGAGCGTACGGCGCTCACCTGGTACGAGCGGGCGGCCGCGGCCGGGCACACCGAGGCGGCGCTCCAGGTCGCCATCGTGCAGCTGCGGGACGGTGAGCTCCAGGACGCGGAGCGGAATCTGCGCTGTGCGGCCGGTGGCGGCAGCGCCGAGGCGGCCTTCCGGCTCGCCGACCTCCTCGACCGCCAGGCGGCGGCCGCGGGCGAGGGGCTGGCGGACGGGGAGCGGGCGGCGGACGACGAGAGCGTGCAGTGGTACGAGCGGGCCGCGCGCCAGGGGCACCGTCGCGCCCAGGTGCGAGTTGGCATGTTCGCGGCGGCTCGCGGGGAGGTCGTCGAGGCCGCCGAGTGGTACCGCGCGGCGGCCGAGGCGGGGAGCCGTAACGGCGCCTTCAACCTCGGGCTGCTGCTGGCCCGTGAGGGCAGCCTGCCGGAGGCCGCCCTGTGGTGGCAGCGCGCCGCGGAGGCCGGGCACGGCCGGGCGGCGCTCCGGCTGGCGCTGCTCGCCGCCCGGCGCGGGGCGCTCGCGGAGGCACAGAGCTGGTGTGCGCACGCCGTGGAGCTGGGCCCGCCGGAGGTGGCGGAGCGGGCGGCGCGGCTGCGTACGGCGCTCCAGGAGGAGCTCAGCGCGTAACGGGCGGCAGAGGTGTCCGGGACGTCCGGGGCCGGGCCCACAGGGCCGGGTCCCGGGCCCCGCGGAAGGAATTTGCGCTGGTCGTCGGGCCGGGGTTAAGGTGTGGAACACAACGACGCGGGGTGGAGCAGCTCGGTAGCTCGCTGGGCTCATAACCCAGAGGTCGCAGGTTCAAATCCTGTCCCCGCTACTGAAGACGAAGGCCCGGATTCCTTGAGGATCCGGGCCTTCGTCGTGCTCAGTTCCGCAGCCGGTGGCCGACCGCCTCCGCGTACAGGCTGCGGTCGACGAGCCTGTTTTCCGGCAGCGGTGCTCCCTTGGTGACCCCGGCGTCGCGGTAGGCCCTCTGGAGCCGGTCCGTGGTGCCTTTGCGGATCTCCCAGTCCATCCGGAGCGAGGGCACCGAGGTCAGGATCTTCGCGTCGATGTCCAGCAGCTTCGCCAGCTCGGCGACGAAGGCCCGGTCGGCCTTGTAGTCGCCGGCGAAGTAGGTGTTGACCGTGCGGAGGTAGGCGCGCAGGAAGGCGACACCGGCGTCCGGGTCCTGTTGGCGCAGCGTCGGGCCGTAGAGGGCGCCGCCGAGGGGTTCGCCCCGGGGCTGGCCGCCGAGGAAGGCGTACCTCCCGTCGCCGTCGACCCGCCGCCAGACCGGGTCGAGCAGCCAGGCGGAGTCCACCCCGCCGCCGGTCAGGGCGGTCAGTACGTCGGCGGAGCCGAGCTGCTGGAAGGCCACGGAGTCCAGGCGGGCGCCGTGCCCGGCGAAGGTCCTGGCCATCGGGTACATGATCACGGAGCCTTTTCCGATCATGGTGCCCAGCTTCGTCCCCTTCAGGGAGACCGAAGAGGCGCGCTCCCCGTTCTTGAGGCGCACCCACAGGCCGCTCCTGGACTTCGGGGCGGGGGAGAAGTTGCCGGCCACCCAGCGGAGGTCGAAGCCGCCCTGGACGCCGTTGACGACGGCGGCCTCGGGGGCCGCCCACAGGGCGTCCAGTTCGCCCTTGGCCAGCAGCGGCAGCGCCTCCGGGGTGGGCAGGACCTTCAGCCGGACGTCCAGGCCCTCCTTCTTGAACTCGCCCCTGGCGAGCGCCAGCCGCAGCGGGGCCACGTACTCGGCGCCGAGGGTGCCGGTGGCGACCGTGAGCGTGCGGGGTTTCGCGAGCCGGCGCGGCGCGGGGGCGCCCTTGGCACAGCGGGCCGGTGTGCGGTCCGGGGCGAGGTCGGCGGGGTCGGTCCAGGCGGCCGGGCCGCAGCCCGTCACCGGCTTGATGGTGCGGGGCCGGGCGGCGGAGGGGTGGTCGTCGGGGGCGGCGCAGCCCGCGCCGAGGGCGAGTGCGGCGATCAGCGCGACAGTGGTGGTGCGGATGCGCATGGGACCTCCGTACGGGGGCGGCGTCCGGTCGGACGGGGCGGTGCGGGATCAGCTCCGGGGGCGGCCGCGGTCGCGGGGTGCCCAGGGGGTGAGGAAGCGCCCGGCCAGCCGTACGAGCTCGGAGAAGAGCACGCCGAGTACGGCCACACAGACGATGCCGACGAACATCACGTCGTTCTGGAACAGGGCGCGGGAGTCGAAGATCAGATGCCCGAGGCCGTCGGTGGCGGCGATCTGTTCCGAGGCGACGATGACCAGGACGGCCACGCCCGCGGCGATCCGGGCGCCCACGAGGACGGCGGGCAGCGAGGCGGGCAGCAGGACGTGCCGGAACATCTGCCAGGGGCCCGCGCCGAAGACCTGCCCGGCGTCGCGGTGGCCGGAGGGGATGGCCAGTACGGCCGCCATGGTCGAGATCCAGACGAAGAAGAAGACGGTGGTGGCGACGAGGGCGACCTGCGGGCCCTCGCCGAGCCCGAACATGTTGAGGAAGACCGGCAGCAGAGCCAGCTTGGGGACCACGTACAGGGCGTCCAGGAGGGGTTCGAGGGCGGCCCGTACGAGGGACAGCGAGCCCATCAGCAGGCCCAGGAGATAGCCGCTGACGGTCCCGGCGGCATAGCCGGCCAGCACGCGCCGGAGGGTGGCCCCGACGTCCGGCCACAACTCGCCGGCCAGGGCCCGGTCCCAGCCGTCGGCCAGGATCGTCGACGGCGCGGGGTAGATGCGGGCGTCGAGCCAGGCCCGGTCGGCGGCCAGCTGCCACAGCAGCACGAGCAGCAGGGGGACGGCGACGGCCAGCGAGATCTCCAGGGTGCGCCGGCGGCGGTGGGTGCGCCCGGGGCGCAGTTCCCGGGGGCCGGGGCGGCGGACGAGGAGGCGGTCGGCGGTGGCGGGACGGTCGTCCTCGCGGCCGGGCCGGGGGAGGGCGGCGGTCATACGGGGACGGCCCCCTCGGTGGTCCGGTGCGCGGGGCCGCCCCGGTCGACCTCGTCCCGCAGCAGCTGCCACAACTCCGCCTTGAGGGCGGTGAATTCGGGGGTGGTGCGGACCTCGCCGGTGCGGGGGCGGCCGAACGGCGGGCGGCGTTCGGCGATGATCCGGCCGGGGCGGGCGGACATCACCAGGACCCGGTCGCCGAGTACCAGGGCCTCTTCGAGGCTGTGGGTGATGAAGAGGGTGGTGGTGCGGGTGGTCTGGGTGAGGTCGAGCAGTTCGTCCTGGAGGACGGTGCGCAGCTGCGCGTCGAGGGCCGCGAACGGCTCGTCCATCAGCAGGATCCCGGGATCCACGGCGAGCGCGCGGGCCAGGGCGACGCGCTGGCGCATACCGCCGGAGAGCGTGGCCGGATAGGCGCCGGCGAAGTCGGCGAGTCCCATACGGGAGAGCCAGGAGCGGGCCCGTTCGTCGGCCTCCCTACGGGGCACGCGCTGGAGGTCGAGGCCGAAGCGGACATTGCCCAGCACCGTCTTCCAGTCATAGATGCCGTAGTCCTGGAAGATCATCGCGGCCGGGCGGCCGGCGCTCACCCGGAGTTCCAGTTCGCCCGCACTGGGGCGCAGCAGCCCGGCGGCGATGCGCAGCAGGGTCGACTTCCCACAGCCGGAGGGGCCGACGACACAGACGCATTCGCCCGGCGCGATCTCCGCATCGACGGGGCCGAGGGCGGCCAGTGCCCTGCGGCCGCGGCCGAAGGAGCGGGCCAGGGCGCGGGCGCGCAGGGCGGGTGGGGTGGCGGGGCCGGCGGCCGGGCGGTGCGACGCGGACGTAGGGGGCGGCTCTCCCACGGGGTGCTCCTTGCGGAGTGCGGACAGGGTGCCGCCGTGGTGCGCGGCCCGGGGCCGGTGGGGCCCGGTGGCCGGAAAGCGCGGCCCGCCGACGATATGACGGTGCGTCAGATTCGGGCAAGGGGCGTGCGGGCATGGTTGTGCGGTGTGGGGAGGCGCGGAGGGGTGAGAGTCAGGGCGCGGGCGGCGGGCCCGCCGGGCATGCGAAGGAGCCCGCGGCCGGGTGGGCGCGGGCTCGGTGGGGCGTACGAGGTGATCAGGTGCGGGGGCGGCCTGGACGGCGGCCGGTTTCCCCGGGCGTCAGGACGGGGCGCTGCACGTGGGGCAGATGCCCCGGTAGGTCACGGTGACCTCGGAGACCTGGAAGCCGTAGCGCTCCGGCTCGGGCAGGGCGGACAGCGGGTCGCCCTGGAGGTGGACGTCCCGGATCGTGCCGCACTGCGAGCAGACCAGGTGCTGGTGGTCGTGGTGGGCGTTGGGGTCGTAGCGCTTGGCCCGGCCGTCGGTGCTCACCTCCAGCACCTCGCCGAGCGACACCAGCTCGCCCAGGGTGTTGTAGACCGTCGCGCGGGAGATCTCCGGCAGCCGGGTCGACGCCAGCGCGTGCACCTCGTCGGCGGTGTAGTGGACGTGGTCCCCGTCGAGGACCTCGGCGACGACGCGTCGCTGTGCGGTCAGCCGCCAGCCGCGTCCCCGGAGCCGTTCAAGCAGGTCACTCATGCCATTCACCTATCAGTCAGATAGACCCAGCGTAGCAGTGGGGGATCCATCACCGGATCGTGTACGAGTTTCACATCCTTCTTGACTTAGACATTGTCCAATGTAGGATCGTGACCGGCGCAAGCCAAGGGCAGGTGGAGAAGACTTTTCAGGAGGCGCACGTGTCGGTAGAGAGCACCACTGGACCGCTGACCACGGAGTCCGGAGCTCCCGTCGGGGACAACCAGAACAGCGAGACGGCGGGCGTCGGCGGACCCGGCCTCATCCAGGACCAGCTCCTGATCGAGAAGCTCGCGCACTTCAACCGGGAGCGCATCCCCGAGCGCATCGTGCACGCCCGCGGCGCCGGTGCGTACGGCACCTTCACGGTCACCGCGGACGTGACCGAGTACACCCGCGCCGCGTTCCTCTCCGAGGTCGGCAAGCAGACCGAGACGTTCCTGCGCTTCTCCACGGTCGCGGGCAACCTCGGCTCCGCCGACGCGGTGCGTGACCCGCGCGGCTTCGCGCTGAAGTTCTACACCGAAGAGGGCAACTACGACCTCGTCGGCAACAACACCCCGGTGTTCTTCATCAAGGACGCCATCAAGTTCCCGGACTTCATCCACACCCAGAAGCGCGACCCGTACACCGGCTCGCAGGAGGCGGACAACGTCTGGGACTTCTGGGGTCTGTCGCCCGAGGCCACCCACCAGGTCACCTGGCTGTTCGGCGACCGCGGCATCCCCGCCTCGTACCGCCACATGAACGGCTACGGCTCGCACACCTTCCAGTGGAACAACGAGGCCGGCGAGGTCTTCTGGGTCAAGTACCACTTCAAGACCGACCAGGGCATCAAGAACCTCACGACCTCCGAGGCCGCGGAGACCTCCGGCCTCGACCCGGACAGCCACCAGCGCGATCTGCGCGAGTCCATCGAGCGCGGCGACTTCCCGAGCTGGACCGTCCAGGTGCAGATCATGCCCGCGGCCGAGGCGGCCAACTACCGCTTCAACCCCTTCGACCTGACCAAGGTCTGGCCGCACGAGGACTACCCGCCGATCGAGATCGGCAAGCTGGAGCTCAACCGCAACCCGCAGAACATCTTCGCCGAGGTCGAGCAGTCGATCTTCTCCCCGCACCACTTCGTGCCGGGCATCGGCCCGTCCCCCGACAAGATGCTCCAGGGCCGTCTGTTCGCCTACGGCGACGCGCACCGCTACCGCGTCGGCATCAACGCCGACCACCTGCCGGTCAACCGCCCGCACGCCACCGAGGCGCGCACCCACGGCCGGGACGGTGTGCTCTACGACGGCCGGCACGCCGGACAGAAGAACTACGAGCCCAACAGCTTCGGTGGCCCGGCCGAGACCGGCCGGCCCCTGTGGCAGCCGGCCGCCGTGACCGGCCCCACCGGCGAGCATGCCGCGCCCTCGCACGCGGAGGACGACGACTTCGTCCAGGCCGGCACCCTCTACCGCCTGATGGCGGAGGACGAGAAGGCGCGCCTGATCGACAACCTGGCGGGCTTCATCGCCCAGGTCTCCCGCGATGACATCGCCCAGCGGGCGATCGAGAACTTCCGCAAGGCGGACGCGGACTACGGCAAGCGGCTGGAAGCCGCGGTCCAGGCCCTGCGCGGCTGAGCGCCCGCCTTTTGCGGCTAAACCGCCGCCGCTCTCGCGGAGGTGGTGACCCGCCGTGGGGGTTGCTCAATTGTCGCTGCCGTATGTAAGCGAAGAGGCCGGATGCCATGGGGCTTCGGCCTCTTCGTGTTGCGGCTCCGGGGTGTGGGTGTCCGGAGCTGTGTGTGCGTCAGGCGGGTACGGGGCGGGCCCGCTCCGTGGTGGTCGACCAGCAGCGGATGATGTCGCGTACGGAGACCACGCCGACCGGTTCCTGGTCGTTGAGGACGATCAGATGGCGGAAGCCGCCGCGCACCATGGCGTCCGCGGCATCGTCCAGGGTCCAGTCCGGAGCGGCGAAGACCACGTCCGGGGTGGTGTGGGTCTGGGCGGTCTCCCGGTCGGGGTTCTCGCCCGCGCCGAGGGAATTGAGGATGTCGCGCTCGGTGAGGATGCCGATGCCACAGGTGTCGTTGTCGAGGACCACGGCCGAGCCGAGGCGGCGGGCTGCCATCAGCTGCGCCGCCTGGCGGAGGGTGTGAGTGGGCCCGATGGTGAGGACCACCGTGCTCATGGCGTCTTTGACGTACATGGGCATGGAGCGGAGCCACCTCCTTGGTGAATGTGCTTGCGAAGGGATTCACAAGTTCACAAAGTGGGGGATTCTCATGTTCACATGCCTCTGTCGATGCAACAAGGGGCAACTGCTGGACGGTTGTCCGAATACGCGCCCCGCCGCAGGTCAGTGCGGGGAGTCGCCGAGATAACCCAGTAGATCCTCGTGCAGCAGACCGTTCGAGGCCGCCGCGTTGCCGCTGTGCGGGCCCGGCTTGCCGTCCAGGCCGGAGAACTGTCCGCCGGCCTCCTTCACCACCACCGCACAGGCCGCCATGTCCCACAGCGACAGCTCCGGCTCCGCGCAGATGTCCACCGAACCCTCGGCGATCATCATGTACGGCCAGAAGTCCCCGTAGCCCCGGGTGCGCCAGCAGTCCCGGCTCAGGTCGAGGAAGTTGGACAGCTTGCCGCGCTCCTCCCAGCCGGTCAGCGACGAGTACGCGAACGAGGCGTCCTGGATGCGGCCGACCTGGGAGACCTTGAGCCGGGTCGCGGAGGTCAGGCTGCGGCCGGTGAAGGCGCCCAGGCCGTCGGCGGCCCACCAGCGGCGGTTGAGCGCCGGTGCCGAGACGATGCCGACCACCGGGCGGTCGCCGCCCTCCCCGCGCTCCATCAGCGCGATCAGCGTCGCCCAGACCGGGACCCCGCGGACGTAGTTCTTCGTGCCGTCGATCGGGTCGATGATCCACCGGCGCGGCCCCGCGCCCTCGCTGCCGAACTCCTCGCCGAGCACCGCGTCCCGTGGCCGGGCCCGCTGGAGCTGGCCGCGGATCAGCTCTTCGGCGGCCTTGTCCGCCTCACTCACCGGTGTCATGTCCGGTTTGGTCTCGACCTTGAGGTCGAGGGCCTTGAAGCGCTCCATGGTGGCGGCGTCCGCGGCGTCCGCGAGAACATGGCCGAGACGAAGATCATCGTGATAGTCGGGCATGTGCGAACAGTATCCATTGGTATACGCCGGAGCCACACGGCCATGCGCCGCCCGGCGTGTGGCGGCCCGCGCGCCGCCGGTGCGCCCCCGCTGCGACGACTCTTGACACCATCTGGCGGTGCGTCAATTCTGTGCGCACACCGGCTACCCGGGGCCGGCGGCCGGGGAGGCGACGGATGCCCGCAGCGCGTGAATCCTTGCTGGACGCGGCCTACACGGCGCTGACGGAACGGGCATGGACGGCCGTGCGGATGGTCGATGTCGCGGCGGCGGCCGGGGTGTCCCGGCAGACGCTCTACAACGAGTTCGGCAGCAAGGAGGGGCTGGCCCGCGCCCTCGTCCGCCGGGAGACCGACAACTACCTCGCCGGGGTCGCGCGGGCGCTGTCCCAGGCGTCCCCGGCTGCCGGCGCCCGGCGGGACGCGGCGGGCCGGGTGGCGGCCGCGGCCGCCTGGACGCTGCGGACCGCGCGTGCCAACCCCCTGGTCAGAGCGGTACTGACCGGGTGCTGGAGCGACCGGCTGCCGGCCCCCGCGGCCGCCGGGGCCGCGCCGCCACCGGCCGTCCGGCCCGGCATCCCCGCCCAGCGGACCGCGTCCGCGGGTGACGGCCCGCTGCCGGGGCCCACCGAACTCGTCGGCCGCTTCTGCGACCAGGCGGTCGCGGCGCTGGAACCCGACTGGCCCGCGGAACAGCTGCCCGCCCTGGGCACCGCCTGCGAGACCGCGGCGCGGCTGACCCTGGCCTGTGTGGTCGCTCCCGTGACGCCGGGGGCGGCACCGTCCGCGGGACGCGTACCGGCCCGGCGGTCGCGCCGGGAGCTGGAGACGGAGGCGGTGTCCCGGCTCGTACGGGGCGCCTTCGCCCGGATGCCGGCCGACGCGCAGCCGGGGGAGCGCTGCTGACGAGGTGTCAGCGGCGACCCGGGCGAGGACCAGGGCCGGGGCGGCGGACGGCCCGCGGGCGAGGGGCAGGACCGGGACGGCGGGCGTTGCGCGAGCGGGGGCCAGTACGGCGGACGACGCGCGAGCGAGGGCCGGGACGGCGGGCGTTGCGCGGGCTAGGACCAGGCCGGCGGACGACGCGCGGGCCGCCCGCTCAGTGTGCGGACCCCGACAGCTGAAGTCCGACCACCCCGGTGATGACCAGCGTGATGGAGACGATCTTCAGGGTGGAGACCACATCGCCGAGGAAGACCATGCCGTAGATCGCCGTACCGGCCGCACCGATACCCGTCCACACCGCGTACGCCGGGCCGACGTCGAGCCGGCGCAGCGCCAGCGTCAGCAGACCGAAACTGCCGAGCGCGAAGGCCGCGAAGGCGACGGTCGGGAACAGACGGGTGAAGCCGTGCGACAGCTTGAGGCAGACCGCGAAGCCGGTCTCCAGGATTCCCGCCACCACGACCAGCAGCCACGCCAACGCCATGTCCCATTGCCTCCGTCAGCCAGGGCCTGTCCGGCGGGCAGACCCCAGGGCCTGTCCCAGGTGAGCGACGACGGGGCGTCAGAATCACTCCCTACGGCCCCTTCCGGGCGATCAGGGCGTGATGGACCACTGCGCCGACCTTGGTGTGATTATGCCCTTACCTCGGACGGGCGGGGGCAAACTTCGGCGATCAGTCGCCCTCGCGTCGCTCCCGGGTGGCCAGGAGGCGGCGCAGGGAGTAGAGGCGGGCCGGATCGGCGTGGCCGTCGCTGACCCACTGGTCCAGCGCGCAGTCCGGTTCGTCGTGACTACAGGCCCGCGGGCACTCGGCGGTGCCCGGCTCCAGGTCCGGGAAGGCGTGGATGACCCGGGACGGGTCGACGTGATGCAGCCCGAAGGACCGGACGCCGGGGGTGTCGATGACCCAGCCGGAGTCGTCGGGCAGCGGCAGCGCCAGCGCGGAGGTGGTGGTGTGCCGCCCGCGGCCGGTGACCGCGTTGACATGCCCGGTGGCCCGGCGGCGCTCCGGGACCAGGGCGTTGACCAGGGTGGTCTTACCGACGCCGGAGTGCCCGACGAACGCCGTCATCCGGCCCGCGAGGGTGGCCCGGATCCGCTCGGCGGCGCTGCCGTCGGCGAGTTCGTCGCGATTGGTGACGACGTAGGGGACGCCGAGCGCGCCGTAGGACTCCAGCAGGGTGTCCGCGGACGCCAGATCGGACTTGGTCAGCACCAGCAGCGGGTCCAGGCCCGCGTCGTAGGCGGCGACCAGACAGCGGTCGATGAGCCGGGGGCGCGGCTCGGGGTCGGCGAGCGCGGTGACGATCGCGAGCTGGTCGGCGTTGGCGACCACGACCCGCTCGAACGGGTCGTCATCGTCGGCCGTACGGCGCAGCGTCGAGGAGCGCGGCTCGACCCGGACGATCCGGGCGAGGGTGTCCTTGGCGCCGCTCAGATCACCCACGACGGCGACCCGGTCGCCGACCACCGCGCTCTTGCGGCCCAGTTCACGGGCCTTCATCGCGGTGACCGTACGGCCCTCGATGAGGCAGGTCAGCCGGCCCCGGTCGACGGTCAGCACCAGGCCCTCGCCGGCGTCCTCGTGCTTGGGGCGGATGTTGGTGCGCGGGCGGTTGCCCTTGGGGTTGGGGCGGACGCGGATGTCGTCCTCGTCGGGGTTCTTTCCGTAACGGCGCATGGCGGCGTCAGCCCTCAGCCTCTCCGGCCGGGTACGGCCGCCGGGTCAAGCATGTCCGTCCACATCGCCGGGAAGTCCGGCAGCGTCTTGGCGGTGGTGGCGACGTTCTCCACCCGCACGCCGTCGACGGCCAGGCCGATGACCGCCGCGGCGGTGGCCAGCCGGTGGTCCTCGTAGGTGTGGAAGACCCCGCCGTGCAGCGGGCGCGGGCGGATGTGCAGACCGTCCGCGGTCTCGGTGACATCGCCGCCGAGCTCGTTGAGCTCCTTGGTGAGCGCGGCCAGCCGGTCGGTCTCGTGCAGCCGGAGGTGCGCCACCCCGCGCAGCGTGGAGGGGGAGTCGGCCAGCGCGGCGACCGCGGCGATGCCGGGGGTCAGCTCGCCGACCTCACTCAGGTCCACGTCGATGCCGTGGATACGGCCGCTGCCGGTGAAGGTCAGCCCCTGGTCGGTCAGCTCGCAGGAGCCGCCCATGGCCGTGAAGATCTCGCGCAGCGCGTCACCGGGCTGCGTGGTGTGCTCGGGCCAGTCCGGGATGGTGACCCGGCCGCCGGTGACCAGTGCCGCGGCGAGGAACGGCTGGGCGTTCGACAGATCCGGCTCGACGACCAGATCGCGGCCGAGCAGCGCGCCCGGGGTGACCCGCCAGACGTTGGGCTCGCCGCCCGCCTCCGGGGTGTCCACCTGCGCGCCGACGCTGCGCAGCATGTCGACGGTCATCCGGATGTGCGGCATGGAGGGCAGCGCCGCGCCCACGTGCCGGACCTCGACGCCCTGGTTGAAGCGCGGCGCGGACAGCAGCAGCGCGCTGACGAACTGGGAGGACGAGGACGCGTCGATCTCGACCCGGCCGCCGTCCAGACCGCCGCTGCCGAAGACCGTCATGGGCAGCGCCCCGCGGTTGTCGTCGTCGATCCGGGCCCCCAGGGCGCGCATCGCGTCGATCACGCCGCCGAGCGGACGCTCGTAGGAGCGCGGGTCGCCGTCGAAGCGGATCGGGCCGTCGGCGAGCGCGGCGACCGGAGGCAGGAAGCGCATGACCGTGCCGGCGTTGCCGACGTCGATGGTGGCCGGGCCGTGCAGGCCCGCCGGGATCACCCGCCAGGCCTCCCCGCCACCGGGCTGCCCGGCGGTGTCCGTGGCACCGGCGGAGCTGGAGGAAGCGGTCTCCTCGATGCCGACGCCCAGGGTGCGCAGGGCCTCGGCCATCAGGAGCGTGTCACGGGAGCGCAGCGGGCGGCGCAGCCAGCCGGGCTCGGCGGAGAGGGCGGCCAGGACCAGTCCGCGGTTGGTGACCGATTTGGAGCCGGGCACGGTGACGGTGGCATCGACGGCCCCGGAGGCGAGGGGGGCGGGCCACAGGGCGGGATGTGTGGGGCTCTCGGTCATGCCCTTACTTTAATGGCTGGGCAAGGGTGCCGATCTTGATCAAAAGCGCCGCAACCCCGGTGAAACATGGCACGGGCGGTGCGCTCACGTGCCGGAACCGCGTCCGCGGCAGAGCCGCCGGCCGGGGCGACGGCGGAACCGGCCCCCGGCGCGCGGCGGTTGACGTCAGAGGCCGAGCAGCCAGCGCCCGCCGCCGATCAGCGAGCACAGCGTCACCACGTGGAAGAGGCCGAGCCAGACGGCCGCCGGGACATGGGTCAGCCGCGACAGCTGGTCCGGATCGGAGTCCGGGGCCCCTCCCCGCCGCCGCTTCCCCTGGAGCTCGAACGGCGGCCGCACCCCGCCCAGCAGCAGGAACCACACCACCACATACGCGAACGCCGCCTGCACATCCGGCGTCGTCAGCCAGGAGACCAGGACGAACGCGGCACCGGTGAGCACGACCGTGAGCACGCCATAGGCGTTGCGGATCATGATCAGCATCGCCAGGAGCAGCGCGGCGGCCCCCCACAGCAGTGCCGTGATGTGCCCCGCGGCGAGGAGCGCGGCGCCGGCCAGACCGAGCAGCGAGGGCGCGATGTAGCCGGCCGCGGCGGTCAGCACCATGCCCAGACCGGTCGGCTTGCCCCGCGAGACGGTCAGCCCCGAGGTGTCGGAGTGCAGCCGGATGCCGTCCAGGCGGCGGCCGGTGAGCAGCGCGATCAGCCCGTGCCCGCCCTCGTGCGCGATGGTGACGGCGTTGCGCGCCAGCCGCCAGGCGGTGCGCGGGACGACGGCGCCCAGCGCGAGCACCGCCGTGGCGATCACCAGCCAGAGCGAGGGATCGGGCTGGGTCCCGAACACGCGGCTCCATATGTCCGTGAGGTGGTCGGTGTCCATGTCTCCCCTTCGTGTGGCATGGCAGTGTGGCACGCATGTGCGGTAGGTATGCAGCGAGTCGTCGCCCCGAGGAGCTGGTGGGACTCTTCGGCGTTCAGCAGTGGGAGCCGACGGAGACCCTCGCGCCGAATTGGAACGTGGCCCCGACGGACCCGGTGCACGCGGTGCTCGAACGGCCTCTCAAGGGCGCGGCGGCCGAGGACGTCCCGCCGGGCGGCCCGGCGCGCCAGCTGCGGGCGCTGAAGTGGGGCCTGGTCCCGTCGTGGTCGAAATCACCCGAGGCCGCCGCGAAGATGATCAATGCCCGGGCCGAGACGGTGCACGAGAAGCCGTCCTTCCGGCAGGCCTTCGCGACCCGTCGGTGCCTGCTGCCCGGAGACGGGTATTTCGAGTGGGTCACCGACGCCGCGGAACGGCAGCTGGAGGAGCAGGGCAGGAAGAAGCGGCCCCGTAAGCAGCCGTATTTCGTGACGCCCGCGGACGGCTCCGTGATGGCGATGGCCGGGCTGTACGAGTTCTGGCGGGACCGGACGCTGCCCGGCGACCACCCGCTGGCCTGGTGGGTGACCTGCACCGTGGTCACCACCGAGGCCGAGACCACCCCGCTGGCCGGGGCGGACGGCGGCAGCGGGCCGCAGTCGCTGGCCGAGATCCACCCCCGGATGCCGCTGGTGCTGACCCCGGACCGCTGGGACGCCTGGCTCGACCCGGCCCGTACCGACCCGGACGAGGTGCGCGCGCTGCTGACGCCGCCGCCGGCCGGGCTGATGCGCGCCTACCCCGTGCCGACCGAGGTCAGCAACGTCCGCAAGAACGGGCCCGAGCTGGTCACCGAGCTCGACGGACCCGAGGTCGGCACGCTGTTCTGAGCCGCCGCACCGGCCCGCCGCGCTGCCCTTCCCGCCGCGGCGCGGGCAGGATGGGCGTATGAGCACTGGGGCGAGCGAGACCGAGACGGTCGCGACACCGGCGGGCGAGGCCCGGATCACCTGGTACCGCGCGGCGGAGCCGGCGCGGGCCGTGGTGGCGCTGAGTCATGGCGCCGGCGGCGGTATCGAGGCGCGTGACCTGCGGGCGCTGGCGGCCGCGCTGCCGGCCCGTGGCTACTCCGTGGCGCTGGTCGAGCAGCCGTGGCGGGTGGCGGGCAAGAAGGTGGCGCCCGCGCCGAAGACCCTGGACACCGGCTGGACCGCGCTGTGGCCGGCGCTGGCGAAACCGGGGCTGCCGGTGGTCGCCGGCGGCCGGAGCGCCGGGGCCCGGGTGGCCTGCCGTACGGCGCGTGAGCTGGGGGCGCGGGCCGTAGTGGCGCTGAGCTTCCCGCTGCATCCGCCGGGGCGGCCGGAGAAGTCCCGGGCGGACGAGCTGACCGGCGCCGGGGTGCCGACGCTGGTCATCCAGGGCGGCCGGGATCCGTTCGGCCGCCCGGAGGAGTTCCCGTCGGGCACGGAGCTCACCGAGGTGGCATACGGGGACCACGGCTTCGCGGTACCGAAGAAGGCGGGCGTCGGGGAGGCGGAGTCGATGGCCGTGATCACGGACGCGGTGGCGGGCTGGCTGGACGGGTTGTTGGGCTGACGGGGCGGCTGACGGTTCGGCCGGCGGGGCGGCGCGGGCGGCTGACGGGCCGGTGGCGGCCCCCCGGCGAGCCCCGGCCCCGTCACCCCTCCTGGCCACGCGGACGGGCCCGGACATGCATCCGCTCGCCCTGTCTGCCGAAGAGGCTCAGCAGCTCCACCGGCTCGTCGCCCGCCGGGCCGAACCAGTGCGGCAGCCGGGTGTCGAACTCCGCCGCCTCCCCGGCCCGCAGCTCCACATCGCGGTCGGCCAGCAGCAGCCGCAGCCGCCCGGAGAGCACGTAGAACCACTCGTAGCCCTCGTGGGTGCGCTGCTCGCGCGGGCCGCCGACCGGGTCCAGGATCAGCTTGAACGCCTGAAGCGCGCCCGGCTGCCGGGTCAGCGGGATCGCGGTTTTGTCCCCCAGCCGCATCGGGGCCGCCCGCACCCGGGGATCGCCGACCTCCGGCGCCCCCACCAGCTCGTCCAGCGGCACCTGATGGGCCTGCGCCAGCGGCAGCAGCAGTTCGAGGGTGGCCTTGCGGCCGCCGGATTCCAGGCGCGACAGGGTGCTCACCGAGATGCCGGTCGCCTCCGAGAGCGCGGTCAGGGTCACCCCGCGCTCCTGGCGCATCCGCCGCAGCCGCGGGCCCACCTCGGCGAGTACCCGCTCGTATGCCTGATCGTTCACCCTTCTATTGCCGAAGCAGCAAGCGGATTTGTCAACCCTTCGTTCGTCCGAAGTCTTGACAGCGGACCGGGAATGCCGCGGCGAACGCGGCTGTTGTGCCAGGCGTAGTGCTCGAGTACGTCCGGTGAACGACGAGGAATGGGAGTCCGCCGCATGGGAATCGCTTGCCCGGCCCGCCCGGCCGCCGATCTGCCGTGGTCGCAGATGCAGGTCACGCAGCCCGCCCTGGCTGGAGCGGCGGCAGCACCGGATCGTCGTCTATTCTCCGAATCGGGTGGGTCCGCATCCGGATCCAGGACGGTGTTGGAGGAGGTGGGTCCGGTCACCGGTACCGACGCAGGGACCGACGGCACGGCGCAGGAGCAGGCCCAGGAGAGCGCCGCCGAGCGCAATGCGCGCTTCGAGCGGGACGCGCTCACCTTCCTGGACCAGATGTACTCCGCCGCGCTGCGCATGACGCGCAATCCGGCCGACGCGGAGGACCTGGTGCAGGAGATGTACGCAAAGGCGTATGCGTCCTTCCACCAGTTCCGGGAGGGCACCAACCTCAAGGCGTGGCTCTACCGCATTCTCACCAACACCTTCATCAACTCCTACCGCAAGAAGCAGCGTGAGCCGCAGCGCAGTGCCGCCGAGGAGATCGAGGACTGGCAACTGGCGCGCGCCGAGTCGCATATGTCGACCGGGCTGCGTTCCGCCGAGTCGCAGGCGCTCGACCACCTCCCCGACTCGGACGTGAAGGCCGCACTCCAGGCGATCCCCGAGGAATTCCGTATCGCGGTCTACCTGGCGGACGTGGAGGGCTTTGCGTACAAGGAGATCGCGGACATCATGGGGACACCCATCGGCACGGTGATGTCCCGTCTGCACCGCGGCCGGCGCCAACTGCGCGGCATGTTGGAGGATTACGCCCGTGAGCGCGGGCTGGTCCCGGCGGGGGCGGCGGCCGGTGACCCGCAGGCCGCGCAGACGTCGGACGCGCACGACCGGAAAGGCTCGGGATCATGAGCTGCGGAGAGCCGCACGAGAAGGACTGCTCAGAGGTCCTTGACCACCTCTACGAGTATCTCGACCGGGAGATGCCCGCCGGGGAGTGCGCAGATTTCCAGGTGCATCTCGACGAGTGCTCGCCGTGCCTGGAGAAGTACGGCCTGGAGCAGGCCGTGAAGAAGCTCGTCAAGCGCTGCTGCGGCCATGACGACGTCCCCAGCGATCTGCGCTCCAAGGTCATGGGGCGGATCGAGCTCATCCGGGCCGGGGAGACCGTGCCCGAGGTGAGCGTGTTCGAACAGGCCAAGAAGGAACAGGCGCAGCGCGCGCAGGAGGACGCCGCGGCGTCCGCGGCGGAGGAGGGGACCGGTCCGGCCGACGCGACCGGCTCCACCGATGCACGTACCGGGGCCGCACGGGCCGAATAACGCGGCACATCACCCCAAGGGGTGAGGGGCGGGGCCATCGTCCCGCCCGATCCGCTGAACCGCCTTCCCCGGCGCCTTTGCCCCTCTATTCTCACCGACCCGAGCGCACTGCGGATGCGGCGTGCCGGGCCCCGGCTCCGTACGAGTCCGGGGGAGCGGTGGGCAGGGCGAGGAGGCGCGATGCGAGGACTTCCGGCGGCCGCACGAGGGTATATCGGCTGCGCCGCGCCGGCCGCGGCGCTGTGTGCCGCTCCCGCCGCGGGTCTTGGCCCGCACGCTCCCTGGAGCAGTGCCGTCGCCCTGGCCACCCTGTATGCGGTGTGTGAACAGCTGCGCCGCTGCCGGCCACCGGTCGGCCGGGCCCCGTACGCCCCCGACTCCGGGGCCCCGGGCGGCTTTCCCACCGGATGGGCCGGACCCGTACTGCTCGCCGGGGTCTTTCTGCTGCCGCCGTCGCTGGCCGCGCTGGCCGCCGTCCCCGGCGCGGTGCTCGCACCGGCCGAGCCGCGCTTCGCCGCCGCCCGCCGGCTCTGGCACGCCGCCGAGCTGGCGCTGGCCTGCTGCGCGGCCGCCCAGGTGTTCCGGGTCCTCGGCCACCAGCCGCTGTCCGCACCGCAGTTCCCCGTGGTGCTGCTGCCGGCCGTGGCGGCCGCGGCCACCTTCTGCGGGGTGCTCGCCGCGCTCGACGGCGGGGTGCTGGCCGCCGCCGAGCGGCACCCCGTCCGCACCGCCTGGCGCGGGCTGCTGACCCGCTCCCTGGGGCCGCATCTGGTGCACGGTCTGGCCGGGCTGATGATGGCGGTCCTGTGGTGCAGCTCGTACGGGCCGCCGGCGGCACTGCTGGTGCTGCTGCCGATGTACCTGTCCTGCTGGGCCTTCGACCGGTACCACCGGGAACGCGCCGCCCACCAGGCCACCATCCGCGCCCTCGTCCAGGCCGTGGACATCAAGGACCGCTACACCCGCGGGCACAGCGAACGGGTCGGCCGCGCCTCGGTGATGATCGCCCGGGAGCTGGGTCTGGCGGAGGACCGTATGGAGGCGCTGCGGTTCGCCGGCATCCTGCACGACGTCGGCAAACTCGGCGTCCCCACCCGGCTGTTGCGCAAGGACGGGCCGCTGACGCCCCAGGAGCGCCGGGTCATCGAGCTGCACCCCGAGTACGGGCACGAGATCGTGCGCGGCATCGGCTTCCTGGAGGAGGCGCGGGCGGCGATCCTGCACCACCACGAGCGGCTGGACGGCACCGGCTACCCCTACGGCCTGAGGGGGCATCAGATCCCGGAGGTGGCACGGGTGGTGGCGGTCGCCGACGCCTTCGACGCGATGACCTCGACCCGTTCCTACCGCCGGGCCCGGCCGGTGCCGGTGGCCGTCGCGGAGCTGCGCAAGTGCTCCGGTGCGCAGTTCGATCCGCGGATGGTCCGCGCGCTGGTGGCCTCGCTCGACCGTCACGGCTGGCATCCGGACCTGGTGACGGCGGCGGACCCGGAGCCCGGCGCGGGGCGGTCCGGGCGGGACGACGTCCTACCGAGCGACGCCGGGGACGGGGCGCCCGTACCGGTGCCGCCCGTGCCGCTGCCCGAACGGGCCGGACGGGACGGTGGGCGATGAGCGGCCTCGCGGAGCAGCCCCGGCGTGACCGGGCGGCCGGGCACCGGGCGGCACCGGCCCCCGCGCCCGGCGTCCCGCGCGCCGCGGTGCCGGGCACCTGCGGCGGCGGCCCCGTGATCGCCGCGGTCTACGTCCCGGCCGCCGCCCTGGCCTGCTGGTCGCTGGGCCGGACGCTGTGGGACGGCCTGGCCGAGCCGCGGATCGCGCTGGCCTTCGGGGTGCTGATCACGGTGGGTGAG
Source organism: Streptomyces sp. bgisy130 (assembly GCF_057708345.1). Classification (NCBI taxonomy): domain Bacteria; kingdom Bacillati; phylum Actinomycetota; class Actinomycetes; order Kitasatosporales; family Streptomycetaceae; genus Streptomyces; species Streptomyces sp. bgisy130. Next base: position 47,011 of record NZ_JBYISA010000026.1, read on the forward strand.
CTGGTGGGGCAGGGGCCCGCCCCGGCGGCCGGGGGCGCACGGGTGCCGGGGGTGCGGGAGGGCGCACCCCTCGGCGCGGCCGGCGCCCTCGCCTACGCCCTGCTCGGTGAGGCCGGCGGACGGCCGACGACCCATGGCGTCCACCAGATCGTGGCCGTGGTCCTGGCGGCCGGTCTGGTCGGCCTGGTCCCGCGGCTCGCGCGCGGCGAGGGCCCGGCGCTCGACCCGCTGGCGCGCCGGGTGCTGACCACCGGCTTCGCCGCCACCTGCTTCCAGCCCCTCTACAACACCGGGACGCTGGGCTCCTGGGTGGCCTCCGGACCGGTCTACCCGGTCTTCCTGATCGCGCTGCTGGCGCTGACCGCGCTGTGCGACGCGGTCCTGGTGGCCGCGCTCGCCCGGGCCCGCACCGGCTGGCCGTACGGGCCGCTGCTGCGCGACGAGTTGCGGGCGCTGCTCGGCATCGGCTCGGCGGTCTGCGCCACGGGGGTGGTGATCTCGCTGGCCACCGCGGTCGCCGGGCTGTGGGCGCTGCCGGTGTTCTGTCTGCCGCTGCTGCTGACCCAGTTCGCCTTCCGCCGGTTCGCGACCGTCCGCGCCACCTACCGCCAGACCATCGCCTCGCTGGCCCGCTCCACCGAGATCGCCGGCTACACCCCGCACGGCCATGCCCGCCGGGTGGCCGCGCTCAGCCGCGCCGTGGGCCGTGAACTCGGCCTGAACGAACCGGATCTGGATGTGCTCGAACATGCCGCGCTGATGCATGACATCGGCCAGCTCTCGCTGCTGGACCCGGTGCCGGACGGGGCGACCGCGCCGCTGCCGCCCGCCGAACAGCGCCGGATCGCGCTGCTGGGCGGCGCCGTGGTCCGGCAGACCGGTGTCCCCGCCGAGGTCGCGGTGATCGTCGAGCGGCAGGCCGATCCGTACCGCGAGCAGCCGGTCACGGCACGCATCGTCCGCACCGTCAACGCCTACGACGATCTGTCGGGGGAGTCCGCGGGACCTGGCGGCCCGCTGCGCGCCCTGGAGCGGCTGCGGCTGTCCACCGCGCGCGACCACGAGCCCCGGGTCGTCGAGGCGCTGGCCAGGGTCCTGGCGTGCGACGGCCGGGCCGGGTGAGACGACGGAGAGGTGTCCGGCGCGAGATCGTCCCCTTAGGGAAGATTCTCCCGGCCGCCTATGTGCCGACAACGGCGGAAATGCCCCCTTGATCGGCGCTCGGCGACCCCCTGAAGACACCCCATCCGCCCCAGCCGCCACACCCCGCCGCTGCGCCCTCGCCGGGCCCCGCAGGTCGTGGAACCCATGGGTAATGAGCGCCCTCCGAGATGGGCATGGTTGGATGCGAAGGGAGCCCCTCTCAGGGGGTTCAGGGGGTCGGCGAAGGGCAAGGAGCCGCAGGGGGACCGGCAAACCGGGCTGAGCCCGGCGGCAATCTGTGGCAGGTTGTCGAGTGGGCCCCCAGAAGGCCCCGGACGCCGCTCGGGACCCCACCTCAGCGGCATCAAGAGCAACCAGCAGGCGGGAATCGTGAAGATCTTCGGCAAGGTACGGCACCGGCCCTCCGCCTCGTGGCGGCAGGCGACCGACCGCGCTTTCACGCTGATCGGCGACGGCCGTTACGAGGACGCGGGAGCGCTGCTCACCCGCGCCGCGGACATGGAGCCGTGGCTCTCCGAGTCCTGGTTCAACCTCGCCCTGCTGCACAAGTTCCGGCACGACTGGGAACAGGCCCGGGCCGCCGGGCTGCGCGCCGTCGCGCTGCTGGACCGCGAGACCGGGGCGCCCGACTGGTGGAACGTCGGCATCGCCGCCACCGCCCTCCAGGACTGGCCGCTGGCCCGCCGCGCCTGGCAGGCGTACGGCCTCAAGGTCCCCGGCGGGGGCTCCCCGTCCGGCGAACCGCTGGGTATGGCCCTGGGCAGCGCCGCGGTCCGGCTCTCCCCGGAGGGCGAGGCCGAGGTCGTCTGGGGCCGCCGGCTGGACCCGGCCCGTATCGAGGTGCTGTCCATCCCGCTGCCGTCCTCCGGGCGGCGCTGGGGCGAGGTGGTGCTGCACGACGGCGTCCCGCACGGCGAGCGGACCACCGCCGCGGGCCCCGCGTACCCGGTCTTCGACGAGATCGAGCTGTGGGCGCCCTCCCCGGTCCCCACCTGGGTGGTTCTCCTGGAGGCCGCCACGGAGGCCGACCGGGACGCCCTGGAGCGGCTGGCGGCCGATGCGGGCTTCGCGGCCGAGGACTGGTCGTCGTCGGTGCGGCTGCTCTGCCGTACATGCTCGGAGAGCCGGATGCCCAGCGACGAGGGCGAGGGCGAGCATCTCGACCCGCACGATCACAGTGAGCCCGGCCACCCCGGCCCGCTCGGCCACCGCACCGCGGGCTCCGGCTCGCTGTGGGTGCCGGAGCGCGAATGCGGTATCGCGGCGCCGTCCGCCCTGGTCCGCGGCCTGCTGGACGGCTGGGTCGCGGACAGCCCGGACACCCGGGAGTGGCGCGATCTTGAAGAGGTCTGCTGAGGGCCCGTTCGCGCCCCCGTAGGCTGTGGGGCGACTATTCAGGGTTTTCAGGAAGGCGTACGGCGGAGATGGCCCAGCAGCCTGTGTTTGATCAAGACGGTGACCAGCGGGTGGACGACGAGTTCCTCGACGACGTCACGGACGCCGGGGAGCGGGAGGCCGCCCACCGTGAGCGCGGCACCTCGCGACCGATCACGGTCGTCGGCAATCCGGTGCTCCACAAGGAGTGCAAGGACGTCACGGCGTTCGACGACGAGCTGGCCCAGCTCATCGACGACATGTTCGCCAGCCAGCGCACCGCCGAGGGCGTGGGCCTGGCCGCCAACCAGATCGGTGTGGACCGGAAGGTCTTCGTCTACGACTGCCTGGACGACGAGGGCGTCCGGCACGTCGGTGCGGTCTGCAACCCGGTCCTGGACGAGCTGCCCGCCGAGCGCCGGATCCTGGACGACTCCAACGAGGGCTGCCTGTCCGTGCCCGGCGCCTACGCCGAGCTGCCCCGCCCCGACTACGCCGTGGTCCGCGGCCAGAACGCCAAGGGCGAGCCGGTCGCGATCCGCGGCACCGGCTACTTCGCGCGCTGCCTCCAGCACGAGACCGATCACCTTTACGGCTACCTCTACATCGACCGGCTCAGCAAGCGGGACCGCAAGGACGCGCTGAAGCAGATGTCCGAGCGGGAGCCCCGCTACCCCGTCGTCGCCAACGACTGAGACGAGCGGGCGCCCGGCTGCCGGCCGGGCGCCCGTCCGCGTCACGACCCCTGCTGATAGGCCTGCCAGACCTTCGGCGGGAGGGCCGTCCCCAGCTTGCTCTGCTCGCCGCCGACGCCCTGCATCGGCAGCAGGGCGGGGGTGCCCGCCTTGTTGCGGAACACGGTGACGGCGGTGGTCGGCTCGTTGCTGTCCCCGGCGTCGGGCGCGTGGCCGGGGCGGACGCCCTTTCCGTCCTCCGCGCCGGTGCCGGGACCGAAGTCCGGCTTCTCGGCGGACGGACTGCCGATGAACCACGCCGACTTCATCCGGTCGCCCGGCTCTGTGCGGCCGGCCGCCACCGGCTGCTGGGCGGTCGGCCTGCCGTCCCGGTTCAGGCTGAGGAAGCCCACGATCCGCAGGGCGCTCGACACGTCCTCGGCGACCCCGGCCTCAAGCACCTGCTCGGCCTCGGGACGGTCCAGCCCCGGCACCTTCTTTCCGTCGTAGGTCATGCTGGACACCGCGTACGGCTCCTGGTGCAGCCCGCCGTTGGCGAAGGTCGTATAGGCGCTCGCCATCCGGATCGCGCTGGGCGCGGAGGTGCCCAGCGGGAAGGTCTGTTCCAGCTGCGCCATGCTCTCCTTGCGCAGCCCCGCGTCCACCGCGAGATCCCGGATCCGCTCCAGCCCGATCTGCTTCCCGGCCTGGACGAAGGGCGGGCTCTGGCCCGTCATCAGGGCCCCGCCCAGCCCCTGGGCCATGGTCTTTTCGCCGTCCTCCGGCGCGGTCGTGCGGTCCTTGGTGCTGTCGGCCTCTTCCTGGAGCGCGGCCGCCAGCACGAACGGCTTGAAGGCGGACCCGGCCGGGACCGCCGTGGTGTCCGCGTTGTTGCTGAAGTGCTTGGTGGCGTCCGGACCGCCGTACAGTGCGACGATCGCCCCGTCATCGGGGCGTACGGAGGCCGCGCCGAATTGCACAAAGGTATCGGCCTTGCGGTGCTTCGGGTCGATCTCCTGCCGGCGGACCTCGTTCACGGCCTTTTCCAGGCGGTGGGTGCGCTCTTTGTCGAAGGTGGTGTAAACGTGATAGCCGCCGCGCGCCAGATCCTTGTTGGTCAGCCCGGTACGGGCCTTGATGAACTTATTGGCGACATCGAGGAGATAGCCGGTCTGGCCCGCCTGGCTGGTGGGTTTCGACAGCTTCCGGGGCTCCGGGAAGGTGCGATGCTTCGCCCGCTCTTCCTTGCTCATCTTCCCGGTGGCGACCTGCCGGTCCAGTATCCACTCCCAACGTGCCACCGCCCGCGCGTGATTGGCCTTGCTCAGCCCCGGGTCGTACTGCTCCGAACCCTTCAGCACGGCGGCCAGCACGGCGCCCTGGCTGGGATTGAGATCCTTGGCGCCAATGCCGTAATACGCGTGTGCGGCGGCCTCGATCCCATAGGAATCCCGGCCGAACCAGCTGGTGTTGAGATACCCGCGCAGAATGTCGTGCTTGGACTTCTGGTTGCTCAGCTTCAGCGCGATGATGAATTCCCGCACCTTGCGGGTGGCCGTCTGGTCCTGTGAGAGATAGGTGTTCTTCACATACTGCTGGGTGATGGTGGAGCCGCCCTGGGTCTCGCCGCCCAGGACCATGTTCTTCACGGCGCGGCCGATGCCCATGAGGGAGACCCCGGCATCGCTGTAGAACGTGGCGTTCTCCGCCGCGATCACGGAGTTCTCCACCGAGTCCGGCACCTTGTCCAGCGTGATGTTCTGCCGGTTGACCGCACCCACGCTCACCATTTCGCTGCCGTCGGACCAGTGATAGACGGTGGCTTGCTTGCCCGCCAGTTCATTCTCGTCAGGCACGTCGATCTTCGCGTAGACCACAGCTAACAGCCCGGCCAGGCCGAGCAGGCCGAGCGAGAGCGCACCGAGCCACTGACGCCATGACGGCAGCCAGCGGCGCGGGCCCTCCCGCCCCTGCCGCGGATAGTCGAGGAACCGGCGACGCCCCTTCGTTCCCTTCATGCCCGGATAGACATGGTGATCCCGGCTCTTGGTTTACCAGGTAACAGAACGCTCACAAACGGCGTGTCACCAGGGAGAACGGGCGTCGGCATGCTGCCCGGAAGATCCTGATGTGGAGCGTGATCGGCATGCTTGGGTGGCTTGTCGGTGACGGTCGGCCGGTCCGGGACCGGGCCTGGCAGCGGCGTCGCCGGTGGGACCGGACGGGCCGGAGGGCAACGAACTGAGGCAGACGAAGGGGCCCGCCACGGCATCGCGCCGCGGCGGGCCCCTTCGCCCGTACGAGAAGTCGTCCTGGAAGCCGGCCTAGAAGTCGTCGTCGAAGGAGACCGAACCCTCGACGGCGACCTGGTAGGCGGAGGCCCGGCGCTCGAAGAAGTTGGTCAGCTCCTGGACGTTCTGGAGCTCCATGAAGGAGAACGGGTTCTCCGAGCCGTAGACGGGCGCGAAGCCGAGCCGCTGGAGCCGCTGGTCCGCGACGCACTGGAGGTACTCGCGCATCGACGCGGTGTTCATGCCCGGCAGGCCCTCACCGCACAGATCCCGGCCGAACTGGAGCTCCGCCTCGACGGCCTCCTTGAGCATCTCGGTGACCTGCTGCTCCAGCTTGTCGTCGAAGAGGTCGGGCTCCTCCTGGCGGACGGTGTCCACCACCGAGAACGCGAACTCCATGTGCATGGACTCGTCGCGGAAGACCCAGTTGGTGCCGGTGGCCAGCCCGTGCAGCAGCCCGCGGGAGCGGAACCAGTAGACGTACGCGAAGGCGCCGTAGAAGAACAGCCCCTCGATGCAGGCCGCGAAGCAGATGAGGTTGAGCAGGAACCGGCGCCGGTCGGCCCGGGACTCCAGCCGGTCGATGCTCTCGACCGAGTCCATCCACTTGAAGCAGAACTCCGCCTTCTCGCGGATGGAGGGGATGTTCTCCACCGCCGCGAAGGCCGCGGCGCGGTCGTCCGGGTCGGGGAGGTAGGTGTCCAGCAGCGTCAGATAGAACTGGACGTGCACGGCCTCCTCGAAGAGCTGACGGCTCAGGTACAGCCGCGCCTCGGGGGAGTTGATGTGCTTGTACAGCGTCAGCACGAGGTTGTTGGCGACGATCGAGTCGCCGGTCGCGAAGAACGCCACCAGCCGGCCGATCATGTGCTGCTCACCCGGCGAGAGCTTGGCGAGGTCGGCGACGTCCGAGTGGAGGTCGACCTCCTCCACGGTCCAGGTGTTCTTGATGGCGTCCCGGTAGCGGTCGTAGAACTCCGGGTACCGCATCGGACGCAGGGTCAGCTCGAAGCCCGGGTCCAGGAGGTTCTTTGTGCCGGTGGTGGCGGTGTGCGCGGCGGAGGCGTTGGGGGTCTCGGTAGTCATTACTGGCAGGCCTCGCAGGACTCGGGGTTTTCCAGGGAGCAGGCGACCGCCTCGGGGTCGGTGGCCTGCTGCGGTACGGGGGCGGGAGCGGCGGCCGCGGCGCCGCGCGCCGACTGGGCGATCCGGGTCGCCGGCCGCGAACGCAGGTAGTACGTCGTCTTGATGCCGCGCTTCCAGGCGTAGGCGTACATCGAGCTGAGCTTGCCGATGGTCGGCGACGCCATGAAGAGGTTCAGCGACTGGCTCTGGTCGAGGTAGGGCGTACGCGCCGCGGCCATGTCGATCAGCGCGCGCTGCGGGATCTCCCACGCCGTGCGGTACAGCGCCCGGACCTCCTCCGGGATCCACTCGACGTCCTGCACCGAGCCGTTGGCCTCGCGCAGCGCGTCCCGGGTCCGCGCGTCCCACAGCCCCAGCGCCTTGAGCTCCTCGATCAGATACGCGTTGACCTGGAGGAACTCACCGGACAGCGTCTCGCGCTTGAAGAGGTTCGAGACCTGCGGCTCGATGCACTCGTACACGCCCGCGATGGAGGCGATGGTCGCGGTCGGCGCGATCGCCAGCAGCAGGGAGTTGCGCATGCCGGTCAGGGCGATACGGCTGCGCAGCGCCGCCCAGCGGTCGGCCCAGCGCGGCTCGGCGTTCGGGTAGTGGTCCGGGTGCAGCACGCCGCGGGCGGTGCGGGTCGCGGACCAGGCCGGGTGCGGGCCGTGCCGCTCGGCGAGGTCGGCGGACGCCTCGTAGGCGGCGAGCATGATCCGCTCGGAGATACGGGTCGACAGCTCCTGCGCCTCGGGCGAGTCGAAGGGCAGCCGCAGCCGGAAGAAGACGTCCTGGAGGCCCATCAGGCCCAGACCGACCGGGCGCCAGCGGGAGTTGGACGTCCCGGCCTGCTCGGTCGGGTAGAAGTTGATGTCCACCACACGGTCGAGGAAGGTGACGGCCGTGCGGACGGTCGCGTCCAGCCGCTCCCAGTCCATGTCGCCGTGCTCGCCCAGGTGCGCCGCGAGGTTGACCGACCCCAGGTTGCAGACCGCGGTCTCCCCGTCGTTGGTCACCTCCAGGATCTCCGTGCACAGGTTGGACGAGTGCACGACCTGGCCGGTCTCGGCGGTCTGGTTGGCGGTGCGGTTGGCGGCGTCCTTGAACGTCATCCAGCCGTTGCCGGTCTGCGCCAGGGTACGCATCATCCGGGAGTACAGCACCCGGGCCGGGATCTGCTTGAGCGCCCGGCCCTCGGCCTCCAGCTTCCGGTAGGCGGCGTCGAACGCGTCGCCCCACAGGTCCACCAGCTCCGGGGCGTCCGAGGGCGAGAACAGCGACCAGTCGGCGTCCGCCTCCACCCGGCGCATGAACTCGTCCGGGATCCAGTGCGCGATGTTCAGGTTGTGCGTACGGCGCGCCTCCTCACCGGTGTTGTCGCGCAGCTCCAGGAACTCCTCGATGTCCGCGTGCCAGGTCTCCAGGTAGACGCAGGCGGCGCCCTTGCGCCGGCCGCCCTGGTTCACGGCCGCGACCGAGGCGTCCAGGGTGCGCAGGAACGGCACGATGCCGTTGGAGTGCCCGTTGGTGCCGCGGATCAGCGAACCGCGGGCGCGGATGCGGGAGTACGAGAGGCCGATGCCGCCGGCGTGCTTGGAGAGCCGGGCGACCTGGTGGTAGCGGTCGTAGATCGAGTCCAGCTCGTCCAGCGGCGAGTCCAGCAGATAGCAGGACGACATCTGCGGGTGGCGGGTGCCGGAGTTGAAGAGGGTGGGGGAGGAGGGGAGGTAGGACAGCGAGCTGGTGAGCCGGTAGAGCTCGGCGACGTCGTCCAGAGCGCGGTCGCTATGGTCCTCGGCGAGACCGCAGGCCACCCGCAGCAGGAAGTGCTGCGGGGTCTCGATGACCTGACGGGTGGTGGGGTGCCGCAGCAGGTAGCGCGAGTGCAGGGTGCGCAGCCCGAAGTACCCGAACCGGTCATCGGCACCGTCGACCAGCGCCCGCTCGACCAGCGCGTCCAGCCGGGCGGCATGGGCCCGTACGAACTCCGCGGTCTCGTCGGCGATCAGCCCCTCGCGGTGGCCGACCTCGACGGAGGCGGAGAAGGCGACCGCCCCCTGTCCGGCCGCCTCCTCCGAGATGGCGAGGGTGAGCAGCCGCGCCGCGAGCTTGGAGTACTGCGGCTCGTCGCCGATCAGACCGGCCGCGGCATCGGTGGCCAGCGACCGCAGTTCGGCCTCGTCGGAGCCGGCGTGCCGGCCGCGCAGCGCGGCGGCGGCCACCTTGCCGGGGTCGGTCGCGGTCAGGTCCTCGGTCAGCTGGGTCAGGGTGCGCAGCAGGGCGACACCCGGCCCGTCCTCGCCCGTGCCGCTGTTGGCGGCACCGGGAGGCGTGGCCACCACGGGCGGCACGGCCTCGGCGTCTGACGCGGGCTCCGTTGGCGCGATGGTCACGCGATGCTCTCCCTCACTCGGCGGGGCCGGGAGGGAGGGACGCGACGGGCGCACGCGGGCATGCGGCACCCCGTGACGGCAGGGGTGCGCGGGCACACCGCGCGGCGTCCACCGGCCCAACCCTCGGGGCCCGGACGTATCGACGACCGCACCCCTTGCGGTGCGGACGTACCGTCGGCAGGTCCTCGGACTACACGGGCACGCGCCCAGGGCCGGTATCCACCCGGCCGAGCGCGCTCCTACACCGTTGCGGGACAGTTCCGGATTCGCACCGGATTCCCCTGCGGCGACAGCGAGGACGAGCATACATGTGGGGGTGACCTCTCACGTGCACCCCCACATCTAGTGTGTCGTGAGTGATCACACAGTGTCTGTCAGTGGCCTCGGCTAGGGTCGGTGACAGTTCTTTGTTCCGTCCCGTGGAAGAAGGAGAAGGCCTCATGACCGCGCTCGCCGACCGGCCGCACATCATGGAGACCGAGCATTTCGAAGAGGCCGCCCGGATACTCGCCCGCTTGGAAGAAGGCGCGCGATTGGAACTCATCGACGGGAAGGTCAAGAGCAAGCCCATGCCGGACGGGGATCACGGTCGGATCATCGAGTGGCTGACACGCATCTGCATTCAGTCACGACCTGAGCTGTGGCTCTACCCGGATCAGGGACTCAAGGCGGAGGAGGACCGCAGTGGCCGGGCCCGGCCGGACGGGGCACTCTCCGTCAGTGGTGCCTTTGTCGGCCAGGGGGAATGGGTCGACCCTGAGCCGGTGTTGATGGTTGTCGAGGTCACGTCCTCCGACTCCGACACGCACCAGCGTGACCGTGTGGAAAAGCCCCGTGCGTACGCGGGAGCCGGTATCCCGCTCTATCTGCTCATCGACCGGCAGGAATGCCAGGTGTCGCTCTACAGCGAACCCGACGGCACCCGCTACGAGGACGTCCGCACCGTCCCGTACGGCAAGTCCCTCCACCTCCCCGACCCCGTAGGCATCACCCTCGAAACCGAGCAGCTGAAGAACTGGGTGAACTGAACGGCGAACGCCAACGGGCCGCCGCGCCCCGGAGGGAGCGCGACGGCCCGTTGCCGGAAGCCGGCCGGCCGGTGGCTCAGTGCCCTGCCGGTGCCTTTTCCGTGGCGGGCGGGAGATCGACGGCGACGCCCTCGTCGCCGGCGTCCGCCGTGTAGTCGGCGGGGCTGGTCTCGTCGATGCCTTCGGGGGCCTTGGCGGCCTTCAGGGCGAAGGTGAGGACGACCGTCACCACCACGTTCAGGACGAACGCGGTCAGACCGATGTAGCCGATCTCGCCGATGCCGGGGATCTCCGCGCTGGAGCCGCCGAAGTGCTTCTGGGTCGGGCTGGCGACGCCGTAGGCCGCGAGCGTGCCGTAGAGCATGCCGACCGCCCAGCCGGCCAGCAGCGCCCAGCGGTGGAACCAGCGGGTGAAGAGGCCGCCGACCAGGGACGGCATGGTCTGGAGGATCCAGATGCCGCCCAGCAGCTGGAAGTTGATGGCGACGGTCTTGTCCATGGTGAGGACGAAGACCAGCGCGCCGACCTTCACCAGCAGCGAGACCAGCTTGGCGACCTTGTGCTCCTGCTCGGGCGTGGCGCCCGGCTTGAGGAAGTCCTTGTAGACGTTGCGGGTGAAGAGGTTGGCCGCGGCGATCGACATGATGGCCGCGGGCACCAGCGCGCCGATGCCGATCGCGGCGAACGCCACACCGGAGAACCAGCTCGGGAACATGTCCTCGAACAGCTGCGGGATGGCTAGCTGCGGGTTGCCCTGGATGTCCGTGCCGGCCTTGATCGCCATGAAGCCGAGCAGCGCCAGCAGGCCCAGCATGAGGGAGTACAGCGGCAGGATGGTGGTGTTGCGGCGGATCACATTGCGGCTGCGCGAGGACAGCGTCGCGGTGATCGAGTGCGGGTACATGAAGAGCGCCAGCGCCGAGCCGAGCGCCAGGGTCGCGTATGCCCACTGGGCGTTGGGGCCGCTGATCAGCTCGCCGCGCGGTTTGCCGGGCACGGCACCGGGCTCGGCCAGCGCCTTGCCGGCCGAGTCGAAGATCGCGTCAAAGCCGCCGAGCTTGACCGGGATGTAGATGATCGCCACCGCGATGACGAGGTAGATCAGCCCGTCCTTGACGAACGCGATCAGCGCCGGCGCCCGCAGCCCCGAGGAGTAGGTGTACGCGGCCAGCACGGCGAACGCGATCAGCAGCGGCAGGTCCTTGACGAACCAGTTGGTGTGCTCGCCGCCGCCGATGCCCATCACGTCCAGGACGGCCTGGATGCCGACCAGTTGGAGGGCGATGTACGGCATCGTGGCCAGGATGCCGGTGAGCGCCACGGCCAGCGACAGGCCCTTGGAGCCGAAGCGGCCGCGGACGAAGTCGGAGGTGGTGACATAGCCGTGCTTGTGCGAGACCGACCACAGGCGGGGCAGGAAGGTGAAGATCAGCGGGTAGACCAGGATCGTGTACGGCACGGCGAAGAAGCCGGCCGCGCCCGCCGCGTAGATCGCCGCCGGGACGGCCACGAACGTGTAAGCCGTGTAGAGGTCCCCGCCCAGCAGGAACCACGTCACCCAGGTGCCGAAACTGCGGCCGCCCAGGCCCCATTCGTCGAGGTTGGCGGACTCCTCGGCCTTGCGCCAGCGGGCGGCCAGGAAGCCCATGACCGTCACGGCCAGGAAGAAGAAGATGAAGACGGCCAGGGCGACGCCGTTGACGCCCTGGGTCTGCGAAGCGGCGAGCGCGTGCGTGGGGGTCACTGGTCCGCACCGCCCTTGCGGGCGCGCTGCTCACGCTGAACGAGCTTGTAGGCGAGGGTGGTGAGCGCGGTCGAGATCAGCACCCACAGCATCTGGTACCAGTAGAAGAACGGGATCCCGATGATGGTCGGCTCGACCTTGGCGTACGAGCTCACCCACAGCATCGCCACGAAGGGAGCGATCAGGCAGAGCCCGGCCACCACACGCGTGGGTGTGACGACCTGTCTGCGAACCGGTGATGCGGCTGACTGGGTCATGACCGTGGCTCCGTCCCCTGGCTGTCTCCTGTGCGATCGGCTGGAAATCTATGGCAGGGCAGTGGCACGCGTCACTAGCTGTCCGCATATCGGTATCAAGAATCCACCCGGCTGCGACCTGCGCCGCCGGTCCTCCGAGGCGGATCCGGCGGCGGCAGGGCAGGGGAAATACGGGCGGAGCGCTTTGCGCCCGGTGCGGGGCCTGGGTCAGTCCGTGGGGCGCCGCAGCCGGGCGACGAACTTGTAGCGGTCGCCGCGGTAGACCGAGCGCACCCACTCCACCGGCTGCCCCTGCGCATCGAGCGAGTGCCGGGAGAGCATCAGCATCGGCAGTCCGACGTCCGTGCCCAGCAGGCCGGCCTCGCGCGGGGTGGCGAGGGAGGTCTCGATGGTCTCCTCGGCCTCCGCCAGCCGGACGTCATACACCTCGGCCAGCGCGGTGTACAGCGAGGTGTACTTGACGAGGTTCCGCCGCAGCGCGGGGAAGCGCTTCGCCGACAGATGGGTGGTCTCGATGGCCATCGGCTCACCGCTGGCCAGCCGCAGCCGTTCGATACGCAGCACCCGGCCGCCGGTGGCGATGTCCAGCAGTCCGGCGAGCCGGTCGTCCGCCGTGACATAGCCGATGTCCAGCAGCTGGGAGGTCGGCTCCAGGCCCTGGGCCCGCATGTCCTCCGTATAGGAGGTCAGTTGCAGGGCCTGGGAAACCTTGGGCTTGGCGACAAAGGTGCCCTTGCCCTGGATGCGCTCCAGCCGGCCCTCGACCACCAGCTCCTGAAGTGCCTGACGCACCGTCGTGCGCGAGGTGTCGAACTCCGCGGCGAGGGTCCGTTCGGGCGGGACCGGGGTGCCGGGCGGCAGGGTCTCGGTGATTTCCAGCAAGTGCCGCTTGAGCCGGTAGTACTTGGGCACCCGTGCGGTCCGCGTGCCGCCGCTCTCGGCACCGCTGCCCCCGTCCGTGTCCATGACCCGCCTCTCCGACTCCTGTCGTGCTGCCGTCACCGGCGCCTCCGTACGTAGCGGCTCACATCGTGGCACGGGTGGGTTTCCCGCGCCCCCTTACAGGCCCCCGGCCCGCCGGATGTCGGTCCGGTAACGGACCTGACAGCGACTCTTATACACCCTTGACACCCCTAAAGGTCTAGGCCAAGCTGCGGGGCACTGGTCTAAACCATTAAAGACCACACACCCGGCCTTTGGGGGGAGAGCGCAATGAAGCGTGGACTCATGGCGGCGACGGCGGTCGCGGGAATGCTGGTGGGTGTCACTGCCTGTGGGTCCGGCGGCGGCACGAAGACGGGTGCGGACGGCTTCAAGGGCCAGAAGCTGACCGTCTGGGTGATGAATGGTTCGAATCCGGCGCAGTGGACCGAGCAGGTCTCCGCGCAGTTCAAGAAGAAGACCGGCGCCACCGTCGAGTTCAAGGTCCAGCAGTGGAACGGCATTCAGCAGAAGCTGAGCACCGCCCTTTCCGAGGACACCCCGCCGGACGTCGTCGAAATCGGCAACACCCAGACCGCCGCCTATGCCAAGGCCGGTGCCCTGGCCGAACTCGGCGATCTGAAGAAGGAGATCGGCGCCGACTGGATCGACGCCTTCAACAAGGCGTCGATCGTGGACGGGAAGCAGTACGCACTCCCGTGGTTCGCCGGAAACCGGGTGGTGATGTACAACAAGAAGATCTGGGCCGAGGCCGGTCTGAAGGGTACTCCCAGGACCCGCAGCGAGCTCTTCAAAGCCTTTGACACCATCAAGAAGAAGACCGACGCCGAGCCGCTCTATCTCCCCGGCCAGAACTGGTACTTCTTCGACGGTCTGACCCTCGGCACCGGCGCCGACCTGGTGAAGCAGCAGGGCGGCAGATGGGTCTCCAACCTCGGCGATCCCAAGGTCGCCAAGGCCATGGACATCTATAAGCAGTACCAGGCATTCAGCACCGCCCCCAAGAACAAGGACGAGGCCACCCCGCAGCAGGCCGAGGTCTTCGCCAAGGGCCGCACCGGCGCCCTGATCGCCATGGGCTATGAAGCCGCCACCGCCGTCAAGGCCAATCCGGAGATGAAGAAGGACATCGGCTTCTTCACCATCCCCGGGGAGAGCGCGGACAAGCCGGAGGGCGTCTTCCTCGGCGGCTCCAATTTCGCCGTCGCCGGAATGGGGAAGAACCAGGAACTCGCCAAGGAATTCCTGAAGGTGGCCCTGTCGAAGCAGAACGACCGGCAGATGGTGAAGGAGTCCGGCTGGGCCCCGAAGTCCGCCGACCTGGCCGGCGCCGCACAGGAGAATCCGGCCGTGGCGGCCGCGGCGCCGGCGGCGGAGAAGTCCGGGGGCACCACCCCGCTGATTCCCCAGTGGGCCGCGGTGGAGAACATCCCGAACCCGATCAAGAGCTATATGACCGCCGTTCTGAGCGGTAAGTCACCGGCCGATGCCGCCAAGGACATCGAGCCCGAGATCAACGCACGGCTCGCCAAGCAGTAACGGACACCCGGGGGCGCGCCCATCAGACGCCGGGTGCCGGCCGGTCGTCCCCGGCCGTCCCCGGCCGGCACCCGGGCACCGCCGGCGCACCGAGTTCTGACGGCATACGAGGGGGAGCAGGGGCCATGGCAGTGCAGCTCGACGGCGCGGTGAAGCAGACCGCGCCGCGGACCGGCAAGGGCGGCGCACCGCCCACCCGGCGCGGCGGAGGCAGCCGGCGGGCCGGGCGCGGCGCCCCCTACCTCCTGCTGCTGCCGGCCCTGCTGGCGACCGCGGTCCTCCTGGGCTGGCCGATGGTCCGCAACCTCCTGCTCTCCTTCCAGAACCTCAATATGAAGGAGCTGATCCAGCACCTCACCGACTGGCGCGGAATCGGCAACTACCAGGAGATCCTGGGCAGTGAGCAGTTCTGGCGGGTCACCCTGCGCACCCTCGTCTTCACCGCGGTCAATGTCGCCCTGATCATGATCCTCGGCGTGCTGATCGGCCTGCTGCTGGCACGGCTCGGCACGAAGATGCGCCTGACGCTCTCCGTCGCGCTGGTGCTGGCCTGGGCGATGCCGACGATCGCCGCCACCACCGTCTTCCAGTGGCTCTTCGACTCCCGCTACGGCGTCGTCAACTGGCTGCTGGACAAGCTCGGCCGGCACGGCATGGCCCACTACGACTGGGTGGGCAGCCAGCTGTCGACGTTCTTCGTCATCACCGTACTGATCGTCTGGCATTCGCTGCCCTTCGTGGCCCTCAACCTCTACGCGGCCACCACGACCATCCCCAAAGAGCTCTACGAAGCGGCCCGGATGGACGGCGCCGGCAGCTGGCAGGTCTTCACCTCCGTCACCTTCCCCTTCCTCAAGCCGTTCTTCCTCGCGACGACGTTTCTGGAGATCATCTGGGTCTTCAAGGCGTTCCCGCAGATCTTCGCCATCAACGAGGGCGGCCCCGACCGGCTCACCGAAACGCTGCCGATCTACGCCTTCACCGAGGGCGTCGGCAATCTCCACTTCGGCATGGGCGCCGCGATCTCCCTGCTGACGATCGTGGTGCTGCTGGCCATGACCGCGTACTACCTGCGGCTGACGGTCACCCAGGAACAGCAGGAGGAGAACGCGTCGTGAAGCACTCCCTCGCCGGCCGTGTCTGGCCCAATGCCACGGCGGCCGTGCTCGCCCTCGGCTTCGTCTTCCCGGTCTACTGGATGTTCAACACGGCCTTCAAGCCGACCCGGGACATCATCACCGAGGACCCCGTGTGGTTCCCCCTGCACGGCACCCTCGAACACTTCGCGACGGCCGTGCACGCCCCGGACTTCTTGATCCTGGTGGGCAATTCGGTCCTGGTGACCGTCTTCGCCGTCGGCCTGTCGCTGGTGATCGCCCTCTGCGGGGCGTACGCCCTGACCCGGATGCGCTTCCGGGGCCGTAAGGGCATCCTGTTGACGTTCATGGTCGCCCAGATGGCTCCCTGGGAGGTCATGGTGATCTCCATCTACCTGATCGTCCGGGACGCCGACCTGCTCAACAGCCTGCTGCCGCTCACCTTCTTCTACATGCTGATGGTGCTGCCCTTCACCCTGCTGACGCTCCGGGGCTATGTCGCCGCGGTGCCCAAGGAGCTGGAGGAGTCCGCGATGGTCGACGGCTGCTCGCGCCGCCAGGCGTTCCTCAAGGTGGTCTTCCCCCTGCTGGCGCCCGGCCTGATGGCCACCTCGCTCTTCGGATTCATCACCGCCTGGAACGAATTCCCGCTGGTGCTGGTCCTCAACAAGGAACCGGCCATGGGCACCCTGCCGTTGTGGCTCTCGCAGTTCCAGACTCAGTTCGGGGACGACTGGGGTGCCACCATGGCCGCCGCCTCGATCTTCGCCGTACCGATCCTGGTCCTCTTCCTGTTCCTGCAACGCAAGGCGGTCGGCGGTCTCACCTCCGGCGCAGTGAAGGGATAACGCAGCTCATGACGCCTCTCGCACGCTCCGTACGCTCCGCCGACACCCTCACCCGCGATGCCCTCGCCGTCCTCCAGCCCGGCTTCACCGGCACCACCGCGCCCGACTGGCTGCTGCGGCGCCTCGGCGAGGGCCTGGTCTCGGTCGGTCTCTTCGGCCGCAATGTCGCCGACCCGGCCCAACTCGCCGCGCTCACCGGCCGGCTGCGCGCCGAACGCGAGGAACTGATCGTCGCCATCGACGAGGAGGGCGGCGATGTCACCCGCCTCGAGGTACGCGGCGGCTCCTCCTTCCCCGGCAACCATGCGCTCGGCGCCGTCGACGACACCGGGCTGACCCGCGCGGTCGCCCGCGAACTCGGCCGACGACTGGCCGACTGCGGTATCAACCTCAACTGGGCCCCCTCCGCGGACGTCAACTCCAACCCCGCCAACCCGGTCATCGGTGTCCGCTCCTTCGGCGCCGATCCGCAGCTGGTCGCCCGGCACACCGCCGCCTACGTCGAGGGCCTCCAGTCCGCCGGTGTCGCCGCCTGCACCAAGCACTTCCCCGGCCACGGCGACACCGCCGTCGACTCGCACCACGATCTGCCCCGTATCGCCGCCGGTCTGCCCACCCTCCAGGAACGCGAACTGGTGCCGTTCCGCGCCGCCGTCGCCGCCGGCACCCGGGCCGTGATGAGCGCCCACATCCTGCTGCCCGCGCTGGACGCCGAGCACCCGGCCACGCTCAGCCCGGCCGCGCTGCACGGTCTGCTGCGGGCCCCCGAAGCCGAGGGCGGCCTCGGCTTCGACGGGCTGATCGTCACCGACGGGATGGAGATGCAGGCCATCTCCGCCACCTACGGCATCGAACGCGGCAGCGTGCTCGCCCTCGCGGCCGGCGCCGACGCCATCTGTGTGGGCGGCGGGCTGGCGGACGAGGACATCGTGCTGCGGCTGCGGGACGCCCTGGTGCGGGCGGTGCGCGCGGGCGAACTGCCGGAGCAGCGGCTCGCCGACGCCGCGGCACGGGTGCGCGCCCTGGCCGGCCGGATCCGGAGCACGGGCGTGGGGGAGGGGGCCGCACCCGCCCCCGGCATCGGCCTCACCGCCGCCCGGCGCGCCCTGCGCGTCACCACCGCCGGCCCGTACCGACCCCTGGCCGAGCCCGTCTACGTCGCCGCCTTCACCCCCCTCGCCAACATCGCCGTGGGCGACGAGACCCCCTGGGGAGTCGCCGCCGAACTGGCCCGTCTCCTCCCGGGCACCGAGACCGCCACCTGCACCGGCGAGGCCGCCGCCGCGGCCGGTACCGCCGCCCTGGTCGACGGCCTGCTCACGGCGGCCGCCGGCCGCCGCCTCGTCGCCGTGGTCCGCGACGTCCACCGCCACCCCTGGATGGCCGACGCGCTCCACACCCTCCTCGCCGCCCGCCCCGACACCGCGGTCATCGAAATGGGCGTCCCCCAGGCCCCGCCCCAGGGCGCCCTTCACGTCGCCACCCACGGCGCCGCCCGCGTCTGCGCCCGGGCCGCGGCCGAGGCCCTCACGGGCCGGAGGCCGTCGCCCGACGAGTGATCAGGAGCGGTCGGCCCCTTGGGGCACGGCGCAGCCCCTGCTCCCCCTGGCAGTGCCTACAGGCCCTGCCACTCCGGCTTCGCCGCATATGTGGCACGGAAGTAGTCTGCGAGCTTCAGCTTGGCGGCCGCGGCCTCGTCCACGACGACCGTCGCATGTGGGTGGAGCTGAAGCGCCGAGGCCGGGACCAGCGCGGCGACCGGTCCCTCGACGGCATGGGCCACCGCGTCGGCCTTGCCCTCGCCGGTGGCGAGCAGCACCAGATGGCGGGCCTCCAGGATGGTGCCGATGCCCTGGGTGATGACGTGGTGCGGCACCTCGTCGAGGCTGTCGAAGAACCGGGCGTTGTCCTCCCGGGTCTGCCGGGTCAGCGTCTTGATGCGGGTACGCGAAGCGAGCGAGGAACAGGGCTCGTTGAAGCCGATGTGCCCGTCCGTGCCGATACCGAGCAGCTGGAGGTCCACGCCACCCGCCTCGCGCAGCGCACGGTCGTACGCCTCGCAGGCGGCCTGCACATCCTCCGCCGCGCCATCGGGGCCCATGAAGGACTCCTCGGCGAGACCGAGCGGTTCGACCACCTCGCGCAGGACCACCGAATGGTAGGACTCGGGGTGCCCGGCCGGCAGTCCGACGTACTCGTCGAGCTGGCAGATGCGCGCCCGCGAGGCGTCCACCGCGCCGGCCCGGACCTTCGCCGCCAGCGCCTCGTAGATGGGCAGCGGGGTGGAGCCGGTGGCCACACCCAGCAGGGCGTCGGGCTTACGGCGCACCAGGGTGGCGATGGCCTCCGCGATCAGCTCGCCGCCCGCCACGGCATCCGGAACGATGACAACTTCCACGCTTGGCCTGCCGTTCTGGAGAATGATCCATGTGGTATAGACCAATCTAGCAGAGGGCGGCCCCCGGAACGCCTCGGCGCATCCGAACGGCCGGTCAAGTTTTCCGGCGTCCGGCACGCCTCCGGCCGGCAGTCCGCACCGGCGGCCCGCACCGCCCAACGGCACCCCGTCGGACCGCCGGACGGCACTCCGTCAGAGCAGCGCGCCACCTGTCGCGTCGATCCACTGCCCCGTCACCCAGCGGCTGTCGTCCGAGGCGAGGAAGGCCACGATGTCGCCGATGTCGGTGGCGTCCGCGACCCGGCCCAGCGGGGATATCCCGCTCACCTGCTGCCGCGCCGCGGCATTGGCCTCGCCTCGCAGCCACGCGGCATTCATGTCGGTGTTCACCGGGCCGGGCGCGACCGCGTTGACCGTGATCCCGTGCGGGCCCAGGTCCTTGGCGAGGGTCGAGGTGAAGACGTCGATCGCGCCCTTGGTCATGGCGTACGCGATCAACTCGGGCTTGGCCGCGCCCCGCGTCAGACCGGTCGAGGTGTTGATGATCCGCCCGCCGTCCCGCAGCCGGGGCAGTGCCTGCTGGGTGATGAAGAACGGCGCCGTGGTGTTGACCGCGAAGAGGGCGTCGAAGTCCTCCCTCGTCACCGCGTCGATCCGCTTCAGGGTGCCGTCGACGGCCTTGTTGATCCCGGCGTTGTTGACCAGAATGTCCAGCCCCTCGGCCTGCGCGTCGAACGCGCCCCACAGCGCTTCGGCGTCCCCCGGTACCCCCAGCTCGGCCCGCAGTGCGAAGGCCCGGCCCCCGGTGGCCTCGATCGCCGAGACCGTCTCCTTGGCCGCGGTCTCGTCCCGGCCGTAATGCACGCCGACCCGCGCGCCCTCCCTGGCCAGCCGTTCCGCGATGGCCCGGCCGATCCCCCTGCTGCCGCCTGTCACCAGTGCCGTCTTGCCGCTGAGCGCACTCATCGCGGTGCCCCTCCCGATCCCTGTGCGGATGTCCCCGGACGTCTGCAGAGGCACGCCGACGTGCACCGACGCACGCGCCCCCGCGCCGAGCGTTTTCTATATCGCTCGTTACAGAAAAACCGTAGCACGCGATCCGTACCGACCGCTATAAAATTCTTCCCATGGCGACCAAGGAGACGAAACGGCGCGGGCGGCCCCGGTCCTTCGACCGCGAGACGGCCCTGGAGCAGGCGGTCCGGTCCTTCTGGGAGC
This sequence comes from Streptomyces sp. bgisy130, assembly GCF_057708345.1. Classification (NCBI taxonomy): domain Bacteria; kingdom Bacillati; phylum Actinomycetota; class Actinomycetes; order Kitasatosporales; family Streptomycetaceae; genus Streptomyces; species Streptomyces sp. bgisy130. The sequence continues at coordinate 67,106 of NZ_JBYISA010000026.1, forward strand.
GGGGCTACGAGGCCACCTCGATCTCCGACCTCACCCGCGCCATGGGCATCAGCGCCCCCAGCCTCTACGCCGCCTTCGGCGACAAGCGGGCCCTGTTCGACGAGGTCGTGGCCGAGTACGGGCGGCTCTACGGAGGCTTCCTCTCCCGCGCCGTGGCCGAGGAGCCGACCGCCCGCCGGGGCGTCGAACGGGCCCTGCGGGAGGCCGCGGCCGAATACACCCTCCCCGGCCGCCCCCGCGGCTGCCTGGTCATCAGCGCCGCCCTGAACATCTCGCCCGCATCGGCCGAAGTCGCCGACTCCCTGCGGGAGATGAGGCTGTCGAACGTCCGGGAGATCGCGGGCGCCATCCGCGCGGACATCGCCTCCGGCGAGCTGCCTCCCGATACGGACGCCGGCGCGCTGGCCGCCTATGCCGGCGCCGTCATCCAGGGCATGTCCCAGCAGGCGCGCGACGGCGCGGAGCGGACGGAGCTGGAGGCGATCGCCGAGCTGGCGCTCAAGGCATGGCCACGGAAGACGGGCGGAGCGGTCTGCTGAAGACCCCCGGAAGCACCCGCGGGCCGCGGCGCCGGGACAGGACCCTCAACCTGTCCGGCACCGCAGCCCGGAGCTGACATCGGCCGGCCCCGCCTAGCGGGCGGGCGGCGCCCCCGTGTGCGGTAGGGGTGCATCCCGTCCTGGGACCGGTCGATCGGAGGCCTCGGCGCAGTCAGGGCAGAGAGCGCCTTCGGCCTCGTTCCGCTCTCCTGTGCGGGGAGGGCGGAGGTCTTTGCTGAATTCTGGACTAGACCATTCTCACTTGTCCATGCCCGTGCAGAGACAACACATACACCGTACGCCGGTAGGCTCCAAGACGTGCCCTCCATGAACGATCTCGTACGCCAGCACACCGCTCTGAGCGACACCGACCTCGAGTGGCTCCATCTGCTGGTCTCGGAGTGGCAGCTGCTCTCCGACCTCTCCTTCGCCGATCTTGTGTTGTGGGTGCCCACTCTCGACGGCACCCGCTATGTATCGGTGGCCCAGATGCGGCCCAATACGGGTCCCACCTCCTACCAGGACGACATGGTCGGCCATCTCGTTCCCCGGGGCCGCCGCCCGATGCTGGACTCCGCCCTGGACGAGGGCCGCATCGTGCGCGAGGGCGACCCGGAGTGGCGGGAGGAGGTGCCGGTGCGGGTCGAGTCCATCCCGGTGCGCCGCGAGGGCCGGGTGCTCGGGGTGATCGCCCGCAACACCAATCTGCTGACCGTACGCACGCCCAGCCGGCTGGAGCTCACCTACCTCCAGAGCGCCTCCGACCTCGCCCAGATGATCGCTGCCGGAACGTTTCCCTTCCCCGGCCAGCAGGTCGACATGGATGCCTCGCCGCGTGCCGGCGACGGACTGATCCGGCTCGACGCGGACGGCATCGTCCAGTACGCCAGCCCCAACGCCCTCTCCGCCTATCACCGGCTCGGTCTCGCCGCCGACCTGGTGGGCCACCACCTCGGCCAGGCCACCGCCGAACTGGCGCCCGCCCGCGGCCCGGTGGACGAGGCGCTGGTCAAGCTCGCCAGCGGCTGGGCCCCCCGGGAGTTCGAGGTCGAGGGCAACGACGGTGTGATCCAGTTGCGCGCGATCCCGCTCAAGCCCAAGGGGACGCACATCGGTTCCCTGGTCCTGCTGCGAGATGTGACCGAACTGAGACGTCGCGAGCGCGAGCTGATCACCAAGGACGCCACCATCCGGGAGATCCACCACCGGGTGAAGAACAATCTCCAGACGGTCGCCGCGCTGCTGCGCCTACAGTCCCGCCGGATGGATTCCGAACAGGGCCGCGAGGCGCTCAACGAGGCCGTACGCAGGGTCGGTTCGATCGCGATCGTGCACGAGACGCTGTCCCAGACCCTCGACGAACGGGTCGAGTTCGACGAGATCGCGGACCGGGTGCTGGCCATGGTCGCGGAGATCTCCCCGGGCAAGGTGACCACCCGCCGCACCGGACGCTTCGGCATCCTGGACGCCGAGGTGGCCACCCCGCTGTCGATGGTGCTCACCGAAGTGCTCCAGAACGCCCTGGAGCACGCCTTCGACCAGGTGGAGCGGGGTGTGGTCGAGGTTGGCGCGGTGCGCGGCGGCAGCCGTACCGAGCCGCGGCTGCTGGTCACCGTCCAGGACAACGGCCGCGGTCTGCCCGAGGGTTTCGATCCGCATCGCGCCGGAAACCTGGGGCTCCAGATCGTCCGGACCCTGGTGGAGGGGGAGTTGGGCGGAAAGTTCGACATGGTGCGGGCGCCCGAGCGCGGTACGCAGGTCATCCTCGACGTCCCGGTGCGCGCCGACAAGCAGCACTGAGGCCCGGGGCCGGCGTCGGCGACCGCGCCCGCCACGGCCCTGAACAGCAGGAAGCCCCGGACCATGCGGTCCGGGGCTCAAAGCTGTGTCGATGCGATAACGACCGGGCCTTTCAGCGCCGGGGGTGCATCGGGTGTACTGCGCGCTGCGGCTCGGGGGCCACGGGGCTGCTGGCTCAGGCGCTGGCGTTGCGCGCCCGGTTGCGAGCTGCACGGCGCTTCATCGCGCGGCGCTCGTCCTCGCTCAGACCACCCCAGACGCCGGAGTCCTGGCCGGACTCGAGCGCCCACTGCAGGCACTGCTCCATGACGGGGCAGCGGCGGCAGACGGCCTTGGCTTCCTCGATCTGCAGCAGCGCAGGACCGGTGTTGCCGATGGGGAAGAAGAGCTCGGGGTCTTCCTCGCGGCAAACGGCGCGGTGACGCCAGTCCATGGCTGCTCCATCTCCTCGTGTGACGGGATCGTTGCTTGTGAATGTGAACGCTTTCACGAATCCCTCCACAAGGGAAGGGCCGAAATCCAGTCGTGAACTGGCGCGGTCCTGTGGAATGAGGAGGAGGATTCGGGCTCTCAAGGGGGCCGGTAGAGCGGCCGTCCCGATCGCCATGAAGAGACTCGCAAACCTCGGCGACGGATACAACCCCTTCCGGAAACTTTTTTTTGAATCCTTGGTGTCGCCTAGCTCACAGCCGTCATTCCAGGGGGTGGAAACCAGTCTAAACGTTCGAGTGAAAGGACTTTGGGCCCTACTGCTCACACAATCACACGCAGTGCACGGCGTACGCCTGTGAACGTCACACTCGTACGCAGCCCCAGGTGGTCACCGTCCATCTGGAAGGGCAGTGGAACCTGCGAATGCAAGGTGAAGTTCGTGAGGTCGTGAAGTGAGAGGGCGTGTTTGCCGTGGGGCCCGCGCTCGGGCGTCGACGTCAGCAGCTGGGTCGCATGGCGGGCCGCCGCGGACGGGGAGAGCTTGCTCAGTGCGAACAGATCCAGGGCCGTGTCGAACGAGGCGTCCGGGGATGGATAGATCGGCCGGTTGCCCAGGTAGGTCCACGGGGCGGTGTTGCAGATTATGGCCAGCGCCAGATTCTCGACGGTCTCCGCACCGCCCTCGGTCCCGCCCGGACGTTCGAGGGTGAGGACGCCCTGCCGGCGGTTCGCCTCGCCCAGGAACTGCCGTACGACCTGTCGCACATACAGGGCGTGGGTCGAACGCTTGCCGCGTTCGCGCTGCTGCTCGACCCGGCCGACGACGCCGGCGTCGAAACCGAAGCCCGCGCAGAAGGTGAACCAGCGCTCCGGTACGCCCTCGTCCTCGCTGCCCGGGGTGCCCGCGGCCAGCCCGAGGCCGATCGTCCGCTCGCTGCCGTCGCGCAGCGCGTCCAGCAGGGCGCCGGTGGCCTCCACGACGTCATTGGGGAGGCCGAGCGCGCGGGCGAAGACATTGGTGGAGCCGCCGGGGACGACCGCCAGCCGGGGGTGCGAGTCGGGGTCGGGGCCGTTGGCCAGCAGACCGTTGACGACCTCGTTGACCGTGCCGTCGCCGCCGAGTGCCACCACCAGGTCGGTCTCGCCGCCCTCGGTGGCCTGCTGGGCGAGATCACGGGCGTGCCCGCGGTACTGCGTCTGTGCGACCTCCAGCTTGAGGTCGCTGGCGAGTGCGTGGGTGAGCACTTCACGGGTGCGGGCACTGGTGGTGGTTGCTGCGGGATTGACCACGAGAAGTGCGCGCATATGCAGCAGCGTACCTAGCTGCGGGTTCCGGTCTTGCGCCCCGTCCGGCTCCGGGGCGTCCCCGGAGGCCCGGACGGCCGGCGCTACCCTGCTGGGGTGAGCAGTCAGCAGAAGCAGTCCGCGTCCCGAGCCGCCGGCGCCCCCGCGGCGACCGCGTCCACCGCGCCGACCGGCCCGCGACCTGCCCGGCTGAGCGCCGCGGCGGCGCTCACCGCGGTCGAGGGGCTCGCCCTGGCCGCCCTCGGCGGCTACATGCTGATCATGGGTCTGGCCGGTTCGCCGGACAGTCCGCAGCAGGCGGAGATGGGCGGGCTCACCGTCCTCGCGCTCGCCGTGCTGCCGCTGGTGGCCGCCCGGGGGCTGTGGCTGCGCCGCCGCTGGAGCCGGGGCCCCTCGCTGATCACCCAGATCGTGGCGCTGCCGGTGGCCTGGACGCTGGTCAACGGCGGCGGTGCGCTGATCGCGGCCGGCATCGGACTGGCCGTGGCCGCGCTCGTCGTCCTCGTGCTGCTGGTCAATCCGACGGCCACCGAGGCGCTGGGTATCGGGCCGCGCGAGACGCCCTGAGGAGACTGCGGGGCGCTCGCCCCGGTATACGCCTGGAACGCACGGTGGGCGGGGCCTTCGAAGGCCCCGCCCACCGTATGTGTGCGCCGTTCACTCCTCGACGAGGAGCTTGTCGCGCAGCTGGGCCAGGGTGCGGGCCAGCAGGCGGGAGACATGCATCTGGGAGATGCCGACCTCCTGGGCGATCTGCGACTGGGTCATGTTGCCGAAGAAGCGCAGCAGCAGGATCTTCTTCTCCCGCGGCGGGAGATCCTCCAGCAGCGGCTTGAGGGACTCGCGGTACTCCACGCCCTCCAGCGCCTCGTCCTCGGCGCCGAGGGTGTCGGCGACCGCCGGGGACTCGTCGTCCGTGTCCGGAACGTCCAGGGAGAGGGTGCTGTAGGCGTTGGCGGACTCCAGGCCCTCCAGGACCTCCTCCTCGGAGATCGCCAGATGCTCGGCCAGCTCATGGACCGTGGGCGCCCGGCCGTGCCGCTGGGACAGCTCGGCGGTCGCGGTGGTCAGTGACAGCCGCAGCTCCTGAAGGCGACGCGGGACGCGGACCGCCCAGCCCTTGTCGCGGAAGTGCCGCTTGATCTCGCCGACGACGGTGGGGGTGGCGTACGTGGAGAACTCCACGCCGCGCTCCGGGTCGAAGCGGTCGACGGACTTGATCAGGCCGATGGTGGCGACCTGGGTCAGATCGTCCAGCGGCTCGCCACGGTTACGGAACCGCCGGGCCAGATGCTCGACGAGCGGGAGGTGCATACGGACGAGTTTGTTGCGCAGCTCCGCACGCTCCGGGGAGCCGTCGGGCAGCTTGCGCAGCTCATAGAACATCGCCCGGGCGCCGCTGCGGTCCTGCGGCTCCTGGGAATGCTGTTGATCCTGGCGCTTGTCGTCGGGGGCCGGCGCGTCGTGCTGCTGCGCCTGCTGCCCCGGCTGCTCGCTCTGCTCCATGTGGTCCGCCCGCTCTGCCTGCTCCGCCGCGTCCAACCGGCCGCCGTGGTCGTCTACGCCCACCGGATGCGGCCGGGCCTGCTGCTCGGGGATGGTCGCACCGGTCGCCACCCTCCCGCCGCGTTCGAGATCTTTCACGGGGCCCCCTGTTCGGTCATGACGGTCCGGGACCGGCGCCGCGCTCCTTGTACAGACTGATGGTGACCGTTTGGTCCTCGGAGACGGTGGAATCGACCTTGCCGGCGAGCGCGGAGAGCACCGTCCAGGCGAAGGTGTCGCGCTCCGGGGCGCGGCCGTCGGTCGTCGGGGCCGACACGGTGACCTGAAGTGCGTCATCGATGAGGCGGAAGACGCAGCTCAGCACACTGCCGGGGACGGCCTGTTGCAGGAGGATCGCGCAGGCCTCGTCGACCGCGATACGCAGATCCTCGATCTCGTCGAGGGTGAAGTCCAAGCGGGCTGCGAGCCCGGCCGTGGCCGTACGCAGCACGGACAGGTAGGCACCCGCAGCGGGCAGACGGACTTCCACGAAGTCCTGAGTCCCGGGCTCGCCTGCGATCTGGGACACCCTCACCTCCAAGGTGGCACAAGCTGGTTGAGCTGGAATGCGCGATATTCGCGTTGTTCGGGATATTCGCGCCGAACTTTTCTCCCCTCGGACGAAAGGAGAACGATTCGGCGCGACACATGGTTCGGCTGTGACGCTATCGCGATCTGTGGGCCGGTGTCGCCCGGAAGGAGCACCACTGCCGTCCGCGCGGCGATCCGGCCCCGGGTCGCCCGGCACCCTCACTGTCACTGATTGTAAAGCCACGGGTACGGACAGTGGCTAGGGGTGTGCACTGTCAAATCGATACCGATTACGCTCCGTTGACACGTGAAGCCTCCGCAAGGTTGTGCAGTGCCTTTCCAGTGAGCCGGAAGACCGTCCATTCGTCCATGGGCTGCGCGCCGACAGACCGGTAAAAACCGATGGACGGTTCATTCCAATCCAGGACTGGCCACTCGAAACGCTCATAGCCGCGGGCCACGCAGATCTTCGCGAGGGCCGCGAGCAGGGCCTTGCCGTGGCCGCCGCCGCGCGCTTCGGGGCGGACGTACAGGTCCTCCAGATAGACACCGTGCGTGCCCGTCCAGGTCGAGAAGTTCCGGAACCACAGGGCAAAGCCCACCGGGGCGTCGCCGTCCTCCGCGATCAGCGCGAAGGCGGCCGGCTGCGGGCCGAAGAGGGCCTCTTTGAGCTGCGGCTCGGTGGCCCGTGCGGCCTCGGGGACACGCTCGTACGCCGCCAGCTCGCCGATCATGGCCAGGATGACGGGGACATCGCCGGGTGACGCTTCGCGGATCATAGGTGAAGGCTAAACGGACTCCGGTGAATGCTTCACACCAGTTTCTGGTCGGTGAAGCACCAGCGCCAGGAGTCGCCCGGCTCGAACGTCCGCATCACGGGATGGCCGGTCTCCTCGAAGTGCCGGGTCGCGTGCCGGAACGGCGAGGAGTCGCAGCAGCCGATATGGCCGCAGGCCAGGCACAGCCGCAGTTGTACGGGGTGGCTTCCGGCGGCCAGGCACTCCAGGCAGGTGGCGCTCTGCGGTGCCGGCTCGGGGCGCGGCAATTCGGCAACGTGCGTGCACTCGCTCATGATGGCCAGGTTAGATCGCCGGGATGCCCGGTGAAGCGTACGGGGACGGGACGGGCCGATGGCTGTCATGCCGCTGTTTTTGCTGGTCGCGGGGAGCGCGGCGGTGGCCGGGCTGGCGCGCCGTACGCCGGTCCCCGCGCCGCTGCTCCTGGTCACCGCCGGGCTCGCGGCCTCCTACGTCCCCGGCATCCCCGACTACACCCTCGATCCGCACATCGTGCTGCCGCTGGTGCTGCCCCCGCTGCTGCACACCGCCGCGCTGGACAGCTCGTATCTGGGGCTGCGGGCCAATCTGCGGCCGGTGGCGCTGCTGTCGGTGGGCTATGTGCTGTTCGCGACGTTCGTGGTCGGCTATGCGGCCTATCTCGTCATCCCGGGGCTGCCGTTGACCGCCGCCCTCGTCCTGGGGGCCGTCGTCGCCCCGCCGGACGCCGTCGCGGCCACCGCCATCGCCCGCAGACTCGGGCTGCCGCACCGGATCACCACGATCCTTCAGGGCGAATCGCTGTTCAACGACGCCACCGCGATCACCGCGTACAAGGTCCTGGTGGCCGTGGCGCTCGGGGCGGGTGCCTCCTGGGGCGACGGGATCAAGCAGTTCGCCATCGCGTCCGTAGGAGGCATCGGTGTCGGCCTCCTCCTGATGGTGCCGCTGCACTGGCTGCGCGTCCGGCTGCGGGAGTCGGCGCTGCTGGAGAACACCCTCTCGCTGCTCATCCCCTTCGTCGCCTACGCGGCCGCCGAGCAGCTGCACGCCTCCGGGGTACTTGCCGTCGTCGTGGTCGCTCTCTACCTGGGGCACCGCTCCTGGCAGGTCGACTTCGAGACCCGGCTCCAGGAGGATGCCGTCTGGAAAATGGTCTCGTTCATCCTGGAGTCCGTGGTCTTCGCGCTGATCGGGCTCCAGCTGCCGGTCGTGGTGCGCGGGCTGGGGGAGTTCAGCGGGGCGCAGGCCCTCGGGTACGCGGCCGTGCTGTTCGTCGTCGTGGTCCTGTCGCGGTTCGTGTGGGTCTTTCCCGCGACGTTTCTGCCGCGCCTGCTGTCGGCCCGGATCCGCACCCGCGAGCCGGAGGTGACCTGGACCGCGCCGGTCATCGTCGGCTGGGCCGGGATGCGCGGGGTGGTGTCGCTGGCCATCGCGTTCTCCATCCCGGCCGCCCTGCACGGCGGGGCGGCCTTCCCGGCGCGCAACCTCGTGCTCTTCCTGACCTTCACCACCGTCATCGCGACCCTCGTCGTCCAGGGGCTGACGCTGCCGCCGCTGATCCGTGCGCTGAAGCTGCCCGGCCCGGACGCCCAGGCCGAGACGCTCGCCGAGGCACAGGCCCAGGACGGGGCCTCGCGGGCCGCCGAGGAGCACCTGGAAGAACTCCTCCAGGACCCGCGCAACGCCCTGCCGGGGCCCCTCGTCGACCGGTTGCGCAGTGTTTTGGAGCGCCGCCGCAACTCCGTGTGGGAGCGGCTCGGCGCGGCCAACGAGGTCACCGGGGAGTCCGCCGACGAGACCTACCGGCGGCTGGCCCGGGAGATGATCGAGGCCGAGCGCGGGGTGTTCGTCCGGCTGCGGGACGACGGACGGATCGACGACGAGATGCTGCGGACGCTGCTGCGCAGACTGGACCTGGAGGAGGCCACGGCCTATCGGGAGGGGGCCTCTTAGGGGCCGGCGTCGGGTTTCGGGCCGGCCGCGATGTCTGGGGGAGGGCCCGGTCGCGCGAGGTGCTGCGGCCAGGTGATCCGTGCAGGTCAGGGCCGCGGTCGGGGGACGCGGACCGGGGGCCGGCTCACGGGGTGCCGGTGATCACGGCGGCCACGGTGCTGCCGGGGGCGAAGGCGCCCTCCTCGGCCAGGGTCGTCAGACCGTGGAGCAGCTTGGCGACGTAGATCCGCTCCAGCGGCAGGCCGTGCCGGTCCTCGAAGGCCGCCGCGAAGGCATCGAGTTCCGGGGTGCGGCGGGCGTATCCGCCGCAGTGGAAGCGGTCCTCCAGCCGCCAGTCGCCGCGCGGTCCGCCGAACGCCGCGCGCTGTAGTTCCTCGACCGCCTCCTGGAGGAAGTGCGGCCGGCCGCCCTTCAGTACGGGGAAGCCCAGGGCGCGCTGCCCCGGACCCAGGCCCCCGGCGAGTCCGGCGAGGGTGCCGCCCGTGCCGCAGGCCACCGCGACCGTGTCCGCGGCCCCGCGCAGCTCCCGGCCCAGCTCCGTACAGCCCTGTGCGGCAAGGGCGTTGCTGCCGCCCTCCGGTATGAGCCGGAACGCGCCGAAGCGGTCGCGCAGCTCGGCGAGCACCTCCGGGTCGGCCCTTCGGCGGTAGCGGGCCCGGTCGATGAAGTGCAGCCGCATCCCGTCGGCGGCGCAGCGGGCCAGCGACGGATTGCGCGGTGCGTCGGCCAGCTCGTCGCCGCGGACCACGCCGATGGTGGCGAACCCGAGCAGCCGGCCGGCCGCGGCGGTGGCCCGCAGATGGTTGGAGTAGGCGCCGCCGAAGGTCAGCAGCGCCCGCTCACCCGCCGCGGCCGCGGCCCGCAGATTCGGCGCCAGCTTGCGCCATTTGTTGCCCGGAAGCTCCGGGTGGATCAGATCGTCCCGCTTGAGCAGCAGCCGCACCCCGCGGCGGGCGAACGGTGCGTCCTCGATCTCCTGGACGGGGGAGGGCAGGCGCGGGCGCAGGGCGCGCGGGTCCGGCAGCGGGCCGGGGACGGTGCTGGTCACGCGTCCATTGTCCCGGGTGCCGCGGGGCAGCCCCATGGGTACGCCGTGGCTCCACAGCTCCTCGGGGTGCTCCACGAACGGGCCGGACCCGGCAGGCACCCCTAGTCGTGCGCGTGCAGGAACGCGTCGCCGTGGGCGTTGACGTGCGCCTCCAGGGTGTTGAGCGCGTCCTGGGTCGCCTCGGGGGAGCCGCTGCCCCGCCGTTCGGCGAAGTACGCGGCGCCCAGCTTTCTCAGAAGCTCGGTGCCGGCGCGGTTCTGCTGCACCTCGTCGACCTTCTGCTTGCCCTGTGCAAGCCCCTGCCGGGCCTGCTCCTTGGCGCGGTCGAGAAACCCTGACATGTGCCACCTCCGTGCGGTCCGTGTCGTAAGGGATCAACGGCGCGGACGGCCGTGGGGTTCCCGTGCCAGGCTGGGGCATGTGGGCGAAACGCGCGACTTGAAGGGGCCGTCCGGCGTACCCGGCGGCTACCAGGAGCGTGCCTCCCGGGTGGCGGGCGCGGTGCTCTGGACCCGCGCCATGCCGCCTTCCGCCCGGCCGGTGCTGCCCGACGGTTGTACGGATCTGATCTGGAGCGCGGGCCGGCTGCTGGTGGCGGGTCCGGACACCGGGCCGCAGTCCGTGGGCGGGGTGCCGCCCGGTACCCCCTTCGTCGGGCTGCGCTTCGCGCCCGGCCAGGGGCCCGCCGTCTTCGGCGTACCGGCCCGGGAACTGCGTGACCGGCGGGTGCCGTTGGCGGACCTGTGGCCCGCCGGCCGGGTACGGGAGCTGACCGAGCGGCTGGCGGCCGCCGGGGAGCCGGGCGGCGCGGCCGGTATCGGCCGCCTGCTGGAGGAGGCCGCCGCGGCCCGACTCCGGCAGGGCGCCGGGGACGACGGCCGGACCGCCGCCGTCGCCGCGGAGCTCGCCCGCGGCCGCCCCGTCGCCGAGGTCGCCCGCGCGGTCGCGCTCAGCGAACGCCAGCTGCACCGGCTCAGCCTGGACGCGTTCGGCTACGGCCCCAAGACCCTGGCCCGGGTGCTCCGGCTGGTGCGCGCGCTCGACCTGGCGCGCTCCGGGATGCCCTGCGCACAGGTCGCCGCGCGCGCCGGCTACGCGGACCAGGCGCACCTCGCGCGCGAGGTGAAGTCGCTGACGGGGGCCCCGATGGGGGTGCTGCTCGCCCCGGGTTAGCGTGTCCGTCATGGACTACCAGGCCGTTCTCGAGGAGGTAGCGGCCCATGCCCGGCCGTTCGTGCGACAGGGGCGGGTCGCCGACTACATACCGGCGCTGGAGCAGGTGTCCGCGGACCGTTTCGGGATCGCGGTGGCCGACATCCACGGCGAGGTGTACGGGGTCGGCGACTGGGAGGTCCCGTTCTCCGTCCAGTCCATCTCCAAGGCCTTTTCGCTGGCGCTGGTGATGGCGCAGAGCCCCGGCAGCAACGACGACGGCATCTGGCGGCGGGTGGGCCGTGAGCCGTCCGGTACGCCGTTCAACTCGCTGGTCCAGCTGGAGGCGGAGAACGGCATTCCGCGCAATCCGTTCATCAACGCGGGCGCCCTGGTGGTCACCGACCGGCTCCAGACCCTCACGGGCGACGCCAGCACCTCGATGCTGCACTTCCTGCGGGAGGAGAGCGGCAACCCGGACCTCGCCTTCGACCAGGCGGTGGCCGACTCCGAGGCCGAACACGGCGACCGCAATGCCGCCCTGGCGCACTTCATGGCGTCCTTCGGCAACCTGGAGAACCCCGTCCCCAGCGTCATCGAGCACTACTTCTGGCAGTGCTCGATCGAGATGAGCTGCCGGGATCTGGCCGTGGCGGGCGGCTTCCTCGCCCGCCACGGGCTGCGCGCCGACGGCAGCCGGCTGCTGGAGGCCCGCGAGGCCAAGCGGATCAATGCGGTGATGCTGACCTGTGGGACGTATGACGCGGCCGGGGAGTTCGCCTACCGCGTCGGGCTGCCCGCGAAGAGCGGGGTCGGCGGCGGCATCATCGCGGTCATCCCCGGCCGCTGCACGCTGTGCGTCTGGAGCCCGGGCCTCGACGCCCGCGGTAACTCCGTGGCGGGCGCCGCGGCTCTGGATCACTTCACGACGTTGACGGGGTGGTCCGTTTTCTGAGCGGGGGGCGCGGCCTGACCTGGACCGCGGGGCCCCGCCCCCGGGCCCCCCTTGGCGTTGTGGCCCGGGAACCGCTGGCGCATCGTGGGCGTAGGAGGTGCACCGCCATGGAGCACGAGATGCGCGCTGAGTACGAGGAAGGCGTTCTGCCGCATGCGGACACGCCGGTGAAGATCTGGCACATGGTGCGGCTGGACGGCACCACGGCGATGTGCGGACGGGAACTGGCTCCGGCAGCCGCCACCCAGACGGCCGAGGTCTGGGGCACGCCCCAGGGGGAGCCCTTCTGCCACAGCTGCGGCGCGATGTACCTGCGTGAGCACCCCGGGGACATCGGCTAGGCGTACCCACCTCCTAGGGCAGCGGGGCGAACAGGTCGACCCCATGGCCGTCCGGGTCCTGTACGACGGCGTAGCGCTGCCCCCAGAAGGCGTCCCATGGCGGCTTCTCGCCCGTGTAGCCGGCGTCGGTGAGCTCCGCGTAGAGCTTGTCGACCTCGGCGGGGCCGGTGCACTCGAAGGCCAGCCCGGTGGGGGTGCCGCCCTGGGGCGGGGTCCAGTCCGGGTCGATGGCGCGTGCGGTCTCGTAGGAGTCCCACATCAGCCGCAGCCCTCCGGGGAGCGATGCCTCGGCGTGCGGGGCGGTGTCCGCGTCGGCCGGGATGTCCAGGCCGAGGCGGCGGTAGAAGGCGAGGGCGGCGGGCATGTCGGCGACGACCATGCCGAGGGCCGCGAACCGCGGGACGGAGGGGGTGGCGGGGGACGGTGAAGTGGTCATACGGCGAGCGTAGGCAGGCCGCCGGGCCGCGTCTTGAACGAATCGGACGCGGGGCCGGCTTGCCGCACGGACAGCGGCGGGGCCAGCCGTTTCACAGACGAATGCCGATCCCGCCCGTCTCCCGGACACCCGCCGATCCGGCCCGCCTCACGGGCAGTGGATGACCTGTCCCGCGTACGACAGGTTGCCGCCGAAGGCGAACAGCAGGACCGGGGCGCCGGAGGCGATCTCGCGCCGTTCGACCAGCTTGGACAGGGCGAGCGGGACGGAGGCCGCGGAGGTGTTGCCGGAGTCGACGACGTCCTTGGCGACCACCGCGTTGACCGCGCCGATCCGCTCCGCGACCGGCTCGATGATCCGCAGGTTGGCCTGGTGCAGCACCACACCGGCGAGATCGGCGGGGGTGATCCCGGAGCGTTCGCAGACCTTGCGGGCGATGGCCGGCAGCTGGGTGGTGGCCCAGCGGTAGACGGTCTGGCCCTCCTGGGCGAACCGCGCCGGCTCGCCTTCAATACGGACCGCGGCGCCCATCTCCGGCACCGAGCCCCACAGCACCGGGCCGATCCCCGGCTCCGGCGCGGCGCCGACCACCGCGGCGCCCGCCCCGTCGCCGACCAGCACACAGGTCGAGCGGTCCGTCCAGTCGACCACGTCGGTGAACTTCTCCGCCCCGATGACCAGGGCGTGGGTCGCGGAGCCGGCCCGGATGGCGTGGTCGGCGGTGGCCAGCGCATGGGTGAAGCCGGAGCAGACGACGTTCAGGTCCATCGTGGCGGGGGAGGGCAGCCCGAGCCGGGCGGCGACCCGGGCCGCGGCGTTCGGGCTGCGGTCGTGGGCCGTGCAGGTGGCGACCAGCACCAGGTCGATGTCCTGCGGGGCCAGGCCACTGGCGGCCAGGGCCTTGGCCCCGGCGGCGGCCGCCATCGAGTCCACCGTCTCGTCCGGGGCGGCGACATGGCGGGTACGGATGCCGACCCGGCTGCGGATCCAGGCGTCGTCGGTGTCGACGATCTTGGCGAGGTCGTCGTTGGTGAGCACGCCGGAGGGCTGGTAATGGCCGAGAGCCAGGACGCGTGACCCGGTCATGAATTCCCCTGTACGTGGGTGGTCGGTATGCCCACCAGTCTCACCCCTCGGTGCCGCCCGGCGGCTGCGTGAACTACCAATGTTCGGTCGCCAGAACTGGAGACAGTTGTCAGAACCGGGGTGTGGCGGCCCCTGGTACCGGGCCCGGCCCCCTGCCCGTCACGACAGCGCCCGGAAGCGCCGCAGCCGCAGGCTGTTGCCGACGACGAAGACCGAGGAGAAGGCCATGGCGGCCCCGGCGATCATCGGGTTGAGCAGGCCGGCCGCGGCCAGCGGCAGTGCCGCGACGTTGTAGCCGAAGGCCCAGAACAGATTGGTCCGGATGGTGCCGAGCGTCGCCCTGGCCAGCCGGATGGCGTCCGCCGCGGCGCGCAGATCGCCCCGTACGAGGGTGAGGTCGCCGGCCTCGATCGCGGCATCCGTGCCGGTGCCCATCGCCAGCCCCAGGTCGGCGCGGGCCAGTGCGGCCGCATCGTTGACGCCGTCCCCGACCATGGCGACCGAGCGGCCCTCGGACTGGAGCCGGGCGACGACCGCGACCTTGTCCTCGGGGAGCACCTCGGCGATCACCTCGTCGATCCCGACCTCGGCGGCCACCGCCTTCGCCACGGCCTCGTGGTCGCCGGTCAGCAGGACCGGGGTCAGTCCCAGGGCGCGCAGCCGGCGCACCGCCTCGGCGCTGGTGGGCTTGACCGCGTCGGACACGACCAGCACCGCGCGCGCCGCGCCGTCCCAGCCGACGGTGACCGCGGTACGGCCCTCGGCCTCTGCCGCGGCCTTGGCGGCCGCCAGCTCCGGCGGGAGGAACTGGCTCCACCGGTGCAGCAGCTGCTCGCGGCCCACCAGGACGGCATGGCCGTCGACCACTCCCTGGACGCCCAGGCCCGGGACGTTCACGAAGTCCTCCGGGGTGGGCAGGGTGGCGCCCCGGGCCTCGGCCCCGGCGGCGACGGCGCGGGCGATGGGGTGCTCGGAGGCGTGTTCCAGCGCGCCGGCCAGCCGCAGCGCCTCGGGCTCCGTCTCTCCCTCGGCGAGATGGACCGCGGTCAGCGTCATCACTCCGGTGGTGACCGTGCCGGTCTTGTCCAGGACGACGGTGTCCACCCGGCGGGTCGACTCCAGCACCTCGGGGCCCTTGAGCAGGATGCCGAGCTGGGCGCCGCGTCCGGTGCCGACCATCAGCGCCGTCGGGGTGGCCAGCCCCAGGGCGCACGGGCAGGCGATGATCAGGACGGCGACGGCCGCGGTGAAGGCGGCCACCGCGCCGTGGCCGGTGGCGAGCCAGTAGCCGAGGGTGCCCAGGGAGAGCGCGATCACGAGCGGGACGAAGACCGCGGAGATCCGGTCGGCCAGCCGCTGTGCCGCGGCCTTCCCGTTCTGGGCGTCCTCGACCAGCCGCGCCATACGGGCCAGCTGGGTGTCGGCGCCGACCCGGGTGGCCTCGACGACCAGCCGGCCGCCCGCGTTGACGGTGGCACCGGTGACGGTGTCGCCGGGGGAGACCTCGACGGGCACGGACTCACCGGTGAGCATCGAGGCGTCGACGGCGGAGGCGCCCTCCACCACCTTCCCGTCGGTGGCGATCTTCTCGCCGGGCCGTACGACGAAGCGGTCCCCGACGTGCAACGCGCTGACGGGGACGCGGACTTCACGGCCGTCCCGTAGTACCGCGACGTCCTTGGCGCCCAGCTCCAGCAGCGCCCGCAGCGCCGCGCCCGCCTTGCGCTTCGCGCGCGCCTCGAAGGAGCGGCCGGCCAGGATGAAGGTGGTGACCCCGGCCGCGGCCTCCAGGTAGATCGCGCCGCTGCCGTCGGTGCGGGCAAGGGTCAGCTCGAAGGGGTGGGTCATGCCGGGCATGCCCGCGGTGCCGAAGAACAGCGCCCACAGCGACCAGCCCAGGGCCGCGAGGGTGCCCATGGAGATCAGGGTGTCCATCGTGGCGGCGCCGTGCCGCAGGTTCGTCCAGGCGGCCCGGTGGAACGGCCAGGCGCCGTACGCGACCACCGGGGCGGCCAGGGTCAGCGAGAGCCACTGCCAGTTGGTGAACTGAAGGGGCGGCACCATCGCCATCAGCACCACTGGGACGGTCAGCACGAGGGAGACCAGCAGCCGCTGACGCAGCGCGGCGAGCGCCGGGTCGTCCCGGTCGTCCGCGGTGTCCCCGGCCTCGCCGCCGGAGGGTTCGGCGGCCGGTGGCTCCGGGACCGTCGCGGTGTAGCCGGTCCGCTCCACGGTGGCGATCAGATCGGCGGCCGCGACGGCGCTGCCCTCCGCGACCGTCACCTGCGCCTTCTCGGTGGCGTAGTTGACGGTGGCGGTGACGCCTTCCATGCGGTTGAGCTTCTTCTCGATGCGGGCGGCGCACGAGGCGCAGGTCATCCCGCCGATCTCCAACTCGACGCCGTGCGCTCCGATCACGGTGGTCATACCTGCTCCTCGGTCTGCTGCGAGTGCCTGTCTCCGGCGTCAACCATATACCCCCCTAGGGTATTCCCGGCGTGGCGTCACGACGTCGCGCCCTTGTCCTCGTGCCCGTCCTCGCCCGCCGCCCGCTGCGCCCGGCCGCCCATCGCCCGCAGATACGCGACCAGCTCCGGCGGTTCGTGCACGGTGAACTCGTGCCCCAGCAGGGCCAGCCGGACCGCCAGCCACTCCAGCGCCTCGGGGCTGCTGCGCCAGCGACAGGACGCCTCGCCGGCCGGTTCGAGCTCGCCGGCCGCCGCGCCGCCCAGCCGGGGGGCCACCTCCGCGGCCGGTGCGTACACGGTCGCCACCGCCCGGTACGTCGCGGCCGCCCCCTGCATCCGCTCCCGTACATAGCTGCCCGCGTCGGCGGCCGGCAGGGTGCGCGGCGGGGTGCGGACGCCGGTGGGGAACGGCTCGCTCAACCGGTCCACCCGGAAGATCCGCCAGTCCTCGCGGTCGTTGTCGTACGCCACGAGATACCAGCGGCGCCCCGCCGCGACCAGGCGGTGCGGCTCCACCAAGCGCTTGCTGCGGGCGCCGGCCCCGGCCCGGTAACGGAAGCGCAGCCGCTCATGGTTGGTGATCGCCGCGGCGAGCACGGTCAGATGCTCCGGGTCGACGGTCGGGTGGTCGCCGTACGGCAGCGCGACGGTGGCCGTGCCGAGCGTGCCCACCCGCCGCCGCAGCCGGGCCGGCAGCACCTGCTCCAGCTTGGCGAGCGCCCGTACGGACGCCTCCTCGATGCCCTCGATGGTGTGCCCGGCGGCCGAGCGCAGACCGACCGCGATGGCCACCGCCTCGTCGTCGTCCAGCAGCAGCGGCGGCATCGCGGCGCCCGCCGCCAGCCGGTAGCCGCCCTCCGCGCCCATCGTGGCGTGCACCGGATAGCCCAGCTCGCGCAGCCGGTCGATATCGCGGCGGATCGTCCGGGTGGTGACCCCCAGCCGCCCGGCCAGCTCACTGCCGGGCCATTCGCGCGGGGTCTGCAACAGGGACAGCAGATTCAGCAGTCGCGCCGATGTCTCACTCATGGGACCGATGATGGCGTTCCCAGTAGGACCGGGGCTGTCCTATATCGGGCCTAGTGTCGAAGACCTCGACGCCCCGGCCGGCCACCGCCCGGCGGCCCGGCGTCCGTTACCCCTTCCTTCCGCACCGGTTCCCCTGGAGAACGCCCATGGCCACGACCGTGCCCGCGGCCCCCGAGGCGGCCGTCCCGGCCCCCGCGCCGGCCGCCCGCAGACGGTGGATCGCGCTCGCCGTCCTGCTGACCGCGAGCTTCATGGACCTGGTCGACGCGACCATCGTCAATATCGCCGTCCCGAGCATCCAGCGGGACCTCGGCGCGGGCTTCAGCGCCGTCCAGTGGGTCACCGCCGGCTACTCCCTCGCCTTCGCCCTCGGGCTGATCACCGGCGGCCGGCTCGGTGACATCTACGGCCGCAAGAAGCTGTTCCTGCTCGGCATGGGCGGCTTCACGCTCGCCTCCGCGCTGTGCGGCATCGCGGCGGGCCCCGGGATGCTGGTCGGCGCACGGGTGCTCCAGGGCGCGATGGCCGCGCTGATGGTGCCGCAGGTGCTGGCGATCATCCACGTCAGCTTCCCGGCGGGCGAACGCGGCAAGGTCTTCGGGATGTTCGGCGCGGTGGTCGGACTCGGCGCGGTCTGCGGCCCGCTGATCGGCGCCCTGCTCACCGAGGGCGATCTGCTCGGACTGGAGTGGCGCCCGATCTTCCTGATCAATCTGCCGGTCGGGATCGCCGGTCTGCTCCTCGGCCGCCACTTCCTGACCGAGTCCCGGGCCCCGCGCGCCCTGCGGGTCGACCTCCCCGGCACCGCGCTGGCCACCGTGGGCCTGCTGATGCTGCTCTACCCGCTCACCCAGGGACGCGAGTCCGGCTGGCCGTGGTGGGGCTTCGTATCGATGGCCGCGAGCCCGCTCGTCCTGGCGCTCTTCGTCCGCTACGAGCGGATCAAGGCCCGCAGGGACGGCTCACCGCTCGTCGAACTCGCCCTCTTCCGGGTGCGGACCTTCGCGGCGGGCGCCGGCGTCCAGCTGACCTTCGGCGTCGTCAGCGGCCTGTTCTTCCTGGTCTGGACGCTCCATATGCAACTGGGGCTGGGCTGGGGCCCGCTGCACGCCGGGCTGACCGGGGTGCCGTTCTCGCTCGCCTGCTCCGCCGCGGCCGGGCTGTCCGTACAGAAGCTGGTGCCGCGGTTCGGCCGTGCGGTGCTCCAGGCCGGTGCGCTGACCATGCTCTGCGGTGCGCTGCTCTACCTCTGGGAGGCCGGGCACTACGGCACCGCCCTGGAGTCCTGGCAGATGGCCCCGGCGATGCTGCTGATGGGGGGCGGGATGGGCCTGATCGTCGCCCCGATCACCGACGCGGCGATCTCCGAGGTCCCGGCCGAGCACTCCGGATCGGCCTCCGGCATCTTCAACACCACCGGCCAACTGGGCATGGCACTCGGTCTCGGCCTGTCGTCGGTGGCCTTCTTCGGGGTCGTCGGCGGTACGGGGGAGACGCGGGGCGCGGCGGCCGCGGCCCTCGCCCCCTCCTTCGTCGACGCGACGACCCACGCCCTGTGGTGGATCTCCGGCGGCCTGGTCCTCATCTTCGGGCTGCTGTTCCTGCTGCCGCGGCGGTCGCCCGCGGTGGCGGCCCAGGACGCACCGGACGCACCGGACGCGCCGGACGCACCGGACGCGCCGGACGCACCGGACGCGCCGGACGCACCGGACGCGCCGGACGCGCCGGACGCGCCGGACGTATCGGAGCGGACGGACCGGGACGGCGTGGGGGCGGAGGAGCGGCCCGCCCTGGTCTCCTGACGAACGGCCCCGCGCCGGGGCCGCCGCGCACCAGCGCCGCTCCGGCCGCCGGATGATTCAGCTCACGGTCGAGCCGCTGACACCGCTGACCGCCCGGCAGCGGCGCGCCCTGGACGCCCAGGTGCGGCGGGTCGGCGAAATCCTCCAGGGCACCGCGGAGTTGACGATCGGCAGGGTCGGCGTGGGGCCGCACGCTTAGCCGGGGACCCCGGAACACACCGCGCGACCCGGGGCCACCGCCCCGGTCCGCTGCGTAAAAACGGCCGCTTCGCCGTACCGTTCGCGGCCTCCGGCTTGCCATACTGGCCGGGTGTCGATGATCAGCAACCTCCGCAAGGCCGTCCGGCTGCCGCAGCCGCGTCACCGGGGAGTCGACCTCAGCCACCCTGCGCGGTCGCCGCTCGGCACCGCCGTGGTGAACTGCGCGGTGTACGTGGACGGCGTGCGGCAGAAGGGCGACCACCCGGCCGATGTGGCGATCCGCCGGGTCCGGAAGACCGGCCGGGGATTTGTCTGGATCGGGCTGCATGAGCCGTCCGAGAAGGAATTCGCCGGAATTGTCGAGCTGTTCGGGCTCCACCCGCTCGCCGTCGAGGACGCGGTCTACGCCCATCAGCGGCCCAAGCTGGAGCACTACGACGACTCGCTCTTCACCGTCTTCAAGACCGTCTGCTACGTCGATCACGACCGGCTCACCGACACCAGTGAGGTCGTCGAGACCGGCGAGATCATGGTCTTCACCGGCACCGACTTCGTGATCACGGTGCGGCACGGCGGGCACGGCTCACTGGGCCCGCTGCGCGAGCAACTGGAGAGCAACCCCGAGCAGTTGGCGATCGGCCCGTCCGCCGTGCTGCACGCCGTCGCCGACCTCGTCGTGGACGACTACCTCGATGTCACCTCCGCCGTCCAGGACGACATCGACGACGTCGAGAGCGAGGTCTTCTCCATCCGCGGCAGCGGCGGGGCCGGCCGGATCTACCAGCTCAAGCGCGAGCTGCTGGAACTCAAGCGCGCGGTGGCCCCCCTGGACCGGCCGATGCAGGAGCTGGCGACCCAGTCGATGTCCGAGGTCGACCCGCGGATCAAGACGTACTTCCGGGATGTCGCCGACCATCTCGACCGGGTCACCGAGCAGATCACGTCCTTCGACGAACTGCTCAACTCCATACTCCAGGCCCATCTCGCCCAGGTCACCGTCGCCCAGAACGAGGACATGCGCCGGATCAGCGCCTGGGTCGCGATCCTGGCCGTACCGACCATGGTCTGCGGTGTCTACGGCATGAATTTCGACCATATGCCGGAAAAGCACTGGACCTTCGGTTATCCGCTGGTGATGAGCGTGACCGTGGCCATCTGCTGGGTGATCCACCGCGGCTTCAAGCGGAACGGCTGGCTTTAGGGCGGACACGCCTGACGCCTCTGGCGGGCGGCTACGGCAGCGCAGACCCGTTGTGCAGGTAGTGGGGGATGCCGCGGGTCAGTGCCTCTGTGGCCGCCACGAAGCGGGGTGCCATGCCGCAACAGCACATCGGCAGCGACTCGCTTGCGGGCTTGCCGGGCATTCCCTTCCGCGAGGTAGGCATACCAGGCGTCCGGCTCTTCGGGAGTGGGTGTCATGGAGAGGTGCCTTCGCTACGGGGCGTCAAGATGTCGGCGAGGAATCCGCGTCTTTGCTGAGGCGTCGAACTGTGCCAAGAAGTCGCGCACGGGCCGGTAGTTCCGGTGGCCCTCCAGCGTGCACCGAAGGTCGGCGAGCTGATTGACGACACGGACCGAACCGAGCGACGGATTCGCGGTCAGTAACCCCACCCCGAAGTGCACCACGGCGTCCCAATCGGCGCGGTGGACATGGATTGTCACGAGGTTGATGTGACTCAACGCGAGCGATCGTGCTCTTACTGACTCCCTGAGCGCCACTGTCCGCTGAGCGTGCACCAGTGCTTCCTCATACCGTTCCATGTCCCGGCAAGCGAGGGCACTCTCACTCGCGAGCGAGGCTTTTCCCGGCCGGAGTCATGCGCCATCCAGCCGGCCATCTCACTGAGTGCGGCGGCCGCGGCGAAGACCTGCGGTCCGCTGGTCGCGTCCACCAGGCGGCGGGCGACTTCTTCGTTCAGGTGACGAACCACCGAGAGGACACAACGATGCCCGGCCAAGGTCCCTTTGATCTCCCCGCCCACGTCGAAGACGCTGTAGGACCGCTGAGCCGCCGCCTCGTTGTCAACCGGCGCGGCTCCACGGTCTGGGACGTGCGGACTACCACCGGCCGATGCGCGGTCAAGCTGGGCTATCGCAGCCGGACGCACGCATGGACGGCGCTGGCACCTGCCCGAGAGGCGGTCATTCTTCGGCAGCTCATTCCCGAAGAGGTCCGCTTCGGGGAGTGGGAGGAGGGGACCTGGAGCGTGCAGCCATGGCGGGACGGTGAATCGCTCTTTGCGCTGTGGGAGCCTTCCCGGCACCCCACTGAGCCGCGGGAGCCCGACCTTGCCGAAGCGCTTTCGTGTGCCGCCGCGCTGGCCGCTCTGCATGAAGCCGGGTGGGCGCATGGCGACGTGCAGCCCAACCACTTCGTCATCGGCCCCACCAGGACGGCCCTCATTGACTTGGCGCTTGCCCGGGGCGGCGTGATCCCCGAGTCCTATGACTTCAGCTATCGGGGCTGTCTGGTCCACTACGAGGCGCCGGAGATCTCCGAGAGCATCTTGGCGACGGGTACCGCTGTGCCGACGCAGGAAGCAGACGTGTACGCGCTGGGCGCGTCGTGGTTCCTCGCCGCCACCGGATGGAGGCACGTCTCCTATCCGGACGACGCCGACCGCAAGGACCAGCGGCAAGCCATCGTCGACAAGCCCCATCGGCCGATCAACGTACCGGGGCCGCTCGGGCCCCTGATTGAGGGCATGATGAGCCGCGATCCATTGCTGCGGCCGACCAGCACCGAAGTGTGCGCAGCCCTCCACGGCATGCTCTGAGAGGGCGAGTCGATGACGGGATCACCTTGCGATCACGGATCCCGCCGAGCAGGATCTGAAACTGTCTGAGCTGCACGGATGCCCAGCGACAGCGGAAGCACGTCACCGCCCCGCCATCCACACCCCCACCGCCCGCCGCGGCACCCGCAGCGGAGCGGCGGTAGCCTGAGATCGCCGATGATCTCGGGAGACACATGGACCAGCGACGCCGCCGGGCGGCCCCCTGGCGGGGGCAGTGGCCGGTGATCGGTGTGGTGGCCGCGGGCGGCGGCATCGGCGCCGCGGCCCGTTACGGCGCCGCCCTCCTCTGGCCTACCGGGGACGGCTCCTTCCCCTGGACGATCCTGGCCGTCAATGTCGTCGGCTGTGCGCTGATGGGCGTGCTGATGGTGCTGGTCACCGAGGTCCGGCAGGCCCACCGGCTGCTGCGTCCGTTCCTCGGCACCGGCATCCTCGGCGGCTTCACCACCTTCTCCACCTACGCCGTGGACATCCAGCGGCTGATCGACGCCCGGCACCCCGCCCAGGCCATGGCCTGTCTCGCGGGCACCCTGCTCGGCGCGCTCGCGGCCGTATGGGGCGCGGTGACCGGCACCCGGGCACTTCTCGAACTGAGGCGGCGGACGGTATGACACACGGCACGGCACACCCCGGCGGCACCCCGGCGCTCCGGCTCACCGTCTTTGTCGGCGAACAGGACGGCTGGCACCACAAGCCGCTGTACGCGGAGATCGTGCACCGCGCCCGCGCAGCCGGACTGGCCGGGGCCAGCGTCTTCCGCGGCATCGAGGGCTTCGGCGCCGGCTCCCTCGTCCACACCCAGCGGCTGTTGTCGCTGAGCGAGGAGCTGCCGGTCGCGGTCGTCATCGTCGACACCGAGCAACGGATCCGCGCCTTTCTCCCGCAGCTGGACGAACTCCTCGCGGGCGGCGGCCTGGTCACCCTCGACCCGTGCGAGCGGATCAGCTACCCGCGCACGGACGGTCCGGCTGCGGCGGAGGGCGGTCGCGGGTGAACTGGCTGCTGGTGGTGGCCGGTGCGGCGGTCGGGGCGCCGCTGCGCTATCTCACCGACCGCTATGTGCAGTCCCGGCACGACACGGTCTTCCCCTGGGGGACGTTCACCGTCAATGTCGTCGGCTCGCTGATCCTCGGCCTGCTGACCGGCGCGGTCGCCGTCGGCGCAGCTTCCTCGCACGCCCAACTGCTGCTCGGCACCGGCCTCTGCGGCGGCCTGACGACCTACTCGACCTTCTCGTACGAGACGCTCCGGCTGGCGGCCGACGGGGCGCGGGGCTATGCCGCCGCCAACGCCCTGGCGAGTGTGGCGGCCGGGCTCGCGGCCGCGTTCGCGGGGGTGGCCGCCGCCCGGGCGCTGTGGGGCTGACCCGGCGGCCTTGCGGCCCGGCGGCCTTGCGGCAGACGAAAGCGGTGGGGCTCCGGGGGGAGCCCCACCGCGGGGGCGGCGCACGATGCGAGGGCTGGTGGGGTACGAGGGCCGGCCGCCAGGTTCCGGCACTCGACAGCCCCCAAGTCGTTCGCGGACCCGGCCACCGTCAGCTCGGTCAGGTCCGCGGGCCGCCGCCGGACTTCGTTACGTCAGCGGGACCGTCGGGGAGGTCAGGAGACCTTGCCGAAGCGGATGCCCGCCAGGCCGTTGGCCCAGAGCTGGTCCACCTTGGCGCGCTCGTTCGCGTCCGGGTTGGCGTTCTGACACGAGGTGCCGGGGCCGCCGCCGGACATCAGCTCGCTGCACGGGCCCTCGTAGTGGTCCGGCAGGCCCAGCACATGGCCGGTCTCGTGCGCGGTCACCCGGGTGGAGTTGTACTCCTGGTTCTGGGCGTAGTCCAGGAAGACGAAGCCCTTCCCGTGCCCGTCCGTGCTGGCGTACGAGCCGCGCGGGTCGTCGCCCTCGCGGTACTCGAAGTCGCCGCCGCTGCCTTCCTGGAGCTTGACGTTCTGCACCGCGCCGTTCCAGATGGAGGCGCTCTGCGCTATCTGGTCCGCGAACTTCGGGGCCTTGCTGGCGTCATAGGTGACGGTAACCGAGGCCGCGTGCGGGTGCGCCTTCATCTTGGCCTTGGCCGACTTGATCACGGCCTCGAAGAACGCCTTGGTATCCGCCTTCTCGGCGGCCGAGCCGTTGTACGCCGCGATCGAAGCGGCGGTGCTGTGGGAGGAGTTGGTGGGGGAGGGGGAAGCTGCCGAAACCGGCGCCGCGGCTGCGAGCGCGGCGACGAGGCCCAGACCGAGCGCCGCCGACAGCGCCGTCTTGGGAGATCTCATGTGGGGGCTCCTTAATTTCCGAGGGCCGTACGGTCGCCGTGTGGGGCGGCGACCGGGGCCCTGCGGATTTCTTGGTGCCGTTGAGTCTGGACGGAGTTCACCCGGAAGACGGAGATGTCAGGCGGCGATAGCGTCAGCCAATACCCTGCGCAAAAAAAGGGAGTTCAGACAGGTTTGAGAGTCTGGTGTCACGTATGCCGACGTCGTTATGCTCCGGACGTGGAGCTCGAGGTAAGGCATCTTCGCGCATTGTGCGCCATCGCCGACACCGGCAGCGTACGCAAGGCTGCCCGGCACCTCGGCATGACCCAGCCTTCCCTGACCACCCAGCTCCACCGCATCGAGAAAGCCCTCGGCGGCCAGCTCTTCTTCCGCGAACCGAGCGGCAGCCGGCCCACCCCGCTGGGGCATTCGGTGCTGTGCCGGGCCCGGCCGATAGTGGCCGAAATGCGGGCACTTCTTGACGAGGTCGCCTCGGCCTCGCAGCGCGAACAGGGCACCCGGCTGCATATCGGCAGCACCAACAGCCCGGCCGTCGCCGGCTGGCTGCGCAGGCTACGGGTACGGCTGCCGCAGACGGACACCACGATAAGAACCGATGTGTCCGCCAACGCCCTGCTGCACATGGTCGCGACCGGGCAGCTCGACGCCGCCTTCGTCCACGAGGTCGAGGGCTCCCCGCTGCGGGTCCCCGACGGCCTGGCCGAACATGAACTCATCGCCAGGGAACCGCAGTTCATCGCCCTGGCGGACTCCCACCCGGCGGCCGCCCAGGAGGTCATCCGGGTGGCGGATCTCGCCGGCGACCAGTGGATGGTCGACCCGACCGTGGACGGCGAATGGGCCGGACTGCGCCGCATCTGGGCCGCGGCCGGAATCAACCCCCGGGTCGTGCACGGCGACTACCTCACCACGGTGGATCTGGTCACGGCCGGCGAGGTGGTCACCCCCTGCCAGCCGACCGCCCGCTCCCGCCACGGCATGGCGATCCGCCCCCTGTACGGCGATCCGCTGGCCGTCCGCCTGTTCATGGCCTGCCGCCAGGACGACACCCCCGCGGCCCCGGCGGACGACCTGTTCGCCGACCTGACCGCCTCGTACATGGAGATCGCCTGGGCGAGCGACGCCTACCGGGCGTGGCTGGTCCGGCACGACGGGCCGCTGCCGGTCGGCTCCTAGGGCTCCCACGCGCCCCGGGCCGCCGTCGCCCCTGCCGCCAACCGTGTGAAAGGCGCGGGCCCGGTCTTCCCGGAGCGGCCGGGCGGCGTGGGGATGGCCGAGAGTGGGAGGTCCGAGCGCCGGCGCGGCCAAGGCTGGAGACCCCGTGGACAGCACCCTTTCCCTGGTTCTGCTTCTGGTGTTCCTGTGGTGCCTGTGCTCGCGGCGGATGGAGCGCTACGAGCTCACCGCGCCGGCCGCCTTCGTCCTGCTGGGCCTGCTGCTGGGCGAGGGCACCGGGGTCCTCGACCTCGCCCTCCCGCACGAGACGGTCAAGGCGCTCGCGGAGATCACCCTGGTCTGGGTGCTGTTCACCGATGCCGCGCGGCTCTCCTTCCGCGCCCTGCGCCCGGAACTCGGGCTCTACGTACGGCTGCTGGGGATCGGACTCCCGCTGTGCGTGGGCCTCGGCGCGCTGCTGGCGGCCGTCCTGCTGCCCGGTGTCTCGGGCTGGTCCGCCCTCTACGTCGGCGCCGCACTCGCCCCGACGGACGCCGCGCTCGGCGCCACGATGATGGTCAACCCCGTGGTACCCGCGAAGATCCGCCGGGTCATCAACGTGGAGAGCGGCCTCAACGACGGCATCGTCACACCGCTGGTGGTGCTCGCCCTGGCCGGGGTGTCCGCGGCCGAACACCAGGCCGGGCCGGACGCCGCCGGCCATGCCCTGGTGGAGCTGGCCATCGGCACGGCGTACGGCGCGGTGCTCGGGCTGGCCGCCGGCTGGCTGCTGCGCACCACCCTCCGCAACGGCTGGGCCGCTGAGGACTTCGCCGGCGCGGGCGTCCTGGCCCTCTCCCTCCTCAGCTACACCTCGTCCCTCGCGATCGGCGGCAACGGCTTCGTCGCCGCCTTCGTCGCCGGCCTGGCGTTCGGCACGACGCACGGTGCGCCCCCGCGGGTGCTGCTGTACGTCGAGCAGTCCGGGGCGCTGCTCTCCGTCCTGGTATGGCTGGTCTTCGGCGCCGTGCTGCTTCCCGATGTGTTCGCCCATGTCACCTGGCAGGCCGTGGTCTACGCCGTCCTGAGCCTGACGGTGATCCGTATGGTGCCGGTGGCGCTGTGTCTGGCCGGCAGCGGGCTGGACGCCCGGACGGTGGGGTTCATCGGCTGGTTCGGCCCCCGCGGACTGGCCTCGATCATCTTCGGCCTGCTCGCGGTCGAGGAACTCACCCCCGAAGGGGCCCGCCAGGTCCTCCCGGTGATCGCCTGCACCGTCCTCCTCAGCGTCCTCGCCCACGGCCTCACTTCCGCGCCGCTGGCGAACCGCTACGGCGCGAAGGCCGGGGTGCCGGCCCCGGCCGGCACCCCGCCCCAGGACCTGCCGGTCAGAGGCATGGCGGCGGGCGGTTTCCGGCACCTGCGCCGCGGGGGCGGTCCGTCCGTGTCGTGAGGGCGCACAGGGCTATTACTCGCGCCGGGCAAAAGAAGACCGCACCCGCTCCGTCATGGCCGCCGTGCTCGGCGGTATGCGGACCGGGTGCGGACAGATCGGCTGGGCCACCCGCGAAGCCGCGGGTCCGCCTGTGCCGGGGTCAGGCCTTCTTGGTCTCCCAGAAGATCTTGTCGATCTGGGCGATGTAGTCCAGCGCCTTCTGGCCGGTGGCCGGGTCGTTGGAACCCTTGGCGGCGCTGAGCGCCTTGAGGGTGTCGTTGACCAGCTGGTGCAGCTCCGGGTACTTCTCGAAGTGCGGGGGCTTGAAGTAGTCGCTCCACAGCACCGAGACGTGGTGCTTGGCCAGCTCGGCGCGCTGCTCCTTGATCAGGACGGCGCGGGTGCGGAAGTCCGCATCCTCGTTGGCCTGGTACTTCTCCTGGACGGCCTTGACCGACTCGGCCTCGATGCGGGCCTGGGCGGGGTCGTACACACCACAGGGCAGGTCGCAGTGCGCGCTGACCTTGACCTTGGGGGCGAACAGGCGGGAAAGCATGTTCAGTCCTTCCTCGTGATCGTCTTCTCAGGTGCGAGATTACTCGGTGCGGGAAGGCTTTTCTCGGGCGGGCCGGGGGTCTTAGGGCAAAAGTCCGGTGTCACGCTGGGACTGTTGGAGGATGGGCCGGTGGGCGAAGCGAGACGGGGGTGCCCCCGGACGGAGTCCGGGGGAGGGTCGGAGCGGGAGGTACGGGATGCCGGAGCGGGTGCACGAGCGCGAGCCGGAGCGGGACGCGGACGCGGGGCAGGAGCGGGGCGGCCTGCTTCGCGCCTTCGGGCTGGCCGAGGTGTACAACCCGTCGATGGTGCCGACGCTCCAGCCCGGCGACCAGCTGGTGGTGCGGTACGGGGCGGTGGTGCGGCCCGGTGACGTGGTCGTGCTGCGGCATCCGTTCCGGCAGGATCTGCTGATCGTCAAGCGGGCCGTGCAGCGGCGCGACGGCGGCTGGTGGGTCCAGGGGGACAATCCGTTCGTCGAGAACGACAGCCGGGAATTCGGGGTGGTTCCGGATGAACTGGTCATCGCCCGCGCCTGGATCCGGGTGCGGCCGCCGCGGGACATTCAGCGGTCGGTCGCCGGGGTGCTGTCCTGGGTCGTCTCGTCGGTCCGGCCGGTACGGGCCGCGCGTTCGCTCTCCAGGCGCTTGCGGGCGCGGTAGGCGGCGACATTGGCGCGGGTGGCGCAGCGGTCGGAGCAGTAGCGCCGGGAGCGGTTGGTCGAGGTGTCCAGGTAGACGTTGCGGCAGGGCCGCGCCTCACAGATGCCCAGCCGGTCCACGCCGAGCTCGGTGAGGTGGAAGGCCAGCCCCATGCACGCGGTCGCAGTGAAGCCGGCGGTCGCGTTGGCGGCGTGATCGGCGATGTGCATGTGCCAGTCGGGGCGGCCTCCCCCACTCTCGGCTCCGCTCGAGCGGGAGGTGCCCCCATCGTCCCGGCGCTCGTGGCCGGAGATCTGCGGGCTGACCGGGAATTCCATCATCAGGGCGTTGAGCAGGTCCACGGCCAGCACCTCGTCACCGGCGTCGGCGGCCTCGAAGACGGCGCGCAGCCGGGCGCGGACCGTGCGCAGCCTGGTGACGTCGCTGTCGGTCGCGCGCCGGGCGGCCTGCTGGGCGGGACCGAAGAGTTCCCGGACGACCTCGACGGAGGTGAGGGTGTCGGTGCCGCGCTCGGGCTGTTCGGTGTTGACCAGTCGCACGGCATAGTCCGAGTAATAGGCCAGTTCCACTTGTAGTCCTTACGGGCGGAGGCTAGGGTACGGATGCATGCTCGTAGTAAGGGGTGTCCTCGCTACGAGGGTATTACGGCCTGGAGGGGAAGCGATGACCGAGACCGTCGTCGGCGCCGATTGGCAAGCCTGGCAGAACAGTTGGGACCGCCAGCAGGAGTGGTACCTCCCCGACCGCGAGGAGCGGTTCCGGGTGATGCTGGACATGGTCGAGGCCCTGGTGGGTCCCGCGCCCCGGGTACTGGATCTGGCATGCGGCACGGGCAGTATCTCCGACCGGCTGCTGAAGCGTTTCCCCGAGGCCGTGAGTGTGGGCGTCGATCTGGATCCCGCGCTGCTGGCCATCGCGGAAGGGTACTTCGAAGGCGAGCCCCGGGTCCGCTTCGTACGGGCCGATCTCAAGGACCCGCGGTGGACCGACAAGCTGCCGCACGACACCTACGACGCGGTGCTCACCGCCACCGCGCTGCACTGGCTCCACACCGAGGATCTGCGCGCGCTCTACGGGCAGCTCGGCACGCTGGTGCGGGACGGCGGGGTCTTCCTGAACGCCGACCACATGCCCGAGGAGGGCACCCCGCGGATCAACGCCGCCGAGCGGGCCTTCCGGCATGCGCGCATGGGGGCGGCGAAGGCGGCCGGCGCCGTGGACTGGGCCGAGTGGTGGCAGCTGGCGGCCGCCGATCCACGGCTGGCCGCGCCGACCGCCGAGCGCTTCGAGATCTACGGCGAGCATGCCGACGGCGACACCCCGTCGGCCGCGTGGCACGCCGCCGTGCTGCGCGACGGCGGCGTCGCGGAGGCCCGGCCGGTGTGGGCCTCGCCCACCGACGCCCTGGTACTGGGCCTGAAGTAGCCCGGCCCGGCAACAACGGAGCGCGCCGTCCCGGTGGAACCCTCCACCGCGACGGCGCGCTCCGGAATCTGCCGCCCTACAGCACCTTCGACAGGAACGACTTCGTCCGCTCGTGCTGCGGGTTGCCGAGGACCTCGCGCGGGTGGCCGGATTCGACCACCACACCGTCGTCCATGAAGACCAGCGAGTCGCCGACCTCCCGGGCGAAGCCCATCTCATGGGTCACGACGATCATCGTCATACCGTCCGCGGCCAGGTCCTTCATGACGTCCAGGACGTCACCGACCAGCTCCGGGTCGAGGGCCGAGGTCGGCTCGTCGAAGAGCATCAGCTTCGGCTCCATCGCCAGCGCACGGGCGATGGCGACGCGCTGCTGCTGGCCGCCGGAGAGCTGTGAGGGGTAGTTCCCCGCCTTGTCGGCCAGGCCGACCCGGTCCAGGAGCTTGACCGCCCGCTCCCGCGCCGCGGCCTTGGACTCGCCCTTGACCTGGATCGGCGCCTCCATGACGTTCTCGATCGCGGTCATGTGCGGAAAGAGGTTGAAGCGCTGGAAGACCATGCCGATGTCCCGGCGGCGGGCGGCGACCTCCCTGTCGCGCAGCTCGTAGAGCTTGCCGTTGTGCTCGCGGTAGCCGACCAGTTCACCGTCGACGGACAGCCGCCCGGCGTTCACCTTCTCCAGGTGGTTGATGCAGCGCAGGAACGTCGACTTGCCGGAGCCGGACGGGCCGATCAGGCAGAAGACCTCCCGCGGCGCGACCTCCAGGTCGATGCCCTTGAGGATGTGGGCCGCGCCGAAGGACTTGTGGACGCCCTCGGCCTTGACCATTGGGCCGCCGCTGCTGCCCGCGGCCTTGGTCGTCGTGAGCTTGCTGGCGGTCATTAGACCCCTCCACGGTTGAAGCCGCCGGACAGCTTTGCCTTGGCGCGCTGGAGCGGAGTGAGCGGGAGCTGGCGGCTGGAGCCACGGGCGTAGTAGCGCTCCAGGTAGTACTGCCCGATGCTGAGCACCGTGGTGGCGATGAGGTACCAGGCGGCCGCGAGGATCAGCATCTCGACCACGACGCCGGAGTCCCGCCCGACGTTCTGCGCCGCCTGAAGCAAATCGTAGTACTGGACGGCGATGACCAGCGAGGAGGTCTTCAGCATGTTGATGACCTCGTTGCCGGTCGGCGGCACGATCACCCGCATCGCCTGCGGCACGATGATCCGGCGCAGCGTCTTGGCGTGGCTCATGCCCAGCGCGTGCGCCGCCTCGGTCTGGCCCTCGTCGACGGCGTTGAGGCCGGCCCGGCAGATCTCCGCCATGTACGCCGCCTCGTTGAGGCCCAAGCCCAGCAGCGCGCACAGGAACGGGGTCATGAAGTCCGACCACTCGTCCTTGTAGATCGGCATGATGTCGATGTACTGGAAGACGAGGCCCAGGTTGAACCAGAGGAACAGCTGGACATAGACCGGCGTGCCGCGGAAGAACCAGACGTAGAACCAGGCGACGGTCGAGGTGACCGGGTTCTTGGACTGGCGCATCACGGCCAGGATGACGCCGCCCACGATGCCGATGATCATCGAGAGCACGGTGATCAGCAGGGTGTTGCGCAGGCCCTTGAGGATGTCCGCGTTGAACATGTACTGGGGAATGGCGTCCCAGTTGACGTCCGCGGTGGCGAAGGCCCTGCCGAGCAGAGCGATCAGCCCGATGACGACGATCGCCGCCACCCAGCGTCCGTAATGGCGTACCGGGATGGCTTTGAGGGACTGGGGCGGCGGAGCATCTGCCGGCGGCTGGGCCGACTTGTCGACGTCAACTGACACGGGTGTTGCCTTTCAGCATTCGGCGGGAGGTGCGCGGAGCGGACGGGGCGGCGGGCGGCGGCTCAGCCGCCATTGAGCTGCACCTTCTTGACCGCGGCGTCCTTGACGTCCCACTTGTCCAGGACCTTGGCGTACGAGCCGTTCTTGATCGCGCGTTCCACGGCGGCCTTCAGCGCGTCACGCAGCTTCTCCTGGCCCTTGGGGACCGCGATGCCGTACGGGGCCGCCTTCAGCGGCGCGCCGCCGACCATCTGGAAGTCCTTGCCGCCTCCGGAGACCTTCACCGCGTACGCCGCGACCGGGTAGTCGCTGGAGACGGCGTCCACACCGCCGGTACGCAGCCGGGTCTGGGCCTCGGAGTCGTTGTCGAATGCCTCGATCGAGATCGGCTCCGAGTCGTTGGACTCACAGGCCTTCGACTTGTCCTTGGCCAGGTCGTGCGAGACCGTGCCGCGCTGCACCGCGATCTTCTTGCCGCACAGGGTTTCCCAGCCGTCGACGCCGTTGGTCTTGCCCTTGCGGGTGTAGAGCGAGACACCGACGTTGAGGTAGTCGATGAAGTCGACGCCCTTGCCGATCTTCTTGCCGGTGTTGCTGTCGATGCCCTCCTGGCGCTCCTTGGTGTCCGTCATCGCCGACATCGCGATGTCGTAGCGCTTGGACTTCAGACCGCCCATGAGGGTGTCGAAGGTGGCGTTGTTGAAGTTGAGCTTGATGCCCAGCTCCTTGCTCATCGCCGCCGCGAGATCCGGGTCGATGCCCTCGATCTTGCCGTTGGAGCGGAACTCCACCGGCTTGTAGGTGATGTCCGAGCCGACCTGGAGGAAGCCCTTTTCCTGGACGTCCTTGGGTAGCGTCTTGAACAGCGGGGCATTGACGTTGCGGCTCTTCTTCGCCTCGCGCTTGGCGATGGCCTCGTTCGTCTGGTCGCCGCAGGCGCTGAGCAGCAGCAGCGAGGCGGCGACCGCGGTCGCTGCGGCCACGGCTGTACGAGACCTGCCGGCGGCCGTGCGACGGGTGGTGCTTGCGGTCATGCTGAGCCTCCTGCGGATGGAGAAGCCGACGTGACAAAAGGGCCGGGGCACACCTTTGGGCGTCGCGACCTCGGTTGGTGACGGAATCCTGCCATCCGGACTCCGGTATTCGGACTGTCGTTCAGGTCAAAATCGGATAACGGACGGGGACGCCGGGGTGGCGGCCGGATGCCGCACGGGAGCTGTCCCGCCGGTGAACTGCCCGATACGGGCGGGTCCGCTCCGGGCATCTCGGAATCCGGACGGTACAGAGCGGGCTCTTCTGGGTTTTTTGTGTATTTCGCCGTTATTGTCGGAGCTCTGAACCCGAGAGTAATGAATCTGACTCGTCGGGGCTCGCGCCCGTCAGGTAGAAAGGTGCGTTACACCCCTCATCCGGGGCTCAGGGCGCGTGTGCGGCGCGCCCGGCGTCCGTACCTCCCCCCGCTCGGCAGGTATCTGCCGAGCAGGGCGCGGACGCGGTGCCCGCCCACCCCTCAACCAGGGAGTGGCCACCCTCAAGCAGATTTACGAATAAAAGGGGTAAGACAAGTGGCAGCGGAGATCGTCAATCCTCGCAGCGACAACAAGAGTGGTACGGACGCGGACGGTGCGCCCGACGACGCCTTCGATCCGGCGTTCGCGCTGCATCGCGGCGGCAAGATGGCCATTCAGGCGACCGTGCCGGTCCGGGACAAGGACGACCTGTCCCTCGCCTACACACCGGGCGTCGCCAAGGTGTGCAGCGCCATCGCCGAGCAGCCCGAGCTGGTGCACGACTACACCTGGAAGTCCCAGGTCGTCGCCGTGGTCACGGACGGCACCGCGGTGCTGGGCCTGGGCGACATCGGCCCGGAGGCATCCCTCCCCGTGATGGAGGGCAAGGCCATCCTCTTCAAGCAGTTCGGCGGCGTCGACGCGGTGCCGATCGCGCTCGCCACCACCGACACCGACGAGATCATCGAGACCGTCGTCCGGATGGCGCCGTCCTTCGGCGGCGTCAACCTGGAGGACATCTCGGCGCCGCGGTGCTTCGAGATCGAGCGCCGGCTCCAGGAGGCGCTGGACATCCCGGTCTTCCACGACGACCAGCACGGCACCGCCGTGGTCACCCTGGCCGCGCTGCGCAACGCCGCCAAGCTCACGGACCGTTCGCTCGGTCAGCTGCGGGCGGTCATCTCGGGTGCCGGTGCGGCCGGTGTCGCCATCGCCAAGATCCTCATCGAGGCGGGCATCGGAGACGTCGCGGTGTGCGACCGCAAGGGCATCGTCTCCACCGACCGCGCCGACCTCACGGACGTCAAGCGCGAGGTGGCCGGCTTCACGAACAAGGGCCGGCTGACCGGTTCGCTGGAGGACGCGCTGGACGGTGCCGATGTCTTCATCGGGGTCTCCGGCGGCACGGTGCCGGAGGAGGCGGTGGCGAAGATGGCGAAGGACTCGCTGATCTTCGCGATGGCCAACCCGACCCCGGAGATCCACCCGGACATCGCGCACAAGTACGCGGCCGTGGTTGCTACCGGGCGCAGCGACTACCCGAACCAGATCAACAACGTGCTGGCCTTCCCGGGCATCTTCGCCGGTGCCATGCAGGTGCGGGCCTCGCAGATCACCGAGGGCATGAAGCTCGCCGCCGCCGAGGCGCTGGCCGCCGTGGTCGCCGACGAACTCAGCGCCGACCGGGTCATCCCCTCGCCGTTCGACGAGCGGGTCGCCCCGGCCGTCACCGCCGCCGTCGCGGCCGCCGCCCGCGCCGAGGGCGTGGCACGCCGCTGACCGCGCCCCCGCGCGGGGCGCACGACGACGGGCCGGGCCCGCACCTCTCAGGGGTGCGGGCCCGGCGTCGTCGTGCGGGCGGTGTGCGGCCGGGCCGACGCGGTGCGTGTCACACCCGTACGCGGTACCGCAGCGCCCGGCCGCGGCCTACGTTGGGATCATGTTTGCTGCCTATGCCGCCCGCATCGACCGTGACCAGCCGCTGAACGGCCTCGAATTGGGGGAGCGCCCGGCCCCTGACGTACGCCCCGGCTGGACGACCGTCAACGTCAAGGCCGCCTCCCTGAACCACCACGACCTGTGGTCGCTGCGCGGGGTGGGGATCACGGACGAGGCGCTGCCGATGATCCTCGGCTGCGACGCCGCCGGTATCGACGAGGACGGCAACGAGGTCGTCCTGCACTCCGTCATCGGGCAGACCGGCCACGGAGTCGGCCCCAAGGAGAAGCCCTCCATCCTCACCGAGCGCTATCAGGGCACGTTCGCGGAGCAGGTCACCGTCCCCTCCTGGAACGTGCTGCCCAAGCCGAAGGAACTGTCCTTCGAGGAGGCCGCCTGCCTGCCGACCGCCTGGCTGACCGCGTACCGGATGCTGTTCACCAACGGGGGCGTACGGCCCGGGGACAGCGTCCTGGTGCAGGGCGCCGGCGGCGGGGTGGCGACCGCGGCCATCGTGCTCGGTGCCGCCGCGGGTCTGCGGGTCTTCGCCACCAGCCGGGACGAGGCCAAGCGCAAGCGCGCCCTGGAACTGGGCGCCGAGGCGGTGTTCGCCAGCGGTGAGCGGCTGCCGCAGCGGGTGGACGCGGTGATCGAGACGGTCGGCGCCGCCACCTGGTCGCACTCCGTCAAGTCGCTGCGCCCCGGCGGCACCCTGGTCATCTCGGGCGCCACCAGCGGCTTCACCCCCAAGAGCGGGGAGCTCAACCGGATCTTCTTCCTGGAGCTGAAGGTCGTCGGCTCCACGATGGGCAGCAAGGAGGAGCTGGCCTCGCTGCTCAGCTTCTGCGCGGCCAAGGGCATCCGGCCGGTCATCGACTCGACGCTGCCGCTGGACCGGGCGCGCGAGGGGTTCACCAAGATGGCCGAGGGCGAGCTGTTCGGCAAGATCGTGCTGACCGTCTGACGGCCTGACGGGCCGCCACCACTTCACCGGAAGGCTGCGGAACGTGCGGATCCTGCGGGCGGCGGGGCGCCCCGCCATGCCGTGGAGCAACGGCGGCGGGGTGACCCGGGAGGTCGCCGTCCACCCGCCGGGCGCCGGCTGGGACACCTTCGCCTGGCGGGTCAGCCTGGCGGACGTCACCCGGGACGGGCCGTACTCACCGCTGCCCGGCGTCCAGCGGATCCTCACTGTGGTCGACGGGGCCGGGCTGGAGCTGACGGTGGACGGCACCACCCGGCTCCTGACGGACCGCTGCCGCCCGTTCGCCTTCCCCGGCGGCGCGGAGACCGGCTCCCGTTTGCCGGCCGGCCCGGTCGTCAATCTCAATGTGATGCTGCGGGCGGGGCGGGCGGCCGCCACGGTGGAGAGGGTGCGGGGGCGCCGGGTGGTGGAGCCGGTCCGGCGGCCCGCCGACGGAGGCGCCGGGGGCCCGGAGGCCGTGCTGATCGTGGCCGTCGAGGGGGAGACCCGGCTTCGGGCGGACGGCGAACCCGAGGCGCGGCTGGCGCGGTTCGACGCGGCGCTGCTGGCGGGGCCGGACGCGGCGCCCGTCGAGCTGCGGACGGACGGCAGCGCGGCGCTGATCGCCCTGTCCGCCGCTGACCCGGCCCGCCCCGAGGGCTGATCCTCCGGTCCACCCGCCCGCAAATCTCTCAAGTGCACGTGTCCCTGGCCGAGTTGTGCCCGGCATGTCAATGATGGTTGACGCTCTCGATGTGTCAACGTACATTGACATCCATGACCGAAGCAACGGATCTCGCCGAGCGGGCCGGCGATCGGGACCCCAGGGTCGGGCTCCGCGCCGTGGCCGCGCTCCGCCGGCTGCTGGAGCAGCTCGAAGCCGTGCAGGTGCGCAGCGCCCGTGCGCAGGGCTGGTCGTGGCAGGAGATCGCGGCGGAGCTGGGTGTCAGCAGACAAGCGGTGCACAAGAAGCACGGGAGGCGCTGATGTTCGAGAAGTTCACGGCCGGGGCGCGTGCGGTGGTGCGGGGTGCGGTGGAGCAGGCGGACCGTACGGGGAGCGAGGTGATCGGCGAACCGGAGCTGCTGCTCGCGCTGCTGGAGCGCACGGATTCCCCGGCCGCCGGGGCGCTCGCCGCCCTCGGTGTCCACGAGCGGCGGGAGTCGGTCGCA
Source organism: Streptomyces sp. bgisy130 (assembly GCF_057708345.1). Lineage (NCBI taxonomy): Bacteria > Bacillati > Actinomycetota > Actinomycetes > Kitasatosporales > Streptomycetaceae > Streptomyces > Streptomyces sp. bgisy130. The sequence goes on from NZ_JBYISA010000026.1 coordinate 103,701, forward strand.
CAGGCCCTCGCGCAGGTGCGCCGGCGCGGCGGGGTGTCGACGGCCGACGCGGCGGCGCTGGCCGGGATGGGGATCGATATCGACGCGATCGTGGCGCGGGTGGAGGAGGCCCACGGGGCCGGCGCGCTGGCCGCCGGCGGGACGGCCGGGCGCCGGAAGCGGGTGCGCCGGCCGTTCACCGCGGAGGCCAGGGCCGTACTGGAGCGCGCCCTGCGGATCGCGGTCGGCCGGGGGGAGCGGTCTCTCGGCGATGAGCATCTGCTGCTCGCGCTGACCGCCGGGCCCGGACCGGCCGGGGCGGTGCTCGCCGACCACGGGGTGACACATGACGCGGTGGTGCGGTGGCTGGACGAGTCGCGGGGCCGGCGCGCGAGTTGAGCCGGGCGGCCCGTGGGTCAAGGGGCCCGCTCGTCAGGTCCGGCGGGCCGCTGTGAGACCCCTGCGGGCCTGCCCTTACGGGTGGCCGACCTTTACCCTCCCGATGCCCAGAGTGCTGTGCCGGGGCAGATAGCCCGCCTCGAAGACCGCGCAGAGGAGCGGGGTGAGCAGCTGCGCCAGCCGTTCGGCGCGGGAGTGGCCCAGCGCCCGCCACGGTCCGGCCGCCAGCCGGTCGGTCGTCCGCTCGATCGCCTCGCGCTCCTTGCGGGCGCGGTCGGTCGCGGTGCCGTCCGGGGCGATCCAGCCACGGGCGGCGAGGCGGTGCCGGGCATCGCTCCACTCCTGTGCGCTCCAGCCGCGCCCCACGAAATCCGCGGCCGGCGCGGCACCGACCGCGGCGAACGACACCAGGGCCTCGCACGGGTCGAGTTCGCAGGTCAGCAGGGCCGCCAGATGGCCGTCGCCGCGGTGTTCGCGCAGCACCGTCGCGGCCTGCCAGAGCACCAGATGGGGCGCGTCCGGCCAGGGCAGATCGCGGTTGGCGGCGGCCAGCGGGCGGGCGGCGGTACCGGCGTTCTCGGCGGCCTGGCGGGCGAGTCGGGCCGCCTCGGTGAGCTGGGCGGTGGTCAGCCGGCCGTCGATGAGGGCGGTCAGCGCACGGTCCATCGCCACCAGCCGGGCGTCCAGCACCTTGGCCGGTTCCGCGACGGTCCAGATCCGCGGGAGGTACCGGGTGATCATCCGCGGGCAGAAGGTGTAGTACGTCGCGGCGACCAGCTCGGGCCCGGCGGCGCCCAGCGGGGCCGTGCGCCAGGCGAAATAGCTGGGCCAGCGGGAGGCGACCTCATGGCCGAGGCCGGCGGCGACCTGGCGTGCCTCGGGGGCGAAATACAGGGTGGCGTGCAGTGGCTCCAGCAGGTGCCACATCCGGCGGGCGACCGCAAGGTATTCCGACATCGCTTTCCCTCATGGCCTTCACGATGCGTGCGCAGACGGGAGAGGTGGACCGTGGTCCGGAACAGGGTCGTCGGCCCCGCGGAACCGGGCAGCTGGGGCTCCCGGAACCCGGGGCCGGACGAAAAGCCGTGCGAAGTACTGACTTCCCCGATTACGCCGCGTGAATCCAGACCGCAGATGGCAACTGTGGGTAACAGAAGCCCGGTTGGGGGGAATCCGGTTCCGGCCGCCGTGGGGCGGGTGGCTCAACCTCCCCTCGCGTACCGGAAATTCGGTCGAACCCCGGCGGCCGCGCACGTACGGTGACCCGGCCGCGGTCCACGGAGGGCCGGGCCGTACGACGCGAGGAGGCGAGCGGCAGATGCCACAGCACGGATGGGCCGACGAGGGCTTCGGGGCGGTGGCGGACGCCTTCGCCCGGAATTTCGCCGAGGGCCGCGAACTGGGCTCCGCCGTGGCCGTGTTCGCCGACGGGCGCAAGGTCGTCGACCTGTGGGGCGGGACCGCCGACGACCGGACCGGGCGGGCCTGGGACGAGGACACCGTCCTTCCCGTGATGTCCGTCGCCAAGGGCCTGATCGCCTTCTGCGCCCATCTGCTCGCCCAGCAGGAGAAGTGGGACCTCGACGCTCCGGTGGCCCACTACTGGCCGGAGTTCGCCCAGCGGGGCAAGGAGGCGATCACCACCCGGATGGTGCTCGCCAACACCGCCGGAATCCCGCTCGCCGAACGGCAGTTGACCTTCGAGGAGCTGACCCGGTGGACGCCGGTGATCCGCGCCCTGGAGGAGCAGCCTGCGCTGTACGATCCCGGCACCGCGTACGAGTACCACGCGCACGCCTTCGGCTTCATCATCGGCGAGGTGATCCGGCGGCTGACCGGCCGTACGCCCGGCGGGTACTTCCGCGAGGCCATCGGCGACGTCCTGGGTCTGCGCACATGGATCGGGATGCCGCGGGCGGAGGTGCCGCGGCTGGCCCGGCTCGCCGAGGCCGGGGGGCGCGGCCCGCTGCCGAGCGCCGACCTGCTGCCCATGCGGGCCCTGACGATGAACGGCGTGCTGCCCTTCCCCGGTCTCGACGATCCGCACGGCTACAACTCGCCCGCCCTGCTGACCGCCGAATTCCCCGGCGCGGGCGCGGTCTCGACGGCGCGCGGGCTGGCGGCGCTGTACGCGGCGGCCGCGACCGGTGTGGACGGCGCGCCGCGGCTGCTCGGCGCCGGCACCGTGACCGATGCGGTCCGGCAGCTGTCGGGCGGTGCGTCCTGGTCGGGGTTCCCGGACCTCGGCGCCCGCTGGGGGAGCGGCTTCCTCGTCGACTCGCCGTTCCGCCGGCTGCTCGGTACGCGCTCCTTCGGCAACAGCGGGGCGGGCGGTCAATTCGCCTTCGGTGACGACGAGTTCGGGGTCGGCTTCGCCTATACCGCCAACCTGATGGGCGCGGGCGGCGACCCGCGGGTCGACCGGCTCATCGGCGCGGTACGGACCTGCGTCGGGGCGCAGGAGCCCACGGAGGGCGTGGCCGGAAGCTGAGGGGACGGCCGCGGCGGAGAGCTGGCCGGACGGCCGCGGGGGGGGGGGGGGGGGGGGGGGGGGGGGGGGGGGGGGGGGGGGGGGGGGGGGGG